>NZ_JAKJSE010000044.1:0-30907 GCF_050336585.1 Enterovibrio makurazakiensis
CTGAAACCCCAACCAAAGCAATACTTTCCCCCTGCTCGACCTGAAGCGAAACATCCTGCAGAATGGTCAGAGACTGCGTATTCGTCGTCACCTTTTTTGAAACATTACTGGCCCTGATCACTGGAGTTGTCATGATTCGCATCCTTTCTTTCTGTCTTTTAATTCTGAGTCAAAGCGCCACGGCTCAGACGCTGCTTGTGTTGGGTGACAGCCTGAGCGCAGGCTATCAAATGGCCATTGAGAAAAGCTGGCCATCGTTGATGGAACCGAAATTGGCCTCTTCTAGCCCAATAACGCGCGTGATTAACGCCAGCATTTCTGGCGACACGAGTGGCAACAGCCTAGACCGTTTTCCTGCTCTGCTTGAGCAACATCAACCTAACTGGGTATTTATTGAACTAGGCGCAAATGATGGATTGCGAGGCTTCCCGCCCAAACAAATACGTAGCAACTTGGCCAAATTGATCAGTCTTAGTCAGGGAAATGGCGCGAACGTTGCCATTATGCAGATCCAGATCCCACCTAACTATGGTCAAAGATACAGCAAGGCCTTTGCCGATATCTATCCATCTCTAAGTAAAGATATGCAAATCCCACTCATTCCCTTTTTTATGGAAAAAGTCGTACTCACTGATGGCTGGATGATGTCTGATGGTCTTCACCCGAAAGACATCGCCCAACCATGGATAGCTGAATTTGTGACTGAGCAACTTCTCCCTCATCTGAACAAACAAGGATAGTAAAAACAATGACAAAAACGGTTTTGGTGACAGGATGCTCATCTGGTATCGGCTACGTGTGTGCCCACGCATTGGCAAAAGAAGGCTTTGATGTGATTGCGTCATGCCGAAAAAGTGTGGATGTCGCGCGACTAAATGCCGAAGGGTTGTACTGTATTCAGCTGGATTTGGCCGATACCAACAGCATTCTTACTGCCGTGGAGGCAGTAAGAGAATACACAGGAGGTAAACTCTTTGGGCTATTCAACAACGGCGCTTATGGTCAGCCAGGTGCATTGGAAGACTTGCCCACAGATGCACTTCGGAAACAATTTGAAACTAATTTTTTTGGTTGGCACACCCTAACGCAAGCTGTGATTCCCATGATGATGGAAAACGGCGCGGGACGAATCGTACAGAACAGTTCTGTGTTAGGTTTCGTCGCCCTGAAATTCCGTGGCGCTTATAACGCCAGCAAGTTCGCTGTTGAAGGTTGGACAGACACACTGCGATTGGAACTTGCGGGCACGCCAATACAAATTAGCCTCATTGAACCCGGCCCGATTGAAAGTCGCTTTCGTGCCAATGCGCTTGACGCCTTTTATCAAGCCATAAATATTAACAATAGTCGCTTTGAAAGTGATTACCGTGCCCAGCAATCTCGCATGGAAAGCGAACATTCCACCAACAAGTATACCCTACCTTCTGAAGCGATTATTGCACCGCTACTGCATGCGCTAACCGCACCAAGAGCGAAAATTCGCTATCGAGTAACAAAGCCAACGCACTATATGGCTCTGTGCAAAAGGCTGCTTCCTTCACGAATGCTTGACCGCGTTTTAGCCAAAGGAGGCTAATGGTCGAATGGATCCCAAAAAAATGCATAAAAACAATTTTGTCAGGTTCATAGTTTTGTCATAAAGCCTTGGTAAGCTTTTCCTTGTACCGTGAAACACCTGCCCTAACCTTCTACTTCAGTGTGATGTGTGTCGGATCAGGCCGTGAACGGGGACGAAAACAAAAACAATAATTCCCCTCAAGGAGCCGGACTATGTCCTTAAGTCAATTGAACTGGCTCTGTCTGAGTGTAACGCTGGCGATATTGCTTGTGTTCTAAGTCAGCGTTTCATATCGACAAACGCCAAACGAGAGAGGCCACTGATACCAGTGGCTTTTTTCATTTCTCATCAAACCTATTGATGAAACCTCTCAACTTTGCCACCAAGTACGAATTTCGCCGCCTAATGCCTTGAATTTTCGGTGCTCTCCCCCCACCTTTACAGCATTACTCCTTTCAGTGGGCGAAACCATGCAACCGAATTATATTGTTGAACTTACCGAGCAAAACTTTCAGCAAGTGCTGGAGAATTCTGTAAACACTCCAGTCCTGATCCATTTTTGGGCGCAAATGAGTCCAGAAAGCACAGAGATCATTCCCGCTCTCGAAAAGTTAGCACACGAATACGCAGGCGCTTTCACGCTGGCATTACTCAACTGCGAACAGCAACAAATTCTCGTGCAGCAATTCGGCGTTCGAGCATTGCCTACCCTTGCATTGTTCAGCAATGGACAGCCTGTTGATGGTATTGCGGGGCCACAAACCGAAGATACTGTGCGTGAAATGCTTACTCGTCATTTGCCAAGCCAAGACGAAATAGCATTCAAACAAGCCCTCGCACTTATTGCTGAAGGCAACTACACCGATGCGTTGCAGCAACTTAAAGTGCTAGAAGCTGCATTGGGTGAGGCCGGAGCATTTAAGTTAGCCATGGCTGAGTGCTTAGTTGAAACCCAGCAATACGACGCGGCAGAAGCCACCCTTGCAACCGTGCTAATGCAAGACCAAGATGCGCAATACAAGGCACTTATTGCCAAGGTTGAACTGCATAAGCAAGCCGCTGACACGCCAGAAATTCGCGAACTTCAAAACGCATACGATGCTGACCCAAGCAATGCGGATTTGGCTTACGAGTTGGCGATTCAATTCAGTCAGGTTAACCGTCAAGAAGAAGCATTAGAGTTGCTCATCGGCTTACTGCGTAAAGATCTTAACTGCGCCAATGGCGATGCAAAGAAAACCATGATGGATATTCTTGCAGCCCTCGGTCAGGGCAATGAAGTTGCCAGCCGTTACCGTCGCCAACTGTATTCACTGCTTTATTGATACCTCCTATGTCGGTGTGTCTAGTCCTAAGATAGACTGCTCTTTTGAGCGGCCTTTTTTTGTGCTGACTGAAGCTTGGGTATATCAATAAAATAAACCTCAATCAGCGCTGTATAAAAGCATTCCCCCAAAGAGAGAAATGATGCTTCATTGGTCGAAAACATTGTCGTCATTTCCCCGATTAAGGGGGTGATAAAAACACCCTCCCGATGCCTATTCGAAATTCACAATTAATTCAAACACAAACATCATAAACCCAGACATCCTAATACATATTAACCGACTGATTTTAAAGTTAAATACCCCAGCCAGCCTACTTCAAAGCAAAACACACCTTCAGAATACCCCAACAAAAATTGCCAGAAATAGAGGCAAGCGACTCAATTTTGAGCCAGACTATTTTCTGTACACCATTAGTGAATGATTGTTTAACCAGCTTGATTAAGCCTGTTAACCAGGGGGATGCCGTGTTAATGAACAAGCTAACTATCAAATCAAAATTACTTGTCGGCAATATAATCACAGGGTTACTGCTTGCCCTGCTTTGCGGTGTCGCATGGAACGGCATTAATACCATGGATAAAACCGCAGACATGGTTAACCATACTTACAAGGTCATGGATCATTCAAATAACCTTGTCAACGCCATGGTCGACAAAGAAACAGGTCTTCGTGGCTTTGCTATTGGAGGGGAAGATGCCTATTTGGAACCCTACTTTGGCGGGATGAAATCGTTCAAAGAAAATTTGGATATCGTTAAAAACCTCACCAGTGATAACCCCGCCCAACAAGTCAGATTTGATGACGTCGCCAAAGATGCAGCCAAATGGGACGTTTACGCAGAAAGTGTTATATCACTTAGAAAAGACATTCGTGCTGGTGATGAAATTAACACAGAGTTGAAAGCACTGATTGACTCTGGGATCGGCAAACAGAAAATGGACGGTCTAAGAGCAGAAATTGCGTCAAACCAATTTGGTTTGGCTGGAAACAGGCTTCTTAGCTCGATGATCAATATGGAAACGGGTCTTCGTGGCTTCTTGCTAAACCGACAAGAGCAATACTTAGAGCCCTACATTGCAGGAAAAGAAACTGCAGAAGCGATATTGGGAGGTATTCAAGGCACCCAACTGGCTTCAGATGCGCAAGGCTGGATTAACGACTATGCAGAACAAGCCATCACTAAAGTGAGAGAAGCCAACAAATTTTCGACGTCTCAAGACTTATACCTCAAGCTATCAAAGAAAGAGGGCAAGGCCTTCATGGATGGTTTGAGAGAGAAAGTGGCTGCAATCGTTTCAATCGAGCAAGGCCTCATGGAGCAACGCTCCACGGCTGCACATGAAGCATCAGTCATTGCTTCCAATGTGATTATTTTCGGCGGCATAACAACCATCATTGTCGCTATTCTGTTTGGTCTATTTGTATCTAGCACAATTACGAAGCCAATCGGCAAAGTGGTTGCCGCTGCAGGCTCACTCGCAAAAGGAGACCTGACGTTTACACTCGAAAAAGGCGCCAATACCGAAATTGGACATCTCCAAAATGCGCTGAGAGATACCTCTGAAAGTCTCAGCGGTATCATCACGAGTATGGCTAAAGCCAGTGATCGACTCAGTGTCGCTTCAGGTGACTTGGGAAGTACCACCCATGCCACTAGCGAGGGGGCACAGAATCAATTACACATGACAGAACAAGTGGCGACTGGCATGCAAGAGATGGAAAGTGTTGTTAATGACGTTTCCAGCAATGCCGAAGCCGTTGCAAGACTCGCTGATCAGGCTAACGGTGAAGCGCAATCAGGACTGAAAGTAGTACAAGATACTATCAACAGCATTCAAACACTTGAAAACGAAGTCAACACAACGGCTAATCGTCTTAATCAACTCGCCGAAGAAACCGATAACATTGGCGGCATTCTTGACGTCATCTTAGGTATTGCGGACCAAACTAATCTGCTTGCATTGAATGCAGCGATTGAAGCAGCAAGGGCTGGGGAGCAAGGCCGTGGGTTTGCCGTTGTTGCGGACGAAGTGCGGGGATTGGCTCAGCGAACTCAGAACTCAACATCAGAAATTCAAAGTCTGATAGAGAGACTACAACAAGGTACTCGCGAAGTTGTCACGAGCATGGAGAAAAGCAGTGCTATCGTCAACGCCAGCGTAGAAGATGCTGGCAAGTCTGGCGATGCGTTCAATATCATCACAAAAGCGATCAACGAAATACAACAGTTCAGTACGCTGAATGCTACGGCTTGTGAAGAACAAAGTGCAACGACAAGAGAAATAAACAAAAACGTTCAAGAGGTCAGCTCGATTTCGAAAGAAAGCGCAGACAGTGTCGAAACAACCGTCAATGCCAGTAACGAACTTTCTCAATTGGCAAATACGCTACAAAGTATTGTTGGCCAATTCAAGCTTCGCGCTTGATAGCAGACATGACATGGCTATGTTGCATACGCACTAAGTTCACCAACTAAACTCACGAACTAACTCTATGCGCAAAAATAGAAAATCCGCTCTCAATGAGCGGATTTTTTCATGAGAAGTGATTGTTCAATCATTGCCCTGAGAAAGAGCTTCAATGATCGGACAGCATGCACTCTCATCACCGGGGCATGTATTCGCTAAAGACTTAAGGGAGGCTTTCATCGCTTTCAGCTCAATAATTTTCTCATCAATCTCTGCGATTTTCTCTAGTGCTTTCTGTTTTACATCGGCACTTCGACGGTTCGGATTGCGTGACATATCCAGTAAGGATTGACACTCATCGAGACTAAATCCAACCAACCGTGATCGCTTGATCATCTGCAGTTCATTAATGTGTTGTTCGCTGTAAGCTCGGTATCCGTTCTCACTGCGATCCGGTTCGCTGATCACACCCTTCTGTTCATAGAATCGAATGGTCTTCGCGGTTAGCCCCGTTATACGGGCAACTTCATTAATCTTCATCAATCGCTCCCAATCTCACATTCATGCTTGACCTTACAGTTGATGGAAGGTTTATGCTTTACATTATGAACAATTCCAACGCCTGACCGCAAGTCACTATGGGCGAAACAAGGTTACCGCATGGCTGATATACAAGCTCCAAACCCAAACTCGCCAATCAAAGCACAAAATCTGATCACGCTTCCCTTATCAGGGCTGAATTGCATGAATTGTGTACGCAAGGTTATGACGGCGGTTGACGCTATTGATGGCGTAACCCAAGCCAGTGCAGACAAAACCAGCATAAAAATCAACGCTGATGCGCCAGTCCATGAAGTGGTTGCGGCTATTGAGTCCCTTGGCTATCAAGTCGGCAACACAGTCACGCTGCCACTTGCCGGCCTGAGTTGCGGTCGTTGTGTGGCTAAACTGACAGCAGCCTTTGACGCATCCCCTGATATTTATGATTTCAAAGTGAGCAAAACTGAAGCTACCATTTCCAGTGGGCTAAAACGACATGCACTGGTTGCAATCGTTGAGCAGGTTGGCTATCAGGTTATCGATCAGGACGAGGCCACCCCAACGGCAGGCATTGCGGGTTCAGTTCCTTTGCAAAAAACCGACGCCAACGTCACTCAAGCGCCAGTTGCCAACAAACCCAATACGGCTTCACTGCAATTGATTCTTTCAGGCATGACCTGCGCAAGTTGCGTATCGTCGGTCGAAAGTGCCATTAAAAGCGTTTCTGGCGTTGATAGCGTCAACGTCAATTTGGCAGAACGTACCGCACTAGTCTCCGGCCATGCTGACGCAAAGACACTCATTACCGCCATTGAAAGCGCAGGGTATGGTGCTGAGGTGAGCGAAGATGAAACCACACGCAGAGAACGACAAGCGGCCCTGCATAGCCAACAGTTTGCGGAACACAAGCGCAACACATGGCTATCTTTGGGGCTAGGTGCCCCTCTGATGGCATGGGGGTTATTCGGTGGCTCAATGACTGTCGACAGCACCAACAGTCAAATTGCTTGGGGCATAATTGCACTCCTGACGTTGGCGCTGCTTTGCACCGCGGGTAAGCATTTCTTTATCAATGCCGTTAAGGCATTGCGGCATCACAGAGCGACGATGGATACCTTGGTAGCCTTAGGTACTGGCTCGGCATGGCTTTATTCGATTGCCGTTGTGATTGCGCCAACGCTA
Organism: Enterovibrio makurazakiensis; assembly: GCF_050336585.1. Taxonomy (NCBI): domain Bacteria; kingdom Pseudomonadati; phylum Pseudomonadota; class Gammaproteobacteria; order Vibrionales; family Vibrionaceae; genus Enterovibrio; species Enterovibrio makurazakiensis. Next base: position 7,017 of record NZ_JAKJSE010000044.1, read on the forward strand.
TTTCCTGAACAAGCAAGACACGTCTATTTTGAAGCCACCGCGATGATTCTTGGCTTGGTCACCCTCGGTCACGCGATTGAAGCCAAAGCTCGCGCTTCAACGTCTAAAGCGTTAGATAGGCTGCTCGACCTTCAGCCGCAAAATGCCTTAGTCGTCGAAAACGGGCAAGAGCGCGAAGTCGCGCTGTCGGATGTCACCGCAGGTATGGTTCTTCGCATCAAACCCGGGGCAAAAATCCCCGTTGATGGCGTTGTTGACAGTGGCGAAAGCTATGTCGATGAATCCATGTTGACTGGTGAGCCTCTCGCCGTCAGAAAGGTCACCGGAGACACGTTGCACGCAGGGACAGTAAACCAAAGCGGCAGTATGTTATTTACCGCTACGGGCATTGGCAGCGACACCATGCTGTCGCGCATCATCCATTTGGTCCGACAAGCGCAAAGCAGTAAACCTGCATTAGCACGTATGGCGGATACTGTCTCATCAATATTCGTCCCGACCGTGATGATCATTGCGATTCTTACTGCGCTAGGTTGGTACAACTTTGGCCCTGATCCCAAGCTGAGCTTCATGTTAGTGACCGCAACAACCGTATTGATCATTGCATGCCCTTGCGCACTAGGACTGGCAACGCCCATGTCTGTCACCACAGGGGTTGGACGCGCAGCAGAACTCGGTGTGTTAATTCGAGATGCAGAAGCACTTCAACATGCGGCTGGCGTTAATACTGTGGTGTTAGATAAAACCGGAACACTGACAGAAGGCAAACCACAAGTCACTTCATTAGACAGTATGGTTCTCGACGATCAAGAAATGCTTCAATTGGCTGCCAGCTTAGAACAAGGCTCTGAGCACCCTCTCGCCAAGGCGGTGTTGGATGCAGCCAAAGAAAAGTCATTGATGTTATCGGATATTGCGCATTTTGAAGGCATTCCCGGAAAGGGCCTGCAAGCAAGCATTAACGGCACCACATACTTTCTCGGTAATGCGCGTTTGATGGAAGAGAAAGGCGTATATGTCAGCGATGCAAGCGATCACGCCAAACAACAAGCCCAACGCGGTGAAACCACTGTATACCTTGCCCGCGACACGCAGTTATTAGGGTTGATTGGAATTAGCGACCCACTACGCCATGATTCAACCAGCGCCGTGGCTCGTATGAAGAGTTTAGGCTACAAAGTCGTCATGCTAACAGGCGACCACCCTGATACTGCCAAGGCCATTGCTGCACTAGCAGGGATTGATGATGTTGTCGCTGGCGTACTACCGGATGGTAAAGCCGATGTGATTTCAAGCTTGCAATCAGAAGGGCGTAAAGTCGCCATGATAGGCGATGGTATTAACGACGCGCCAGCGCTTGCTAAAGCTGAAGTGGGGATTGCCATTGGAAGCGGTAGCGACGTAGCCATTGAAAGTGCGCAAATCACATTGATGCGTCACTCCATTGATGCTGCGACAGACGGATTAGAATTGTCCAAAGCAACGCTACGTAATATGAAAGAGAACCTGTTTGGCGCATTTATTTACAATTCTTTGGGTATTCCCATTGCGGCGGGTGTGCTATATCCCCTCACCGGCGCATTACTAAGCCCTGTAGTGGCGGGGGCTGCCATGGCGCTGTCTTCTATCACTGTGGTGAGTAACGCAAATAGACTGCGCTGGTTCAAACCTCGCAAAGGAGGTAATCATGTTGGTTAATCTGATAGGCGTTGGCCTAATTGCTTTAATCATTTGGTGGTTCTGGCTATCAGGCAAGAAAGATACACAATAAAACTAAACATTGAGCCATGTGCCCGTACTGGTGCGCATGGCCATAAAAATCAAAAAATATTGAGGAGATAATCATGAAAACTCTACCTAAACTTGCTGCCTTTTCCCTCGCACTTCTTTCAGCAAGCACTTTTGCGGCAACAGGCATCACTTACAAATCCCCTTATTGCGGTTGCTGCAAAGAGTGGGTGAAACACATGGAAGACAATGGCTTTGAAATGACCGCCGAAGATCATGTCAACATGAACCCTATCAAACAAAAATTTGGCATCAAACCACAGCTCGCTTCTTGCCATACCACAGTGATTGATGGCTACGTATTTGAAGGCCATATTCCTGCCAGTGACGTTAAGAAGTTCCTTGCTGAAAAACCTAAGCTTGCTGGCCTTGCTGTTCCAGGTATGCCTATGGGCTCACCGGGTATGGAGTATGGAGACGAGAAAGACGCCTATGACGTAGTGGGCTTCTCTCACGTTGGCATGACCATGATTTATAACAGCCACAACTAAAGCTGACTTTTAGAACCAGAGCCTCCATACTGAATAACCACAGGTATGGAGGTTTAATGAAACGTTTCTTCCCCGCGCTATTTGCATTTTTCTTCGCTCAATCTGTTACAGCTGAACCTTTGGTGTGGCAAGCACAAAAAGGTGAACTTACCTATACCTTAATGGGCTCGGTCCATTTGGGAAAACCTGACTTTTACCCGCTTCCTAACGTGATTGAATCACGGTTTCGTCAGGCCGACGCATTGATAGTCGAAGCGGATGTGAACAACGATACACAAGTAACATTTCCCCAAGGAAAACCCACCAGCGAACTGGTCGATTCGACACAACGAGATGCACTCGCCACCATCGCAAAAGAATTGGGTTATCCAGAATCCGTATTACTGAACATGCCACCTTGGCAAACCGCCATGGTGTTACAACTTGCGCAAAGCCAAACGTTGGACCTCCAACAAGCACTAGGCATCGATCTGCACTTTCTTTCTCGCACAAAAAACTTAAATATTCCCGTGAAGACGTTTGAAACGGTTCAAGAGCAGATTGATTTACTGGCAGGAACCGGTGACCACGGTCTCGCCCTCTTGGACGATACGCTAACGCATTGGGCACTTTCAAAAGAGTTTATGCCGTGCCTGATTGAAGCATGGCATGTCGGTGATAACGAGAAAATGACAACAATTGTTGATGAAATGGGGGATGCCAGCGATTTCGAACGCAAGCTACTGATCGACCGTAATATCAATTGGATAAAAATGCTGACTGATTCAGCACAAATGCCGAAGGGTGAATACGTGGTGATTGTGGGTGCGTTGCATTTGCCGGGAGAAGAAGGGCTATTAACGCTATTGAATAACAAAGGGTTCACTATCACACCATTGAATCAAGGCCAAAAAGCTGACTGCGAACTGCCTGAATTCCCGTCGTGATAAAAGGTCGACCTTAGCTGCCGACCACCACTTTAGTCACAATCATTGATACGAAGAAAAGCAAAATAAACCAAATAATAAATGACTTGCGCATACAACTACCCTGCTAATACTGACTTAATTCTCTGATAGCGGGTATGTTACCGCAAAGTGCTGGTTGTAGCATTTCGAGTTTCAAAAAAACCATTCCTCACTAACGAAAAAAGCCTCCGCATTTCTGCAGAGACTTTCGAATACTTGGTCGGTGAAGAGGGATTCGAGCTGGGCGGCATTCCGTGCCCGACCCTCTGGTCCTCTTCTATTTAGAAGCATAGATGCGCTACCAAGCTGCGAAATTCACCGAATCGTTAAAACACTTCCTGCTTACTCAGAGGCGGCTACCTACCTGAAAGTGGTCAGTGAAGAGTAATTCGATTGGTTCGGCATTCAGTACCGACCATCATGCATTACGCATGACTGACCAACCCAATAGCACCTAAACGAAAAAAGCCTCTGCATTTCTGCAGAGGCTTTCGAATAAGTGGTCGGTGAAGAGGGATTCGAACCCCCGACCCTCTGGTCCCAAACCAGATGCGCTACCAAGCTGCGCTATTCACCGAGATTTTGCGTTTTTTGAGATGCTCTCAGAGGGTCACCCTCTGGTCCGCCATTCCCAAGATCCGGATGCGCTACCAAGCTGCGCTATTCACCGAACCGGTACAACACTTCCTGATTACTCAGAGGTGGCTGTCTACCTGAAAGTGGTCGGTGAAGAGGGATTCGATGGGACTTGCCGTCAAGCCCCCGACCCTCTGGTCCGCTTTTCATCAAAAGATGGATGCGCTACCAACCTGCACTATTCACACCGCTTACTGAATTAACAGAGGTGGATGTTTACCTAAATAGTGGTCGGTGAAGAGGGATTCGAACCCCCGACCCTCTGGTCCCAAACCAGATGCGCTACCAAGCTGCGCTATTCACCGAGATACAACTCTTTCCGATTTCTCAGAGGCGGCTGTTAACCAAAAATAGTGGTCGGTGAAGAGGGATTCGAACCCCCGACCCTCTGGTCCCAAACCAGATGCGCTACCAAGCTGCGCTATTCACCGACAAGCCCGCTGCGCTATGCGCTGCGGAGGTGGCTTATATTACTCATCCTCGCCGTAGACTCAAGTGTTTTATCACGTTTTTCATGAGTTACGGACTGATCGCTTAAAGGATCACCAAATACGGATAAATTGCGACCTCAAACACAGTTGAATTATTACGTCGTTATAACACGCCGTTCACTTGATCTGGATCATCGATGAATCATTCACCAGTTGGCAACCTAGTATTAACTTTCATAGACATAGGAATCACAAAAATGGACTTCTGGTTAGACCTACTTTTCGGAAACGCAATTGGCCTCTCCTCAATGATCGTCATTTTTGTTGCTGTTGGCATGATCATGTTCATGGGTGGTTTCTTTGTATATAAAGCGCTTCAAGCACCAGGAACACAATAAGTTACCCTCTCATTTGAAGTTATTGTGCCAGAGCCTTCTACCTGCTCTGGCTTTTTTTATTTCTGCACGTCCCTTAGTTATCATTTTCCGCTATCAGGCTTTTCTCATTTTACGTTCTACGAGACCTAATCAAAATTTCCAATTATACTGCAGCCATGCTTCACCAATCCGTAACGGCTATGAACGGTAATAATGAGTCCGATATTTTTCGGGAAATGATGGCTGATGTATCCCCTATCGATCACGATACGGTCGAAAGAACCAGCCACCCACACAAACCTTCTGATGCACAGTTGGCCCGTCAACTTGCAGCTCAGAAGCTGTCTGATGGTGACCCACAGTACCTATCCCTTGATTACGCTAAGATGCTCAAGCCCGATGATATCGTTGCTTATAAGCGAGCGGGTGTTCAAGACGGTGTATTCAGAAAGCTTCGACTGGGTAAATATGACATTCAAGCTCGCCTAGATCTTCACAAATTCACGTTGAAAGATGCGCGAGAAGAAATCCTTAAGTTTCTAAAACAATGCCAGAGAATGGATATTCGCACTGTGATTATCGTGCATGGCAAAGGGGAACGCTCAACGCCTCAAGCGCAGATGAAAAGCTATGTCTGCCAGTGGCTTGAGCAAATTAGTGATGTGCAGTGTTTTCACTCTGCATTACGCCACCAAGGCGGAGCTGGTGCAGTTTACGCGTTAATCAAAAAGAGTCAGGAAAAGAAACTGGAGACACGCGAGCGCCATCTTCACCGCCGCGGTTAATCGTTTCATATTCAAAGACACAAAAAAGGAGCGACTATCGCTCCTTTTCTATTTCCAATGACAACGCTATTTCAAATGACAGCGTCTCTCACATAGAGCGAGTATGGCTTACATCGTTATGATGACTCGAGCTGCCAAGCCCAACAAAACCAATCCGCACAGCCTATCGATCAATAATGCATTTTTCTTAAGCTTTTCTAACATGTGGCTCGACGAAAGTACCAGAGCCACTACCGTGTACCATAAACCATCAATCAGAAACGGCGTTGCCACGATAACAGAACGACTGAACGTGTCAGTCCCTATTGCGACAAACTGGCTAAACAATGCGAGAAAAAACAGCGCGAGTTTTGGATTGAGTACCGAGATCATTGCTCCGTCCCTTGCGGCTTCAAGCAATGTGGTTTTCTCTCCTTTTTCCAATTTGGCAGCAACCCCTCCCTTCGCTCGCAACGACTTGATTCCAAGCCATGCCAGATACGCGGCACCCGCATAGGTAATAAAAGAAAATAAGGTAGGAGATTCTTTGAGAACAACCGCAAGACCAAGCAAAGTCAGCACCGCATAGAAACCAACGCCCAACGCATGTGCCCATGCTGCCACAATACCGTGTAAACGCCCGCCGGCAAGACTGTGCCTAACCATAACGACCAAGCTAGGCCCTGGCGACATGGCGCCTAGCATGCATACCAACACTAGGCTCAACCAAACGGAAATACTCACTTTGCCTTCTCCTTAACACCCATTACGTGGTTCAACCTTTCGATTTGCTCTTGCGTCAATTCAATCATGCAACTGAGATAGCCTTGACCACTACCTGAGCCTGATGCATAGCTGGCTTCCACCATTTTACATTGCGCCTCTCGCCATACATTAAAGTGAGTCATCATGAATCCCGCGGCTTTAGCTGCACTTGATGCTGACGACATTTCATCTAATTTGGTGAGGTGTGCATTCAATGAAGCGACAGTTTTATCTAATTTCTTTTCAGCCAGTTGCCAGTGATTATCAAGACATGCGGTGACTTGGACATGATGCTCACTGGTTTTATAACACGTCATGATAACGGAATCAGGTTGCTGTGCCGTGGAAGAGAAAGGTAAGCACGCCAACATGAATGCAGGTAGCCTTTTAAGCATCATTTCCCCTCTTTTCCGATATCCGCCGTTTTACCTTGTGTTAGCACCAACAAGTTAGACGGTGATAATTCAATTTCTAGCCCGCGCCGACCCGCACTTACATAGATCGTATCGAATTGCTGTGCGCTGGTATCGAGTAGCGTTGGAAGCCTTTTTTTCTGTCCTAGTGGACTAATACCGCCCACAACATAACCCGTGGTTTTTTCAGCTATCTCTGGGTTGGCCATCTCTGCTTTTTTCGCTCCCGCCGCTTTCGCTGCCGCTTTGAGGTCTAACTGACCCGCAACTGGAACAATGGCAACACCTAATTTCTTGGGATCACCATTCATGGCAAATAGCAAAGTTTTGAACACGCGCGCAGGGTCCTGCCCTAGTACAGACGCCGCTTCAAGACCAAAGTGCGTGTTGCTTGGGTCATGCTCATAACTATGAACATGAAAGGGAATACCTGATTTTTCTGCAAGGGTGATAGCCGGTGTCATATCTATTTCTCTCAAGCATGGCGAAGCAAAGCCATATGGCATGCATACGGCAACAGCCTTATCAATATCGTATCGATAATGACATAAAAAAAGGCACTGTCACCAGTGCCATTTTTGCGAGAGCGTGATAGCAAGAGCGATTGCACTCACTTCAACTCACCTGCGTTTATTTGTAAACAATCTCATCGTTTGGTTCATATTTGTTCACATCAATCGGTGAGTTTTTCTCTAGGAAGTCTTKGAGGACTTCTGCATCAACAAAACCGGTATTTACGTTACCTGGGTGACCCACAATTTTAGGGTAACCATCACCGCCTGCTGCGTTATAGCTTGGGACTGTAAAGCGATACACTTTATTTGTATCTAGCGGCTCACCATTGATGACAACGTCGCTCACGCCTTCAGGCGAGACCGTCATTGCGATGCCATAAAACTGCGCATAGGCACCTGAATCTACTGGCTTAGTCGCCACCACATTCAAGTAATCAAGCACTTCTGCACCACTCATGTCAGTGTAAGTCAGCATGTTAGCGAACGGCTGAACAGTAAGAACATCTTTGTACGTTACATCACCTGATTCGATCGAATCACGTACACCACCAGAGTTCATCACGGAGAAATCCGCCTTCGCACGCTCTTTATGCGCGGCAGCAATCATGCGACCAAGATTGGTTTGCTGGAAACGAACCACGTTACGATCACCTTCCAACTTACCGTTAGTTTCTGCAATCTTAACGCTCAGTTTGTCTTGGCCTTTGTCCTGGTAAGGTTTCAAGAAGTCATATATCTCTTTATCTTTTGGAATTTCACTCTGGATAAATACACGCTTCTTCTCACCATTAACTTTAATTTTCTTCTTCAAGTTAACAGGAATTAAATCATAAGAAACCAGGTTCAACTCGCCATTACGGAATTCAAAATCTGCCTTACCGACGTATTTTCCCCACTCATGGGCTTGAACAATCCAAGTACCGTTTTGGCTATCCGGCTTACACTCGTCGCCCGGCTTGAACGACTTGTTGTACATGTTTGGACCTTCCATGCACACTGGCTCTTGTGAGTGACCACCCACAATCATGTCCAGTGAGCCGCTATCTAGGTAGCGTGCTAATGCAACATCACCCGGCGCGTTTATACCACGCTTACCATCTTCGTAGTGACCCATGTGAGTCGTTGCGATGATGATATCTGGCTTTTCAGTCGCTTCAAGTTCTGCAATCAGCTTTTTAGCTTCGGCTTTCGGGTCACGAAAATCCAATTCACCGATAAACTCCGGATTACCGATTTTCGACGTGTCTTCTGTTGTCAAACCGATAACCGCAATGCGTAGGCCATTCTTTTCGAAAATCTCGTAAGCTTGGTATTTACGCTTGCCTGTCGCCTTGTCGTATATGTTCGCCGACAGCATAGGGAAATCAGCCCATTGCATTTGCTTTTCTAGCACGTCTAACGAATTATCAAATTCGTGGTTACCCAGAGCCATTGCGTCATAACCAATCATGGTCATGCCTTTGAAATCCGGTTCCGCATCAAGCAAGTCTGACTCTGGAACACCAGTATTGATATCACCACCGGAAAGAAGAAGCACAGATGAACCTTGAGCTTCTGCTTCAGTACGCAGGTTATCAATCAGGGTTTTACGTGCAGCCATGCCATATTCGCCATGGCGGTTGTGCCAGAAACGACCGTGGTTGTCGTTAGTGTGAAGAATGGTGACGTTATAGGTGGTATCTGGTTGCCAACCCGGTACAACTTCCGTTGTTTCTGTGGTGGTTGAACAGCCAGCCAGAGAGGCCAGCAGTGCAGCGCTAATCGCTGCCTTGAGAGAAAGGCGATCCTTCATGGGTGTTACCTATATTTGTTGTGAGCGAAGAAGTTGGCGCTAAGTCCAGCTTCTGTGATGATTGAAATAGACTTTTTTCATCTTCACGAAACAGTCTAAATATATCCGCTCACCATCACATTCTTCTTTCAACAAACTGCCGCCCAGATCACTGAAAAACACCCCATTGGTAGACATCATGCGTCGACAATAGGGTGTTTTAGGTGGTTATTTAACCGTGTGCTGGCCCTGTGATCTAGCAATCGCAAACGCTGCGGCGATAGCGAGAAGGAAGCAGTAATAGGATTGACCAACAACAGACAATGGTGACAATTCAAAAATTGACCCCAACAGCAATGCCTGTGCGCCGTAAGGAAGAACACCTTGAATAACGCAGGAGAAAATATCTAGCAAGCTCGCACTTCGTTTTGGGGCAACGTCATGCTGAGTGGATAGCTCTTTCGCCACACCGCCCGCCACAATGATAGCGACTGTGTTGTTTGCCGTACAAAGGTTGGTCAAACTGACAAGCAACGCAATGCCCGCTTCACTCGCGCGCGGAGACCCTTTCTCTGCTGCTTTGTCGGCACGAGACATGATCAATTTGCTCAACTTTTCGGTGACAAATGCAAGGCCACCCTGCTGACGCATCAACTCTGCCAAGCCACCAATGAGCAATGACAACAGGAAGATTTCCTGCATATTCCCAAAGCCTGCGTAAATATCTTGGCTAAAGACCATCACGCTATAACCTTCGGTTTGTGCTAGACCCACAACACCTGCGAACACGATGCCAATCGTCAGCACCACGAACACATTGATGCCATACACCGCCAATACCAATATTGTCAGGTAAGGCAATACCGCCAGCCAATCAATGCTGCCCGACACGGGAGCTTGAGTCACTTCATTGGCAAAGAAGAAGATAACCAATGCCACCATTGCTGCGGGAACGGCAATTTTTACGTTCTCTCGGAACTTATCTTTCATCTGACATCCTTGCGAGCGCGTAGCTGCAATGGTGGTATCAGAAATGATAGAAAGGTTGTCGCCAAACATTGCGCCACTGAGCACAACACCTGCCATTAATGCGGTATCGATACCTGTGCTATCAGCAATACCGAGTGCAACAGGTGCTACTGCGGCGATGGTGCCCATCGACGTACCCATTGATGTTGCAATAAATGCAGAGATCAAGAATAAGCCCGGTAAGATGAAGCTAGAAGGGAGTACAGCCAAGCCTAGGTTAACCGTTGCATCCACCCCGCCCGTCGCTTTGGCGACGGCCGAGAAAGCACCGGCCAACAGGTAGATCAAACACATTGCCGTGATGTCACGGTGTGATACACCCTCAATGAACTGGCCAATTGCAGTGTTTAACTTATCTTTGCTCATCAATACCGCCAGCATGATTGCAGGCAACACTGCAATTGGTGCTGGAAGTTGATAAAAAGCGAACTCGATATTTTGAGTGGAAAAGTAAACGCCAGTGCCGATAAACAGGCTCAAGAAAAGCCCTAATGGCAACAGTGCCAACGCTGAAGGGGTAATGTCTGATTGCTTCTGTGTCATGTCAGGTTGCATATTTTTTGTGAAGTTGAACGCAGAGTAAAAGGAAACGTTCACCCCGTCAACAAATAGACGTCTAAACGTCCAAGAAACCAAATTTTCTTTTCAACCTCTCAGTACATCTTTGATCTTGTCATCGGTATCGACAACGATTCATCTTTCCTTGAAACAAAATCAAATAATCATTTCTTTCAACTAAAGCATCGTCTGCTTTAGTCGATACAGTACTCCATACCGACAATAAGAAGATTGAATGGCCATTTGCCAATCACTTGATTTCCCAATCGCGCTGCAAGGAACACAATGGAATGACACTTACACTCAAACAAAAACTCACAGGCACTTGCCTCATAGCCGTGGTGGCGATGGCAACCGTTTTAACATTCTTGGCAGGTAATCAACTGTCTACACAAACTCAGCAAGGCTTGGAGTATCGTGTAGAGAGTCTATCGGAAGTGGCAAAAGTTGGGCTTTCTGACTGGCTCGATGCGCACGCAACAGCTATGCAGGGCTATGTTCAAACCATGCCGCATAGTAACGAAGTCAACGCGTTAGAAATGCTGCAAATCTCCGGCAAGTTTGCCATGACCTTCTACGCAAAAACCGATGGCACACTGGCGCTGTCAAACGGACAAAGCGTTGATATTGATCCTCGCCAACGCCCTTGGTTTGTTAAAGCCATCAAAGAAAACAAAACCATCAGCACCGAACCCTACCGCGATGCACTCACTGGCGAAACCATGGTGACAATTGCGATGCCTACCTATCTTAATGGCGAGCTTGATGGTGTGCTAGGCGGAGACATTAGCCTTCGCAAGGTCGTCAACGACGTATCTCAATTCCATTTCGGCAAAAATGCATTTGGCATGTTGTTTAGCGAAAAAGGGGCACTAATTGCACACAAGAACCCATCGCTAAACGGACAACCTATTACGCAATACAATTCTGCTTTGAGCCTTCCTGTTATACGCCAAGCTGCTCAAGATAGTGCCCTCGTTTTATCTTCACTCAATGGCAGCGAAAAAGCCTACTTCTTTACGCAATTACCCTCGGCTAAGTGGTTCATTGGTATTGAGTTGGATATGGATACTGAATTGGCCGTTCATGATAGTGCCGTAACAACGCTTATCATGACAAGCGTTGCTGTTGCATTGGTGGTGCTCGCATTGTCGGTGTGGCTGGTGAATGTTTTGTTCCGCGACCTGAGCCGAGTGGCTGATGCTATGGCTGAAATTGCCAGTGGTGATGCTGACTTAACACAACGCTTAACACCGCATAGTAACGATGAGGTCGGCCAACTTGCCCACAACTTCAATACCTTTGTCGCCAACATGCACAACATGGTTTCTCAGCTAAAAAGTGTCGGGGAGGCATTGTCAGAGCAAGCTAATCACGCTGCCGACCAAGCGAGTGTCCGCAGCGCTCGAATTCGCACCCAACAAGATGAAATCAACATGGTCGCCACGGCAATCAACCAGATGGCGGCAGCAACACAAGAAATCGCAGGTAGCGCTGAAAATACTGCCAAGCTTTCGCAAGATGCTGTTGGTTCGTCAGAGTCTGGCGCTTCTCAAGTGGAGCAGAGCCAACAATCTATCGGCAATTTGTCCGTCGAAGTAGAGTCTGCGACATCGGTCATTGCTGAGCTTCAATCTCACACGCAAAGTATCAACTCTATCTTGTCGACCATTCAAGACATTGCAGAGCAAACCAACTTGCTGGCATTGAATGCCGCCATTGAAGCGGCACGAGCCGGTGAGCAAGGCCGCGGTTTTGCTGTTGTCGCTGATGAAGTGCGCGTACTAAGCCAACGCACACATGATTCAACCCGTGAGATTCAATCCACCATTGAAACGCTACAAAACACCACGCGTTCAGCGGTCACTATCATGGAAGGAAGCCGTCACCTTGCTACTACCAGCGTGGAAGACGCTAACAGTGCAACGAATAGCCTGTCGCAAATCACTGCATCCGTATCCACCATCAGTGACATGGCGACACAAATCGCATCCGCAGCAGAAGAACAGTCGCTGGTCACCATAGAAATTACGCGTAATACCGAGGCGGTACGCTCTGCTTCTGATGAATTGGCACACGAAGCCAACGACGCGTCGCAGCAAGCCAGCGAACTTTCACACCTTTCTCAACAACTCAACACGGAAATCTCTCGCTTCCAATTGTAAGGGGAGAGTCACTCCAGACTGGTTAGATAACCGGTCTGTAAAACAACAAAAAGCCGGCATCAGCCGGCTTTTTCATTTCTTCATTCGTTTCACCTTGTTATTGCAAACAAAGCGCAAACATTTTGCTTAGCGAATATCTAAATCTTCAAAGCTTTTCACCAGATCATCCAGCGCTTTCATTTGCTTCAAGAATGGCTCCAGCTTGTCCAATGGCAATGCTGATGGGCCATCACAACGTGCGTTGTCTGGATCTGGGTGCGCTTCTATGAATAGACCAGCGATCTTGGTACCTAAACCTGCGCGCGCCAAATCAACCGTTTGTGAACGACGACCGCCAGATGCTGCGCCTAGTGGATCGCGGCACTGCAGTGAGTGGGTCACGTCAAAGATGATTGGGCTGCCGTTGCTTGCCTTCTTCATCACATCGAAGCCCAGCATATCAACAACCAGGTTATCGTAACCCATGCATGAGCCGCGCTCACACAGGATGATCTTGTCGTTGCCACACTCAGCAAATTTGTCGACGATGTTACCCACTTGTCCTGGGCTCATGAACTGAGGTTTTTTCACGTTAATAACCGAATTGGTTTTTGCGAACGCTTCAACCAAGTCCGTTTGACGAGCAAGGAATGCTGGCAATTGGATAACATCAACCACTTCTGAAACAGGCTGAGCCTGCCAGATTTCGTGCACGTCAGTGATCAATTTAACGCCAAAAGTATCTTTCAACTCTTGGAAGATTTTCATGCCTTCATCGAGGCCTGGACCACGGTAAGAATGCACAGATGAACGGTTAGCTTTATCGAACGATGCTTTGAATACATACGGGATACCCAGTTTTTGGGTCACTTCCGCATAATGCTCACAGATCTGCATTGCCAGATCACGTGATTCCAAAACATTCATCCCGGCAAAAAGAACAAATGGCTTATCGTTAGCAACTTGAATATCGCCAATCTGAACTGTTTTTTGTGCTGTCATGCTACATTCCTGATTAATGGAAAATAGGGGCTTCTGCGGTCAATACTTTGACCTGCAGTTTCAATAACTCAGCGGCCGGATCATGGGGGCACTGAGCGATAAAGTATTCATAGTCTTCCGCGGCGACCCAGTCACATTTTAGCTGCTGGAAGATATAGCCACGGTCTCGAATTTCATAAGGGTCGTCAGGGCTGAAGGTTAACGCCAGCTCACTGCATCGCAATGCCATCGCGTAGTTCTCTTCACGAAGCAATGCACTTTTGATCACGGCAAGCCAACGACCAATCAGTGTCGGATTGTCACTGCCTTCAAGGTGTTCAGGCAAAAGTTGAGCGGTTGAGCCCTCTTTGCCTACCAGCCAACCACGCAGTATACGCGTTGACAAAAACTCACCATCGAATGGGTTGATATACTGCGGCTCACGGTCAAACCAGTCAACTTTCAAAATCAACTGCGTCGGAAAGCCCACAGGCTCTAACGGCAAATCAAGGCGGTCTGCAAAGAACAGGAAAATCGCCCCTAAACTCACAGGGATCCCTTTACGACGCTTAAGCACTTTCTCTACAAACGTATTATCAGAAGAGAAATACTGTTCGAAGTCGCCTTTGAAACCCCAGTCTTTGTAGAACAAACGAATCAAGCCTTCAAGGCGAAGTTCATCGTTGGTTTCACTCGCCAAAAGATGCTCGGCATCTTTGGCTAATTGCTCAAGTTCTGCTCTCACCCAATGCATAGATGTTGCAGGGTCAACAGCGGCATTCAGCGCCAGTGCGCCTTCAACCATTGTTAAAGCATCTAGTTCCTGATCTGTAAACGCGATCATTATTACCCCAACAGCTGCGGTGTTTTGCTGATAGCTAAGTTAGCGGCAGCAAAGACCCAACCTAAAGCGCCAAAGAAGGCAAACAATCTAAATAGTGTGCCTTGGCTGTAGTGAAGAGCCACATAGCCCAACGCGATATACGCTAGCACACAGGTCAGTTTTTCAGTCATCCACACCGCACTTGGCGTGAATGGAATAAAGCCAGTGATCACGATAAGCGCGACACCTGTTGCCAACAAACCTGTATCAATAATGTGAGGAACAACTTTCACCCATTTCTTTTGCAACATTTTGCTGCCCATCATGAGCCAGACAAAACGCAGGATGAATAGACTGACGCTCAAGGCGATGAACAAAAAATGGGAGTGCTTCAATGCAGCGTACATAATCCGTAATTCTCTTTTCGTTATTGATAGTGGTTTATCGATAAGTTGCCCTATCGATAATGTGTTGAGTTATGTAAGGGCCGCTTCCGCAGTCAACGCTGACTACGCGATACGGCCTAAGGTCACACGGTCAAGGCCAGCATAATCTTGCACGGTTTCTACGTCGCAAAATCCCGCGCCTAAAAACAGCGCTCTCACTGCGCGCCCTTGATCGTAACCATGTTCAATCATCAGCCAACCACCTTGTGCGAGATAGCGCGGGCTGTGTTGGCAAATATGGCGAATATCCGCCAAGCCGTGATCGTCGGCAATCAATGCCGTTTTTGGCTCAAAACGAACATCACCTTGAGCAAGGTGAGGATCCTCTGGGTCAATATAAGGCGGATTGCTGACAATCATGGTAAACGCGTGTTCAGGCACAGCATCAAACCAACTGCTTTGCAGAAACAAGGCATTGCTAATGCCATTCTCTTGCTGGTTGCGCTGAGCTAATGCGACCGCTTCTGGACGCAAATCAACTCCCGTTACCTCAAGATCATGACGCTCACTCGCAATAGACAGTGCGATTGCGCCCGTTCCTGTCCCTAAGTCCAGTACGCTGCCTTCACCTTTCGGCAAACGCTCAAGCGCTAACTCGACCAATCGTTCGGTATCAGGACGGGGAATAAGCGTGCTTGGCTCTACGTTTAGACGTAGTGACCAAAAATCGCGATAACCAATAATATACGCAACAGGTTCACCCAACGTTCTACGGGCAATGAGACCATTGAACGCTGCCAATTCTTCATCAGACAACAATTTGTCCGACCAGGTATATAAATAGCTACTTGGCTTATCCAATACGTGGCACAGCAATACCGATGCATCAATCCTTGGCGAAGGGCTTTCGTGTTCAGCCAGTAAATGCGCTGCTGCTCGCAGCACATTTTCAATGCTATTGAGCATTAGTGTTGATCTGCCAACGCTGCCAATTGGTCCGCTTGGAATTCTTGCATGATTGGATCAACCAAACAGCCCAAATCCCCTTCCATCACGTCATCCAAACGATAAACCGTTAACGTGATACGGTGATCAGACACTCGACCTTGCGGATAGTTGTACGTGCGGATACGGTCAGAACGGTCACCAGAACCCAACAAGTTACGACGTGTACTAGCCTGCTCTGCAGCGCGTTTTTCTTCTTCCGCTTTGATCAATCGCGCAGCTAGCACTGACATCGCTTTGGCTTTGTTCTTGTGCTGCGAACGCTCGTCCTGACATTCCACTACAGTACCGGTTGGCAAGTGGGTAATACGGATTGCTGAGTCAGTGGTGTTAACGTGCTGACCACCTGCGCCCGAAGAACGGAAGGTATCAATTTTCAAATCAGACGGATTGATGTCAGGGATTTCCGCTTCTGGGATTTCTGGCAAAATAGCAACGGTACATGCTGACGTATGAACACGGCCTTGCGATTCGGTCGCTGGTACACGTTGAACACGGTGACCACCAGACTCAAACTTCAGGACACCGTAAGCGCCGTCACCCGAAATTCTAGCGACCATCTCTTTGTAACCGCCCTGCTCCGAGTTGTTGGCGTTGATCACCTCTACGCGCCAGCCTTTTGATTCAGCAAATCGGCTATACATACGGAACAAGTCACCCGCAAAAATACCCGCTTCATCACCACCAGCACCGGCGCGAATTTCAACGAAACAGTTACGCTCGTCATTGGGATCTTTAGGAATAAGTAGCACTTGAAGCTCTTCCGTTAGGCGCTCCATTTCCACTTTGGCCGCTTTCACTTCTTCTTGTGCCATTTCACGCATTTCAGCGTCATCTTCTTGCGCCATTTCTAGCGCTGCATCCAGATCGTCCGCTGCTTGCTTGTATTGACCAAAGCACTGCGTCACTTCTTCTAGCTGGCTGTATTCTTTTGATAGCGAGCGGAATCTGTCTTGATCTCCGATAATGCCAGGATCACCCAGTAAGTGTTGTACTTCTTCGTAACGCTCAGCGAGCGATTCTAATTTGGCGAGAATTGATGGTTTCATAGTAAGTTTTACAACTATTTCAGGGGATCCAAACCTAAGCTCTGACGCAGCGTATCAAGTGTACGCTCATCGCCATTTCTGGCAGCTTCCTGCATGGCCTGAGTCGGCGCATGGATCAATTTATTGGTCAGTTTATTGCTCAGTTCAGCCAGCACTTTTTGTGGGTCAGCCCCGCTAGCAAGCGCTTGTAAGCTTTTGTTGAGCAATTCATTTTTTAGTGCTTCTGAATCCGCACGGTATTGTTTAATGCTATCCACGGCATCGCGTGAACGCATCCAGGTCATAAACCCATGGCTTTCTTCATCAACGATCGCTTCAGCTTGCACGGCAGCTGCTTTTCGCTGCTCCATGTTACGTTCCACAATCGATTGTAAATCGTCAACGGTGTACAGATAGGCATCATTGAGATCGCCCACTTCTTCTTCTATATCCCGAGGTACCGCAATGTCGATCAGCAGCATGGGCTGATGACGACGTGCTTTCAAGGCTTTTTCTACCATCCCTTTGCCAATAATCGGCAAGGGTGCTGCTGTCGAACTGATCACGATGTCAGCTTTATGCATGTAATCTGGAATTTCTTCTAACGAAATGACCTTAGCACCAAAGGCTTCTTCAAACGGCCTCGCTCGCTCTCTGGTTCGGTTGGCAACAATAATGTTTTTGCAGTCGTGCTCATACAAGTGCTTGGCGACCAGTTCAATCGTTTCACCGGCACCAACCAACAGCGCTGTCGACGTTTCCAGTGATTCAAAAATCTGACGTGCCAATGAGCATGCCGCGAATGCGACTGAAACTGCATTGCCGCCAATATCTGTTTCCGTGCGAACCCGTTTAGCGACTGTAAATGTCTTATGGAATAAGCGCTCTAACGGACCATTGATCGCGTCAAATTCTACCGACTCGGCATAGGCTTGTTTGACTTGGCCAAGGATCTGAGGCTCTCCCAGCACCAAGGAGTCTAAGCCACTCGCGACGCGCATTAGGTGCTGCGCCGCAGCTTGATCGTGATGGGTATATAGGCAAGAAAGCAGAGCATCACTATCAAGGTGATGGAAATCACGAAGCCAATCCACGACAACGCCAGGGCTAGGCTGCTCTAATTCACAATAGATCTCGGTTCGGTTACAGGTAGACACAATCACTCCACTCTGCACAACCTGCTTCTCTTTCAGCTGGTGAAGTGCATCACGAAGTTGTTGCGGTGAAAAAGAGACCTTTTCACGCAAGTCGACCGTTGCGGTCTTATGATTTATTCCGAGAACTAGCAAGCTCATTAAGCAGGGTTACCGACAGCACCAAGTGAAATCCGAGCCGTGGATTTTACGTTATGGGCTCGTCGAATAAAAGATAACATTAGTTTCCTCATCTTGCTAACAACCAGAAGTGTGACTATTTCACACTCAAATCAATATTTTCGTCCATTTTTTCAACAAGTAATCAAAATTTAATTCTCAACGTCTTTGATGCATATAACTTTAAAAATGATGAATAAGTGCATTTTGGTAGCGTGTCGCGGATAAGCCACTGATGATTGCCAAGAATTATCTGTATAATCGGTAGCGACTGCCAAATACACGGAGTTTCATTATGCCTCGTTCCCTATGGTTCACACTGAGCTTTCTACTGGGCCTTCTGGCGCTATCAGGGTGCACCACGGTCCCTGCGCCAACGACAGAGTGGGATAACCATCAAGCCGCGCTGGAAGATATCAATAACTTTACCGCGAAGGGTAAAGTCGCCTTTATCAGTCCTGAACAACGTGTTTCTGCTAATTTCCTGTGGAAACAACGAGACGACGAGTTGTCACTAAGACTCACCAATTTTCTCGGAACGACCTTACTTACATTAGATGCTACACCGAATATGGCAGTATTGGTCGATGGTGAAGGCCAACGTTATGTTGACCGAAATGCTTCTACGCTGTTGCGTAACCTGACGGGGGTTGCCTTACCCGTCGATGAGATGACTCAATGGATCAAAGGCTTACCGACAGAAAAAAACGATATCACCTTAGGTGGCGATAATCGCTTGGCGTTTCTTAGTGAAAATAGCGCTGACACCAATCAGCCAGGGTGGCAAGTTGAATACACTGCGTATGACGCCAATACAGACAGCTTACTTCCATCAAGAATTAAGATGAATCAGAACACCCAGAAAGTAAATTTAGTGATTTCAGAATGGATCTTCCCACAATGACTCTAGCCACTAGCTGTTGGCCTTCTCCCGCCAAACTTAATCTTTTTCTGTACATCACGGGACAGCGTGAAAACGGCTACCATGACTTACAAACATTATTTCAGTTTCTCGATTTTGGCGACACACTCAGTATCACGCCCAATGATTCAGGCAAAATAACCCTATCGCCAGACATCGATGGCGTCACTGTTGAAGAAAATTTGATTTATCGCGCTGCCATTGCACTTCAATCAGCATCAGGTTCTACATTCGGTGCGCACATTCACGTTGATAAGATTTTACCCATGGGTGGTGGCCTTGGTGGCGGATCGTCGAATGCAGCCACGACACTCGTTGCCTTAAACCATTTGTGGCACACCGCACTGTCTACAGATGAGTTGGCTCAAATGGGGCTGGCATTAGGTGCTGATGTTCCCGTGTTTGTTCGTGGTGTCACAGCCTTTGCTGAAGGTGTGGGCGAAGTACTAACGCCAGCCTATGCTGAAGAAAAATGGTATCTGGTCGCAAAACCCGATGTTAGTATCGCAACAGCAAAAATATTTAGTCATCCTAACCTGACGCGAAATACGCCAAAACGCACATTAAATGCGCTATTAGCGGGAAATTACGAAAACGATTGCGAAAAGATAGTCAGAGAGTTGTTTCCAAAGGTTGATAAGGCTATTTCGTGGCTGCTAGAATACGCGCCGTCAAGACTGACTGGAACAGGTGCCTGTATTTTCGCGGAGTTCGAGAATGAGGATGACGCCCGTTTAACATTAAACAATTTGCCCGACTGGCTCACTGGTTTTGTAGCTCGTGGTGTGAACACTTCACCGCTCTTAACCACGCTAAAAGCGCAGAAACAATGAGACAGACAACACTCAATGGATACAACCCCGAGGTTTTCCACCGTGCCTGATATGAAGCTGTTTGCTGGTAATGCAACGCCTGTACTCGCCCAACGCATTGCGAATCGCCTATATATGTCACTAGGTGACGCTACCGTTAGCCGTTTTTCTGACGGCGAAGTGTGTGTACAGATCAACGAAAACGTACGGGGTAGCGACGTATTCGTTATCCAGTCAACGTGTGCACCAACCAATGACAACCTGATGGAATTGGTTGTAATGATCGATGCACTGCGTCGCGCATCTGCTGGCCGAATCACTGCAGTTATTCCTTACTTTGGTTACGCTCGCCAAGACCGCCGTGTGCGTTCAGCGCGTGTACCTATCACCGCGAAAGTTATTGCAGACTTCTTGTCTAACGTTGGTGTTGACCGCGTTCTGACTGTTGACCTGCACGCAGAGCAGATTCAAGGCTTCTTCGATGTACCTGTAGATAACATCTTCGGTACACCTGTTTTGCTAGAAGATATGCTGGCGAAGAAACTGGAAGATCCTGTCGTTGTTTCTCCAGACATCGGTGGCGTTGTACGTGCTCGTGCAACCGCTAAACTGCTGGACGACACTGATATTGCCATCATCGACAAGCGCCGCCCACGTGCAAACGTGTCTCAGGTAATGCACCTGATCGGTGACGTTGAAGGTCGTGACTGCATCATCGTTGATGACATGATTGATACCGGTGGTACTCTGTGTAAAGCAGCAGAAGCACTGAAAAACCGTGGCGCTAAGCGTGTATTCGCATACGCAACCCACGCAGTGTTCTCTGGCAACGCACCACAGAACATCAAAGAATCAGTGATTGACGAAGTCATCGTTACTGACTCAATTCCGCTGAGCGCGGAAATGCAAGCAACCGGTAAAGTGTCTCAACTGACCCTGTCTGGCATGCTGGCTGAAGCGATTCGTCGCATCAGCAACGAAGAATCAATCTCAGCAATGTTCGATTCTTAATCGACACTTTGTGAGTGAAAAACGCCTCGCTTTTGCGGGGCGTTTTGTTTTGTGCAGCACACTGGCGAGCGAACTCTTTGCGGCATCATTTTGAGGTCGCTCACGTATAGTGTTAGGATATGCCGCCTTTGGCGTTGGTCCTGTGACCAAATCTGTTATTCAGCGCCTAACCAATGACAACAATAACAACGAGAATCTCACCGTGAGCGACCAAATTCGTCTTTTAGTGGGTCTGGCGAATCCTGGACCAGAATACGCAAAAACCCGTCACAATGCGGGTGCTTGGGTCGTTGAAGAGTTGGCACGTATTCATAACGTGTCGCTAAAGGAAGACAAAAAATATTTTGGTTTGACGGCAAGAATCAGTGTGGGTGGTGAAGATCTTCGTTTGTTGATCCCAACCACATTCATGAATCTATCCGGCAAATCTGTGGCAGCATTGGCGAACTTCTTCCAAATTAAACCGGAAGAAATCATGGTAGCTCACGATGAGCTCGACTTGCCGCCAGGTGTTGCCAAGTTCAAGAAAGGTGGTGGTCACGGTGGACACAATGGTCTGCGTGACATCATCAGCAAGATGGGCAACAACAAAGAGTTTTATCGTCTTCGCATCGGGATCGGACACCCTGGTCACAAAGACAAAGTAGCGGGTTTTGTATTAACGAAAGCCCCTGCGAACGAACAAAGTCAAATCGAGCAAGCCGCCGATGAAGCTGTACGCTGCATCGACATTCTGCTGAAAGATGATTTGGCCAAGGCGCAGAACCGCCTTCATACATTCAAGGCGCAATAATATTTTTAACGAAAGGTTACCATCTCATGGGTTTTAAATGCGGTATCGTTGGCCTGCCAAACGTAGGTAAATCAACACTGTTCAACGCTCTGACAAAAGCCGGTATCGAAGCGGCAAACTTCCCGTTCTGTACTATCGAGCCAAACACGGGTGTGGTACCTGTGCCTGATTTGCGTCTGGATGCGCTTGCGAAAATCGTTAACCCACAACGCATTTTGCCAACCACGATGGAATTCGTAGATATCGCTGGCTTGGTTGCTGGTGCGTCTAAAGGTGAAGGTCTAGGTAACAAATTCCTAGCAAACATCCGTGAAACCGATGCAATCGGCCACGTTGTTCGTTGTTTCGAGAACGACAACATCATCCACGTTGCGGGCAAAGTAGACCCTGCTGACGATATTGATGTTATCAACACCGAGCTTGCGCTATCTGACCTTGAAGCATGTGAACGTGCTATTCAACGTCAGGCGAAGAAAGCAAAAGGCGGAGATCGCGACGCAAAAATCGAAATCGCTGTACTTGAAAAGCTGCTTCCAGTGCTAGAAGAAGGCAACATGTTGCGTTCAGTAGAACTGACCAAAGAAGAGAAGGCGGCGGTTGACTACCTTAACTTCCTGACCATGAAGCCAACCATGTACATCGCGAACGTGAACGATGACGGTTTCGAAAACAACCCATACCTTGACATCGTGAACGCGATCGCTGAGAAAGAAGGCGCGACCGTCGTTGCCGTGTGTGCGGAAATCGAAGGTGAGCTTTCTGAGCTAGAAGCAGATGAAGCCGCTGTATTCCTTGAAGAAATGGGTCTAGAAGAGCCAGGCCTGAACCGCGTTATTCGTGCAGGTTACGATCTTCTAACACTTCAAACTTACTTCACCGCTGGCGTGAAAGAAGTGCGTGCATGGACTGTTGCAGTTGGCTCAACTGCGCCACAAGCGGCAGGTAAGATCCACACTGACTTCGAAAAAGGCTTTATTCGCGCTGAAATCATTGGTTACGATGACTTCATCAATAACAATGGTGAAGCTGGCGCGAAAGTAGCTGGTAAATGGCGTTTGGAAGGCAAAGAATACATCGTTAAAGACGGCGACGTTATCCACTTCCGCTTTAACGTTTAATTACAATCGTTAACTCGATTTTAAAAGCTGGCTTACGCCAGCTTTTTTTGTTTTAAAGCTCCCTAAATTCGCCATTTACAGACCAAATGAATAAGAAAACGCCTCTCCCTGTTCAAATTCACAGCGAAGTCACCAATCTGATAAAAAAAGCATGGAAAAAAGGTTGACGACACCCAAGGTTCTTCGCATAATGCGCCCCGCACTCAGGGTATGACCCTGAACGAAAAGATGGCTACGTAGCTCAGTTGGTTAGAGCACATCACTCATAATGATGGGGTCACAGGTTCGAATCCCGTCGTAGCCACCATTCTTTTCAACGTGCAACGCTTTCTTTATGAAAGCAACAATATGCGGAAGTGGCGAAATTGGTAGACGCACCAGATTTAGGTTCTGGCGCCGCAAGGTGTGAGAGTTCAAGTCTCTCCTTCCGCACCATATTGAAGACATCATGCTTAACTGCGTGATAGTCATTGGGATATCGCCAAGCGGTAAGGCAGCGGCTTTTGATGCCGCCATTCCCTGGTTCGAATCCAGGTATCCCAGCCATATTTTGGCATGGCTACGTAGCTCAGTTGGTTAGAGCACATCACTCATAATGATGGGGTCACAGGTTCGAATCCCGTCGTAGCCACCATTTATTCGAAGGCCTTTGGCTTTCAAAACAGACTGACACTGTCACGTGTTCCAAAGCATTAGCTTTAGTCTGAAAAATTTGCGGAAGTGGCGAAATTGGTAGACGCACCAGATTTAGGTTCTGGCGCCGCAAGGTGTGAGAGTTCAAGTCTCTCCTTCCGCACCATATATCTTGTTTCTCTCAACGTTTAACGTTGAATAGAAGGTTTCAGACAAGACTAAAAAACTGAAACAACTAGGATTGCGGAAGTGGCGAAATTGGTAGACGCACCAGATTTAGGTTCTGGCGCCGCGAGGTGTGAGAGTTCAAGTCTCTCCTTCCGCACCAATCCTCTTGCTCTTTATTATTGCTTTCTGGCAGAATAGAGAAATCAGGCAAGTAAAAATCTGATAAAAATGCGGAAGTGGCGAAATTGGTAGACGCACCAGATTTAGGT
>NZ_JAKJSE010000045.1:0-27306 GCF_050336585.1 Enterovibrio makurazakiensis
TCAATATAGGATTTATGCTTATAAACAACTAGTTGCTGTGAATCTCGCCTACCCAAACCTGCCAAGGCCCCAAGTGTAATGGTTGGTTTTGCTCGGGCGGCGAGACCTTCATATGGGGAAGAGGTAGCGTTATTGCTGGACTCGGTAAGTTCAGGCGGATAGTGGCGTCTTGGTTGGACCCATTGATGGCAATGACCAAGGTTTGTGATTCGTGGTGACGTTCAAACACCATGAGCGCTTCATTGAATGCCAACATGCGGCAACTGCCTTCGCACAAAGCAGGCTGCTTTTGTCGCCATTCCAGCAGTTCTCGGGTGAAATTTAACGTGGACTGAGGCTCTTTTTTCTGTGAATCAATTGAAAACGTCCGGTGCTTATCGTCAATCGGCAACCAAGGCGATTGTGTACTGAATCCAAAGAAAGGGGCTTTTTCATTCCAAGGCAATGGTGTACGACATCCATCTCGCCCCACGTAATTAGCAATCACTTGCTGACCAAATAAGTCTTTACGATCTGAAGGGGAGACATTCGCTTCAGGCAGTCCCAATTCTTCGCCTTGATAAATGCTAATCACCCCTTGAAGGGAGCAAAGGAGACTAAGCAACATTTTTGCTGCTGCAGGGGCATTATTGGCGTGTTGCCAGCGAGATACCGTGCGGGCTATGTCGTGGTTACCCAGCCCCCAGCAGCCCAACCCAGGATGAACGGCATTGAAGAATTCAGTGAACTGTTCACCGACTTGTTGCACGTTTTGGCAAAGGCATAGCGATTCAAAGATATTGGCTGCATCAAGGGCATTCCCTTCACTGGTATATCGGTCGATGACTGCATACGGTGATGGATCGCTTAGTGAGCCGAGCAGCCATTTTTTATCATCGTACCCGTCGGCAATCACCCGCAATTGTTTGAGCAAATGGATGTTTTCTGGGCGGCTGATGTTATAACGCTGGCTCTGGTAACGATAAGGGTCGCTTCTTGCTTCATCTTGCCAGCCCAAATGGCGCGGAGGATTATTGCGCAACTTATCGTCATGCAGGAAAAGGTTGACTGAATCAAGCCTTAGACCGGTGATTCCTGTGTCTAGCCAAAATCGGACATCTTTCATTAATTGACGAATGACGTTGGGATTTCGGTAATTTAAATCGGGTTGGTTGCTTAGGGTATTGTGCAGATAATACTCACCACGCGTAGGGTGCCATCGCCATGCTGATTCCCCGAAAATGGTCAGCCAGTTATTCGGTGGTGTGCCATCTGCACGTGCTGGCGACCAAACATACCATTCTGCTTTTTCGTTGGTTTTATTGCGGGCACTCTCTAAAAACCAAGGATGCTTACTGGACGTGTGATTCGCAACAAAATCAATAAAAACCGCAATGCCTCTCTCCTTGGCTTCTTCCACCAGCACGGTGAAGGTCGACATGTCTCCATATTCAGGATTGATGGCGCAAAGGTTGGTAATGTCATACCCAAAATCACTCAACGGCGATTCAAAAATCGGAGACAATAAAATGCCGTCGACATTTAACCATGCAAAGTAATCGAGCTTCTCTCGAATGCCATTGAGATCGCCAACGCCATCTCCATTGCTGTCAAAGAAGCTTCTAACATATATATGGTAGAGAATGGGTGATGCATTCAGTTTCATTGTTTTTCTTTATTTCCTATAGGTTTACCTTCTATAGCGTAGCGCAAGGATGCATCATCCTGATGATTTATTATCTGGACTTTCGGTTTACAGTGTAAATAGAAACAGAGACTCAAATTGAGACGCAAAATGGTAATCCAGCGTCTTTACAATGGTGTCAATGATGCCTGTCCCCTTAATCTTCCGAGCTTAAGCTTCTCGCCAAATATTCATGTTTGTTGGTATTAGAATCCCTGTCTACTATTTATACAAACGCAACAAATATGAATCACACACCTCCTACTTATGACAGGTCTAGAGATATGGGATTGTTTGGAAGCAAATCAGATGGTGTTAGCAAGCAGATTCTGGATAAAGCATCAGACGCGATTGTATATACCGACAAGAAAAATCGAATTCACTATATGAATACCTCTGCGGAACGTTTCTTTGGCGTTTCTGGGAGTGACAAAGTAGGGCAGGATATCAGTACGTTACAGCTTGGCGCCCTACAAGAAGGTACAACACGCATTGAACTTCAAAACCACGAAAATAAGAAGATCTGGTGCGATCTCTCATTCAACAAAATTTCAGTTTCTGGTGGTTTGGGGTGGTCAGTCTTTATCCGTGATGTGACGGCAGAAGTCCTTGCTCGTGAACGTTCAGAGCAAATGGTATCGCAATCAGTGAATGCTGTCGTTTCTATTGATGGTCAAAATTGTGTCACCTATATGAACGATGCTGCCGTGGCATTGTGGGGGTACAGTAAAGAGGAAGTCGTCGGGAAAAATGTCAAAATGCTTGTTCCGAAAGACATTCGCGCGTTCCATGACACCTACGTCAACACCAATCGCGAATCAAAAGTAGATATCATTGTTGGCACGAGTCGCGATGTGGAATTTGAGCGAAAAGACGGCAAAAAGTTGTGGGCGAATCTATCACTCTCTCGTATCGAAGTGGGTGACGAGGTGGGCTACACCGCGTTTGCTCGTGACATTACTCAAGAGCGACAGGCTCGAGAAGAAAATGAACAAGTGCTTCGACAGGCGATCGATGCCGTCGTCAGTATTGATGCCGACAACAACGTGACATTCTTTAACCCTGCAGCAGAAGAGCTTTGGGGATTCAAGAGTGATGAAGTCGTTGGCAACAATGTTCGTATGCTAGTGCCTGATGAGTTTCAATCCAACCACGATAATTTCGTGAACGCGAATCGCCGAACGGGCAACAACAAGATAGTGGGCTCGGCCCGTGAACTGGAAATGCAGCGTAAAGATAAGTCACGTATTTGGGTGAATTTCTCGCTGTCAAAAGTCGACATTGGCGGCAACATTGGTTACACCGCGTTTGTGCGGGACATTACCGAGCAGCGTACGGCACAAGAAGCCATCAATCAAACCTTGTCACAGGCGTTGGATGCAGTTGTTACCATCGATGAAAACAACATAGTTACTTTCTTCAACCCTGCCGCTCAACAACTTTGGGGCTATGATCCGTCAGAGGTCGTGGGTCAGAACATTAAAATGCTCGTGCCGCCAGAAATCCAAGCCAACCACGATGGTTATGTCAACGCGAACCGTACAACGGGTCAAGATAAAATCGTCGGCTCTAGCCGAGAAGTCCCCGTTCACCGTAAAGACGGAAAACTGGCCTATGGCTTGCTCTCTCTGTCTAAGGTGGAGGTGGATGGGAAAACCATGTACACCGCGTTTGTCAAAGATGTCACGGCGCAAGTTCAACAGCGCGAAGGCATGAGTGAGATTATGGATGGCGTGGCAAACTCAAGTTCAGAAATATCCAATATTGCGAAAGTGATTGATGGCATTTCTGAGCAAACCAACTTACTTGCATTGAACGCCGCGATTGAAGCGGCGCGAGCGGGTGAGCATGGCCGAGGGTTTGCTGTGGTGGCTGATGAAGTGAGACAACTCGCTTCGCGTTCATCGGAGTCAACTAACGAGATTAACCGCCTTTCTGATGACACGCAGAAGCTGCTGGACGAATTAGCAGAAGTCCTCAAAGTATCATCAAGTCAGTAATTTTAGACATGGGGACGTCCTGTCCCCATTCTTATATTTTAGTTAATTGTGTACTTCTCGCCCTACCTCTTACCGTACTGTAAACAATGACTTTATTTTTAACCCTGAGTCAATAAAGAGACAGCCTTCAATCACCAATCTCCTAGACTACTTTTGTACATAAATTTAATGCTGGAACAATCTCGTGTGTCGACACCGAGACAGAGGAAATAGGTCATGAGCCAACAAGAAGCAGATATTGTTCAAGAGCCAGAAAAGCATAGCTATGAGTGGCGTGCATTCTTTTTTATTGCCGTCTTTCTGTTCCCGATTTTGAGTGTCATGCTCATCGGTGGCTACGGTTTCATCATTTGGATGAGTCAGGTGTTCTTTTTCGGCCCTCCTGGGCATGGCTAATTACCGCAACACCTCCCGAGTGATGAATAAGAGCAGATAACGATGAAAGAATTTTTATTAAAACTCTGGGCGACGCTGAAACGCCCAGCAACCAAAATCAGTCTTGGCACATTGACCCTTGGGGGGTTCGTCGCTGGGGTGATTTTCTGGGGTGGTTTCAATACAGCATTAGAAGCAACAAACACAGAAGCGTTTTGTATCAGTTGTCATTCTATGCGCGACAATGTCTACCCTGAACTGCAGCACACGGTGCATTGGTCTAACACTTCTGGCGTGAGAGCAACGTGTCCAGATTGCCACGTCCCACACAATTGGACTGATAAAATTGCGCGTAAAATGCAGGCCAGTAAAGAAGTATACGCACAAATTTTTGGCGTGATTGGTACACGAGAGAAGTTTCTTGATAAGCGGCTAGAGCTTGCTCAACATGAGTGGGCAAGGTTTTCGGCGAACGGCTCTGCCGAGTGTAAAACCTGTCACAAATACGAAAGTATGCAGATTGAAAACATGCGCCCAGCGGCACGCCTACAAATGGCACAAGCTGCAGAGCGTGATCAAAGCTGTATTGATTGTCACAAAGGGATTGCCCATCAGCTGCCCGCAGAGATGGATTCAACCGGCGGTATGCTTGGCAAGCTGATTTCAATGTCTCACAGCACCAGCTACGACAAAGACAAACCCGTCTATAGCGTTAACTTCCTAGAAATGTACGTCGACAAAGAGCTGACCACCGACGGTGGTGTACTTGAGCCTGCTACCAAGGTCACCGTGATTGATGACAGCAAAGAGGCCATCAGGGTCTCTATTACTGGCTGGCGTAAAATGAAAGGTTTCGGTCGAGTGATTTATGAAGACTTCGGGTTGAATATTGCCTCGGCAGCCCTGTCAAAAGCGGTGGCTCAAAGCGATACCGATGTACGCACATTTGAAACCAAAGAAGACGATTTGACCGGATTGACATGGCAACGTGTCGAAGTGGATTTGTGGGCGAAGAAAGCCAACTTCCTCGACAACATCGATCCTGTCTGGACGGAAGCGAAACAAGCTTACGACACAAACTGTAGCTTGTGTCATACCCAGCCCGATGTTGCACACTTTGATGCCAACACGTGGCCAGGCATGTTTGATGGCATGATGGGCTTTGTGAATTTCGATCAGGCAACGCAGGCGCTGGTGTTGAAGTATCTGCAAAAACACTCCAGCACATTTGCTGATCACTGAGAGGAATAGCGACATGGCGATGAATAGACGTTCTTTTTTAAAACGCATGTTGTCTGTCAGTGCAACCGTTGCGATCGGGCCAAGCCTGTTAGTTGCGACGGACGCGGAGGCGAATGCGGAATTGCTTGAAGGTGCATGGCGTACTTCTGGTTCCCACTGGGGAGCTTTCCGAGCACGGGTTGTGGGCGGCGAAGTGGCCGAAGTGGTGGCATTTAGCCATGACAAACATCCCACGGAAATGCTTGAGGGTATTAAAGGGCTGATTTACAACCCGTCGAGGGTGAGATACCCGATGGTGCGACTCGATTGGCTCAAAAAATCGGAAGGGTGGAATACGACGCGCGGAGATAACCGTTTTGTGCGTGTCACTTGGGATCAAGCACTCGACCTGTTTTACGAAGAATTGGAGCGGGTTCAGAAAACTTACGGGCCTTCTGGCTTGCTAGCGGGTCAGACCGGTTGGCGTCAAACTGGGCAATTCCACAGTTGTACCACGCACATGCAGCGCGCCATTGCGATGCATGGTTCCTTCGTTAAAAAAATCGGGGACTACTCGACTGGGGCAGGGCAAACCATCATGCCGTATGTCCTAGGGTCAACGGAGGTGTATGCGCAGCAAACATCGTGGCCTTTGGTGTTGGAACATGCCAAACAAATCGTTATTTGGGCCAATGATCCCATCAAAAACGCCCAAGTGGGCTGGCAGTGCCCGACTCATGATGTGTATGGCTACTTTGCAGAGCTAAAAGACAAAGTGGCCAGTGGCGACATTAAAGTTGTTTCTGTCGATCCCGTCGTGAGTAAAACGCAGGATTATCTGGGTTGTGATCATCTGTATATTAACCCGCAAACTGACGTGCCATTTATGTTGGGTATTGCCCACACACTGTACACAGAAGACCTCTACGACAAAGATTTCATCAAGCTCTACTGCCTTGGTTTTGAACCCTTCGTTGATTATGTGATGGGCAAAAGCAAAGACAAGGTCGAGAAAACCCCTGAGTGGGCGTCTCAGATCTGTGGTGTTTCCGCAGATAAGATCCGCGAGTTTTCGCGCATGATAGCAAGCGAACGCACTCAGCTGATGTTTGGCTGGTGTGTACAACGTCAGCAGCACGGTGAACAGCCTTATTGGATGGGCGCTGTTATCGCTAGTATGCTTGGTGGCATTGGCCTTCCAGGCGGCGGGGTGTCTTATGCCCATCACTACAGCGGCATTGGTGAGCCAGCAACTGGCGCAGCAGGTCCTGGTGGCTTCCCTCGTAATCTCGACCCCGGCATGTCACCGTTGCATCCGAATCCGGATTTCAAAGGCTACGCAAGCACCATCCCTGTGGCGCGTTGGATAGAGTCCATTGAAGAGCCGGGTAAAGTGATTAACCACAATGGTAACAAAGTGAAGTTACCACCGATTAAAATGGTTGTGGTCAGCGGAAATAACCCTTGGCATCACCACCAAGATCATAACCGGATGAAGAAGGCGTATTACAATATTGAAACCGCCGTCACCATCGATTTTGCGTGGACCGCCACTTGTCGTTTTTCTGACATTGTCTTACCAGCCTGTACCCAGTTTGAACGCAACGACATTGACCTCTACGGTGCCTATTCGGCAACGGGCGTATTGGCCATGCACAAGCTGGTGGATCCGCTTTACCAATCGCGGACTGACTTTGATATCTTCAAAGGGTTAACACAGCGCTTTGGTGCAGGAAAAGACAAAGAATACGCGCAAGAAATGACAGAAATGCAATGGGTTGAGAAGCTCTATAACGAATGCGTAGCTGCCAATAAAGGTAAGTTCGAGATGCCTGATTTTCGCACCTTCTGGAAAGATGGCTATGTGGGCTTCGGCGAAGGCAGCACCTTTGTTCGCCATGCGGCATTCCGTGAAGATCCCGAGTTGAATCCATTGGGTACACCTTCAGGCTTCATTGAGATCACCAGCCGTAAAATTGGCAGTTTTGGTTATGAATATTGCCAAGAACACCCAATGTGGTTTGAAAAAGCCGAGCGTTCTCATGGTGGGCCAGGTTCGTCATCCTTCCCGTATTGGCTGCAATCTTGCCACCCAGATAAACGCCTTCACTCCCAAATGTGTGAATCCCCAGCTATCCGTGAAACCTATACGGTTCAAGGGCGCGAGCCAGCATATATCAACCCTGATGATGCCAAAGCAAAAGGTATCAAAGACGGGGATTTGATTCGGGTATATAACGACAGGGGACAACTCATTGCTGGGGCAGTGGTATCCGCTAACTATCCGCCTGGTGTCATTCGCATTCAAGAAGGTGCCTGGTATGGCCCAACAGGATCTGAAATTGGTGCTATTGATACTTATGGTGACCCGAACACAATGACGCTTGATATAGGTACGTCCGAACTCGCACAAGCGTGCAGTGCATATACCTGCTTGGTTGAATACGAAAAATTCAGTGGCGAAGCACCTGCAGTGAATGCCTTTAGTGGCCCTATTGTGGTTGTACCGTCAACGACGTAAAAGTTAACGCGACGTCTTTTGATGACTAAGAGCATAAAAAAAGAGCCAATTATCGGCTCTTTTTTTTGTATATTTATAGCCATTAACCGAGTGAATGCCACCCTGATTTATGCGGCCATTTCAGCTTTCATGGTATCGGCAACGAAGTGCAACAGTGCCACCCAAGCAGCTCGAGTTTCTGGTGTGAAATCGTCTCCCAACCCAACTTTCAGTGTGTGGAGTAAGGCATTGCCGACGGGAGTGAAGTGTGATTTTTTCACCCCATACCCTTCATGCCTTTTAGCCAGTTGCTGCAATACAGGCAATAACTGTTCAGGGGAATTCAAGGTACTGACCGCTGCATGGAGCATTGCCATCAACTTGCGACCTTGTTGTTTCATGTCGCCTTTAAATAAAGCTTTTAGTGACGGATCATAGGAGAACAAGGTGTCATAAAATATCTCTGCGGCTTTCAGAGATATAGGTTCAACCTTTTTAAAGCTCTCTGTGATCAATGTGACTTGGTGTGCTGTTAACGCCATGACAAGAATCCCCAAAAGATGATGCAATGAATATCGTTATTTGTAATGTGCTCTATCAAAAGGTTAGGAAACCCTAGCTCATTGTCCAGTTAACTTTTCTGTAATATGACGTGCAGTGATCCGCGATGTAAATGGAACGCGCTTAACATCCATAATTGGATCTCACCAATGTTATTGATTTTCCAATTAGCGATTTCAGTGGTTTGTTAGATAATTTAATGAAACGTCTTCTCGTATTATTTTAGAAATAGACGAGTGATAGTGGGCGTTCATAGTGTGATAAATAGAGGGAAATTATCTACTGAACAATCTCTTAGTCACTGCTTGGATGTAGCGACTCAGATTTTGCATACGTCGGTATTGAAGCGCATAACTGGTTTGTCCTGATGTTAATCGGGTTCGCGCTACATTATGAAAAAAAGACCGTCACAGCGGCGAAATGACAAGGAGTAGCATGTTTACATTTAGCGATATTTGCTTGCGGCCTGCTAAAGCAGAAGAGCGGGACCATCTTTGGCACTTCATCTATGTGGAAAACGAGTGGAAAGTGCATGATGCCCCCTATTTCCCATTGGAGCATCAATCCAAATTTCAGTTTCGCCGCCATTTGTTTAAGCGCTTGCGAGAAGCGAAAACGGCCATCGTCATTGATTATCACGGAGAAGCCATCGGCTATCTTTCCTGCTATTGGGAAGATCAGTCAACACGTTGGCTAGAAGTGGGCATTACTATTTTCACTTCAGCGCATTGGGGAAAACAACTTGGCCGAAAGGCACTCACGTTATGGATTACCCATTTGTTCGAACACTATGATGTGGAGCGAATTGGGCTAACAACCTGGTCTGGTAACCCCCGTATGATGAAATGTGCGATGGCGCTAGGGATGCAAGAAGAAGGAAGGATCAGGAAAGTACGTTTCCACCAAGGTCAGTACTATGACTCTTTACGCTATGGTGTATTGCGTGACGAGTGGCAGGCTCTGCGAAAAAAAGACGGTAAACTGCGCTGTGTTGGCTAATGTACCCAAACAATCTGATGGCCTCTGAAATCGAGCATCTTCAAGTTAATTGGGTATACACCTCTGCCTTATTGAGTGGTTTGAGTATACTTGAAATGCCCACGACAGGTTTCGACATACGTGGGTATATAACAATCACAAACCATAAGAAAGTGAGTCACCATGAAATTGGAAGCCGTCGATTTCAACGCGCCCGATGCCGCGGCGCGTTTTGTTGAATCTCTGCGAAATACAGGATTTGGCGTACTGAAAAACCACCCGATTAACCAAGACCTTGTCGCGTCTATCTATCAAAATTGGCAGCAGTTCTTCGACAGTGAAGACAAGATGCAATTTCGTTTTAACCCTGAAAGCCAAGATGGTCTGTTCCCTTGCAACGTGTCTGAAGTTGCCAAAGGTCAGCAGCAAAAAGACATCAAAGAGTTCTTTCACTATTACCCGTGGGGACAGTGCCCTGATGCACTGAGAGAAGAGCTGCAAGATTATTACGATCAGGCTAATGGTTTGGCACAACAACTCCTCGCATGGGTGGAAGCTCACTCCCCAACGGAAGTTTCTCAGCATTACTCGCAATCATTGTCGAGCATGATTGATGGAAGTGACAAAACGTTGCTTCGTGTCTTGCATTACCCGCCGATGCAAGGTGATGAGGATCCAGGTGCAATTCGTGCAGCAGCGCATGAAGATATCAACTTATTAACCATCCTACCTGCAGCGAATGAACCGGGTTTGCAGGTGAAAGGCAAAGACGGTGACTGGTTAGAGGTTCCGTGTGATTTTGGCAACCTCATCATTAATATCGGTGACATGTTGCAAGAAGCGTCTGACGGTTACTTTCCGTCAACCACGCACCGTGTGGTTAATCCCGAAGGTGCAGATATGCGTAAATCTCGTATTTCCTTACCTCTATTTTTGCACCCGAAGCCAGATGTGGTGTTGTCTGAGCGCTATACCGCAGACAGCTACTTGATGGAGCGTCTACGCGAGTTGGGGTTGATTTAGTCAATTCAACATTGATGAAATATCAAAGCCAGCATGATGCTGGCTTTTTTTGTGGGCAGTCACCCAAAATATTATTGATTTAAAACGAGTCTTAGCAGGAAGAATATGTCTCATCGACTAGAATTCTAGTAACTGAATAGGAGAGGCGTAAATGCAAAGCTCAATACTATCAAACTTGAAGCGAGTCATAGGCAGTGTGATTGGCTCTCACACCGACATTGGAAGCGATGCCAAGGCGAAGATCGCTGCGCTTGATAAATCGATAGCGATTATTGAATTTGATCCCTTGGGCAAAGTGCTTTCCGCCAACGATAACTTTCTGAAAGTGATGGGATATCAACTTTCAGAAATTGAAGGTAAGCACCATTCAATATTTGTAGAACCTTCTTATGCTAATTCGTCAGATTATCGAGATTTTTGGGCGCAATTGAACCAAGGAAAGTCCTTTTCTTCACAATATAAGCGGCGTGGTAAAAACGGTGTGATTGTCTGGATACAGGCGACCTATAATCCGGTTGTTGCTGAAGATGGCAGTGTTGAGAAGGTCGTTAAGTTTGCTGCAGACATCACTCAGGAAAAGAACCAAAGTGTAGATTTCTCAGGGAAAATGGATGCGATAAACAAGGTTCAAGCGGTGATCGAGTTCGATTTGCAGGGGAATATTCTCATGGCAAATGAGAACTTCTTGAGCGTCATGGGATACACATTAAAAGAAATCGTTGGGGAGCATCACTCTCTTTTTGTTGAACCTGAGTTTTCGCGCTCCGCGGACTACAAGAAATTTTGGGAAACGTTAGCCACAGGCAAAACGGTGACTGAGCAATTTAAGCGCTTAGGCAAGGGCGGAAAAGAAGTGTGGATCAGTGCATCTTACAATCCTATTTTTGATGACGAAGGGAATCCCTTTAAAGTAGTGAAATTTGCCACTGACATTACCGAACACAAGTTACGTAACGCTGATTTTGCGGGGCAAATACGGGCTATTGGCAAGTCGCAGGCGGTCATTGAGTTTGAACTTGATGGCACCATTCGCAATGCCAATGATAACTTTCTCAATGCAACGGGCTACAAGCTGGAAGAGATAAAGGGTAAGCATCACTCCATGTTTGTCACCCACACCTTGGCTTCTTCTAACGAATATAAGGATTTTTGGAAGCGACTTGCAAAAGGAGAGTTTCAAGCCGGTGAGTACAAGCGTGTTGGCAAAGGAGGGCGAGAGATTTGGATTCAGGCATCATACAACCCCATAATGGATGCCTCAGGTCGACCCTTCAAAGTGGTTAAATACGCCACTGATATTACCGAGCAGAAATTGAAGAATGCTGATTTCGAAGGTCAGATAGAAGCTATTGGGAAGTCGCAAGCGGTTATCGAATTTGACATGAGCGGCACGATTGTTTCTGCCAATGACAATTTTTTGAATGCAATGGGTTACACCTTAAATGAAGTGAAAGGTCGTCACCATTCCATCTTCGTTGATCCCAAAGAGAGTAACTCGGCAGAGTACAAAGCGTTTTGGGCGAAACTCAATCGCGGGGATTTTGAAAGCGCAGAGTTTCGACGTATCGCAAAAGGGGGGCGAGAAGTCTGGATTCAGGCATCTTACAACCCGATTCGTGACATCAATGGCAAGCCATTCAAAGTGGTCAAGTATGCGTCTGATATTACGGCGAAAAAGCGGGCAGTTTCCTTGATCAGTAATTGCTTGTTGTCTCTATCTAAGGGCGATCTTGATCATACCATCTCTGAAAAACTGGACGATGAATTTGAACCTGTACGTGATGCCCTTAATTCGATGATTGCTCATCTTAATACCTTGGTAAAAGACATTGTGAAAGCGTCTAACTCTGTCAGCTCAGGGGCACGTGAAATTAAGCTTGGAACCAGCGACTTGAGTGACAGAACTGAAAGTCAGGCGGCCAGCTTGGAAGAAACTGCCGCGAGCATGCAAGAGATTACTGCAACAGTACAGCAAAATGCTGATACCTCGCAAAATGCCGTTAAGCTCGCTACTGAAGCAACGCAGAAGGCGGAACTGGGCGGCAAAGTGGTCACGGAAGCGATCGGCGCGATGGCTGAAATTGAAAAATCGAGCAATCAGATCTCAGACATTATCGGTGTGATCAATGAAATTGCCTTCCAGACTAACTTGTTGGCATTGAATGCGGCTGTTGAAGCAGCCCGTGCGGGTGAACAAGGAAGGGGATTCGCTGTTGTCGCCGGTGAGGTTCGAAATTTGGCGCAGCGAAGTGCGAAGGCATCTGTTGAAATCAAGGAGCTTATTAACGCGAGCGTTAACAAGACCAAAGATGGCACACATTTAGTTAGAAAATCAGGTGAGAATCTTGATGAGATTGTCGAAGCTATTAAGAGCGTATCGACCTTGATCAATGATATGAGCACGGCGAATACCGAGCAGTCGCAGGGCATTGCAGAGATAAATCGCGCAGTGACAGAGATGGACAACATGACACAGCAAAATGCAGGTCTGGCGGAAGAGGCAACAGCTGCCAGCGAGAATTTGTTAGCTGAAGCGGAAGGGCAGCGAGAATTAGTGTCGTTTTTTAAAACGAAAGCAGGTTAATGGTCAAAATGGCTTAAGGTAATGTCAGTGGGTTAGTTAAATGCGTTGATATATATCCTTGATGCATTGCGATTTTTACGAATTACTAAAAACGGGCATAAGTCCGTTTTTTTATGTCAGTAAGTGAGCCTTTTTATTGCAGCAACCTCGTCCTTTGTGCTGTTTGTTGATGCACTAACCTCTATATCCCCAAACAACGCTACCTAAACAATCTGAAGATGCAAGATGGTTGGGTCCCTACATGGGCTCTCTATGGACCTCTACAAGGTTATCACTTTAAAATTCGCTCGTACCATTGCTGATATTGCTTCCTTCATCATCATCCTCATCTTCGTCGTCAAAAATCAGGTGATCGGCAATTGAGTTTGTCGTGTCATGATCTTGATTGCTTAGCTCTGTGGTATGGTTTGGCAAGGCAAAGAAGGCCAGCATTTCAGTCATGTCTTGCGACAAATGCCACATGCTTTCACTGGCCGTTGTTGCTTGCTGCACAAGCGCCGCATTTTGCTGCGTCATGTCGTCCATTTTGGCGATGGCCAAGTTAACTTGTTCAATGCCCACACTTTGCTCTTGTGCAGCATCTGATATCTCTTCCATTTTGCTGCCAACATCTTCAACCATGGCGACGATTTCTGTCAGGGTTTTTCCCGACTCTTCTACCAAGTCAGAACCAATGGCCACTTTTTTCTTACTGGCTTCAATCAGATCTTTTATCGCTTTAGCTGCGTTAGCTGAGCGTTGAGCAAGATTACGTACTTCACCCGCGACGACGGCGAACCCTCGCCCTTGTTCTCCTGCGCGAGCAGCTTCAACAGCCGCATTCAATGCCAACAAATTGGTTTGAAAGGCTATTCCGTCAATGACAGTGGTGATTTGGGTGATTTCGTCGCTGGCCTCTGTAATGTCACGCATCGCATCAATGGTTCGTGAAATGGTATGGCCGCCCTCACGCGCTTTGGCGCGCGCTTTCATGCTGACCATTTTTGTTGAAAAGGCATTCTCTGCACTGTGTTTCACTGTCCCAGTCATTTGCTCCATACTTGCGGCGGTGGACTGCAAAGACGTTGCTTGTGCTTCAGTTCGTGCGCTTAAATCTTGATTGCCGGTGACTATCTCTCGCGAAGACGCAGCGACTGTCGAACTGGTTTCACGAATGCTATGGATGACGTCAGTCAATTTATCGATGGTCTGATTGGTGTCTTTTTTAAGCTGGGCAAGTCGGCCACTGTAATCTTTCTCAACCTGCTGAGTGAGATCGCCCTTAGCCATGGCTGCCAAGATGTGTTGCATATCAGCCAGGGAGTTATCGACATTTTCCGTCAGTAAGTTCAGGCCTTCCGCTAAGTTATAGAAAAAACCCTCTTTGCCTGCTAACTCAATACGCTGACCAAATTCCCCTCGCGTGGCGCGAGACACTACTTCGGCAATTTCACGCTCAATCGCGACTTCTGCAGTACGATCTTTCCATTCAATCGCGGTTCCAATACGATCCCCATTAATATTCCGCATTGGCATTGCATTTATGGTCATGACTTTATTGCCCACACAAAACTCGCTAGAGAATGGTTGCGAAAGTGATGAGAGGATTTTACGCTGTTTGGCCGGGTGGCGGTGGAATACATCAATGGATTTTCCGATGATGTCATCTGGATTGAATCCTTTGATTTCTTGTGAGAAATCGCTTTTTGCTTCACGTAACATCGCGGATGCTGCTTCATTGAGGTAAATGACTTCATTGTCGTTGTTTGCCAGCATGATGTTGTTTGAGACACCATCTAACGCTTGTCTAACCTGAGCATTTTCCTCAGCAATGATACGTGATGTATGTTCATAATCACGCTTTGCTTGTTCTGCCAATTCTGCATTGTTGAGAGAAAGGTTGGTGGCTTCTTTGATTGAAAGAAGGTCACCACAATAGTCACCTTGAATGCGAACACTGAGGTCACCTTCAGAAATTCGCGCCATCACTGTATTGATTTCACTGAGGGCATTTTGTGTCGCATCCATCAGGGAATTGAATGCGGCGGACGACTGGCTGATTTCGTCATTGCCTTTCACAGCAAGGCGAAGTGAATAATCCCCTGTTCTTGATATTTGTTTCAGGCTACGCGTCATTTTTGTAAGAGGGGTTGTGACTGAGCGCGTAATCAATACAGCAATGACAATACCCAAAATGACCCCAACCACGCCCGTTAGAGCAAGAACGGTGGTGATCTCCTTGTTTAGATCGTCGAGTGTTTTCACGTCAGTGTTTAGCGCTTCTTCCTGGAGGGAGACGATTTCTTCGATGAGTGTTAGGGATAGGGTCGCGAGCGGAGACGCCTTTGTGCCCAAGAGATACTGAGACATGTTCCACTGCTCAGTATCTCTGACCTCGAACATTTGCATCACCACAGGCGAGAACTGGTCACGATAATCACTGTATTCTCTGAATAGCTTGGCTTGCTCGCGAGTCAGAAGGTGCGTTTTATCTTCGATGGCGAAGAGATTGTTTTCATTGGTTGTCCATTTTTCAAAAAATGAGGATTTAAACACGACCTCGCCACTAATAAGGTATGAACGTGCGGCGGCAAGACCCAGAGAAAGCGAAGCGCTTGATTCAGCAAATAACCCGAGTAGCTCCTTACGCTCTGGCGTTGAGGGCAAGTCCCGTTCGATACTGGTGAGTAGATTGATGGCAGACACCAACCGCATCATGATGGGTTCACCCTGTTCGGTATAGATCTTCATGGCGGGCTGTTCATCCGCTGTATGCGCGATGCGTTCTATATCATCTTGAGCTGCGCGATACAGACGAAGGTTGTCTTTCAACGTCTCTATTTTGGCCATGTATTTGTCGTTATTAATATGTGAACTACTGATAGCCTGGCTAAGGACGACGAGTTGTTCCTCGATGTTTTCCCATGTGGTTTGCCGTTTTGACAAAAATTCATCATCGCCAAGAACCACATATCCGCGCAAGATCGCCAAAGATCGGTTTACCTCCGCAACCAACTGATTGCTCGCCAACGTGGCAGGGAATGTCTTATCAACAAGCTCACGCTCAAGGATATTGACATCAGCGAGACGTTGATTAGACAAACTGACTGCGGCAACCAAAATAGTCATGATCAAGCCAAAACCAAGGACTAGGCGTTTACCAATCGTGTAGCGGAAATATCGACGATTCATGAATTCTTCACTCACTGAGTTCTAATGGTTGACCAAGCAAGATGGTCAGCTTTCTGTTGATCAGATCGACAAGGGCATAAACATCGGACGGTGTTTTGTCTCGTGAATAGGTTCGTTGCGAGTAGAAATCGCCAAACGTATTCGTGGGTTCAAGTACCGCTAGCGCTTCAGAGAATGTGTCTAAACTGGCGCCAGCCAGTATAAATACTTCGGCGGGAATCGCCTCTTTAGCCTCGCGCTTGATGCGTTTGACGGGTTCAACATTCTGTTGTTTAGCGAAGACATCGATATCGTCGCTGAGCTTGCCAAGAGCAACGAAGACTTGTTCCGGTCGGTAGCCGTTTACGGGCACAATTTTTCGTGGCAGCTTGCTGGTTAACTTGGGTTGGTATCGATACGCGTAGTGCATGACCATCGAGTCGATGTTTTTTACCAACGAGTAAACTTGAGTGGGGGTCAGCTCGCCGTACAATTTTGAGTATCCATATTCAATATTGGCTGCTTTTGAGGTGTTAGCGGCAAGTGCCGGCCATGCAGTTGCCCACGCGATGAGGGTGATGAATAGGGTGGCATTAAGATTCAAAGGGCGCTTGATTGGGCGAGCATAAATATTGGTTAAATGCTTCATTCCTTAATTTCTCACTGCATCATAAATAAGAATAAAAACTCAAAAGTTAGCGATGGCTCACATTTGAGTTTAGACGTATTTTATCTAAATGCATGTTTAGACAAGCACTACTTGCATGATTGAGGGGGGAGATGGCTTCGTAAACTTCGATGAGTCTTTGGGGAGAATAGTGTATTAGTTCCTCACTCTTCTTGCGTGGAGATTTGTTGCAACCAGCGCCCGAGTTTTAGGATTTCAGGCTGACGGGCTCGATGCTTCTTATAAACAAAATACAAACTGTCGCCAGTGGGCATCTCATGCATGGGAATACGCACCAGTTGCTCGCGGTCGATTTCGTTCATGAAATAGTAATTCAAAAAAGTAATACCATGCTCATATCGCGCCGCTTCCGTGGCAAGCAGCATATGGCTAAAAGAATGAATTTTTACGTGATTAGGTAACGAAAAACCGCCCAATTTGCACCATTGCGCCCAGTCGTTTTCCATCAATGACGTAACAGACAATAGCGGGTAGTCCCAAAGGGCGTCAGGTAGGGGCTTGTCTTTAATCTGCTGCCAAATTTTGTTGCTACAAACAGGGTAAAGGTACTCTTTGTACAGCAAGTCATATTGGTAGTTACGACCCGGTTCAAAATCGACGATGAAGCAATCTGCCAGTTTGTCGGAAAGGTGGGGATGGTCGGCAAACATTTCTAGCGCAAGGTCTATTTCTGGGTGCTGCTGTCGAAAATCAGACAATTGCGGCATCAGCCATTTCACGGCTAAAGAGCTAAAGACGGCAAGCCTAAGTTGGCCTGAAACCCCTTCTCTGACTTGGTGACTGGCACGGGCAATGGCCTGCAGTGGGTCTGCCACATCATCATAATAACGCTGACCGACGGGTGTGAGTTGCAACAAGCGGCCTTGACGATCAAACAAAGATTCGCCCAAAAAATCTTCCAACAAGCGGATTTGGTGGCTCACAGCACTCTGGGTGACGCTGAGTTTTTCGGCTGCTTTAGAAAAACTGTTGAGCCGAGCAACCACTTCAAAATATTGCACTGCTCGGAGTGGGGGAAGCTTCATTATCTAAAAAACTCATGAATAGCGAATTTTCATCATTATACGTCATGCTAAAGCGGCGCTACTATGCCCATTCTGTGATCTGTATTTGATCTTTGGGCCCTTAATCTCGAGAGGTTGCTGTCTGAATAGCGATAACTCAATTCGCTAATCTGAACGTCGCAACATCGTGAGAGAGGAAATACGACATGAACAGGAGCCTTTATCATGCGTAATATTTCAATTGGGATGGCCATGACCTTGTTGGTCATTGGTAACCTTAGCGCGACATTTTCTGATGCGCTGGTTAAAACGATGGAAGGAGGGCCTGACGGCGCTATATTCCAATTTGCTTTGTTTCGTCAGGTGTCAGCCGTTCTCATTTTGCTTCCTTTCTGTTTAACGGCACCGAAGAAAAACCTGACACTTGGGCTTAAATGGCACTTTCTTCGCGCCCATGTGTGGTTGGTGGGCGTGTTCTTCTCGGTGATTGCGTTAACGACCTTACCATTGGCCACGGCGAACGCGATCTTCTATGCAGCACCCTTGATCATGCTTCCGTTGGCGGCTATGTTCTTGCGAGAAAAACTGTCGTCGGCATCCATTGCTGCAGCAGTTGTGGGCTTTATTGGCGTGCTCATCTTGGTGCGCCCGACAGAGCTAAGCTGGGCGGCTATTTCAGCGATGATCGTGGCAGTGACGCTGGCGGTGAACAACTTGTTGATCCCGAAAATTCCGCGAGAGCAAACTGTGCCGCAAACCTTGTTGCTACATAACCTGATCGGTATTCCTATCGCATTAGGGTTGGCATTGTATGAAGGCGCGCCTTTTAGCATGGATTTATTCCTGCGCGCGTCTGGTTCAACCGCGTTTATTTTGGTGTATGCCGCCACGTGTGTAATTGCTTACCGCGCCGCGGAAAGCAACAAGATAGCGAGTGCTGAATACAGCGGCCTTGTCTGCGCGGTTGGCGTCGGCCTTGTCCTATTTGGAGAAGTACCAGACATGCTGATGATTGTCGGCACCTCGTTGATTGTTGTGCCTCTTATCTGGCTTGCTGGCCTTGAAAAGCGCAAAACAAAGCGAGCTGCCCGAGAAGAAGCATTGGCGACAGAGACAACGTTTGCGAGCTTAACGGAAGACATGCGTACACAAGATGATGATATCGCATTGGCCGAAAAATCTGCGATGGCAGATAACATCGTGCTACCTGCTGATGATGTGTTGTTGAGTGGAGAGGAAACAAGAGAGACGTCAGTGTATTACGAACACGTTGGCGCTCAAAAGAAAGTTACAGGAACAACGTAAAGCATCAGAGTTACAGACAATAAGAGAGCTTAGTCCCCCTCTCCCAAAAAAATGCAAAAGCCACGCCTGAGCAGCGTGGCTTTTTTATGCCTGCCAGTAACAAGTAAGCAGGTACTTACTTGTTGTATACGCCATAAATTATTTGAGGTAGAACGAGAAGTGAGGTCAGAGAAGGTGACAATTAAGAAAGCTGAGGTGGCACTTCAGCAACCATCTTTTGTATCAAGGCTTTTAATCGTTTTGGCTGGTGGCGGTCTTTGTGATAAAGCAAATACAGCGGCACTTTCTCCACTTCCCAATCGGTAAACACGTTCTCCAATCTTCCGGCTTGTACATGGCTTTCACAGTAAAGTGCAGGGAGGCGACAAATACCGTTACCTTGTAGCGAGGCACTCATCAACACATGACCATTTTTACATTGTAAATTGCCTTTCACGTCCACATCGACGTGCTGGGAGTGCTCGTCCACTTTCACATAACGCCAGCGTGTTACTGACCCCGTTAAGCAATCGTGTTTGTGTAAATCTCTGGGGTGTGCAAGACGACCACGTTGCGACAAGTAATGCGGCGCTGCATAGGTGCCGATTTCAATGTCACCCAAGTAACGACCAATCAATCGTGAATC
The DNA here is from genome assembly GCF_050336585.1 of Enterovibrio makurazakiensis. NCBI lineage: Bacteria > Pseudomonadati > Pseudomonadota > Gammaproteobacteria > Vibrionales > Vibrionaceae > Enterovibrio > Enterovibrio makurazakiensis. Next base: position 19,678 of record NZ_JAKJSE010000045.1, read on the forward strand.
ATTCAATGCGCCCATTCGCAGTACTAAGTCGAAACGTGACTCAATCAGATCAACCCGTTCGCTGCTGAAATCCAATTCAACATGAATATCAGGGTGGTCAAAACAGAACCTGTGGATCACGTCGCCCACCAGTGATTCTCCCAATATTCCCCCTACACAATTCACCGCGATGCGTCCGCGCAATTGGTCTGAATCATCAATGGCATCGGAAATGGCGTCATCAATTTGCATCATCGCTGCTTGGCAACGTGTAAAGAAGGCTTCACCCGCTGTGGTTAAACGTTGAGAACGGGTGGTACGAATAATGAGTTGCACACCGAGGCGGCTTTCTAGCTGACTAAGCTGACGTGACATGTGCGCGCGCGATGCTCCGAGCTTTTCAGCTGCTTTGGAAAAGCTGCCGGACTCGGCAATTGCGACGAAGGCGCGGATATCACTAAGGTTGTCATTCAATGGGTCTTTATTGGTGCTCATGGCGTAACACTGAGTTTTATTGTGACATATATATCAACAATCATGACTTATTTAGAATGCAGCCTCAATAAGAAACACTTAATAAAAAAACAAACAGTCCAATCGAGGTAGAACATGAAAAAGTTAGCTGTTATCACAGGTGCAAGCTCAGGCATTGGCGAAGCCATCGCAAAACAATTATCAGCACAAGGCCACCCGTTGTTGTTGCTTGCGCGTCGTGTTGATCGTTTAGAAGCCCTTAATCTACCTAACACTCTGTGCAAGAAAGTCGATATCACGGAGAAGGCCTCTTTTGATGAAGCCGTTGCTGCGGCAGAAGCGATGTACGGTGAAGCCGATTTACTCGTTAACAACGCTGGGGTGATGTTGCTGGGTGACATGGCAACGCAAGATGCTGCTGAATGGCAAAACATGTTCAACGTCAACGTGGTGGGCTTAATGAATGGCATGCAATCCGTGCTTGCCCCTATGATTGCGCGTAACAGTGGCACCATCATCAACATCAGTTCTGTGGCTGGTCGTAAAACCTTCCCGAACCATGCAGCATATTGCGGCACAAAATTCGCGGTACACGCAATTTCTGAAAATGTGCGTGAAGAAGTGGCCGCAGCAAACGTACGCGTGATTACTATCGCCCCTGGCGCAGTAGAAACCGAATTGCTTTCTCACACTACCAGCGACGACATCAAAGCGGGTTACGAAAGCTGGAAAGAAGACATGGGCGGTATTCTAGCGGCAGACGATATCGCGAATGCAGTAACTTACGCATACAACCAACCTCAGAATGTGTGTGTACGTGAAATCGTGATTGCGGCAACCCGCCAGCAGCCATAATAGATTTCAAATGATATTGATGCTTGCAGTATAAGTCTCTGCAATCACATGTGATTGCAGCCAGTTGTTGTTATGGTCTATTTCTTAGTTGTCATTTATCGCTTCGAAATAGGCCATTGTTACACTATTTATTTACACCTTGACCCAGAATGGTTTGCGCTTTATTTTTCTGCTCTCACCCCTCCCGCGATACTCACTTTCGTTTGCTAAGATACAAACGTGATACTTGTACAAATAATAAGACATCACTATCGCTACTGTTTGTATAAAGTCAGTCCTATGAATCGATTGTAGGCATGGTCATTTTTTGATTATCAATATGAATATGAACACTCATTTTTCTTAGTCTATTAATGATAATATGTGCGTTCGAAACTGGAGTGCCATGAAATATACGCCAGAGCATTAATCAATATATTCATTTTGGCTAAATCCATTCACTTCGATGGGCAAAATACGCAAGATATACCCAAACAACCTGAAGATGCAGGATTCAGCGAGGTTTACTGACGTTATGATCTAGGCATCCCTTTGCCGATGTAGTGGTCTCCATCAAAAAGGGATAACACCGAGCATGGCGTCAGTAAACTCGCCCGAAGGGAGGCCCTCAGTGCGTCCACTTCATCGTTAAATTCCTGTGAAATAGAATGACTATTCCTACAAGAATTTGCCTTGAACTGAACGCACTGATGACCTCTGAAATCGAGCATCTCCAGGTTGATTGGGTATAGACCTTTGGCTGTTAACATTGAACTATGGCAGAATTTTATCAAAAGCATGGAAGCGGCATTTCGCAAAGTTTATCAATACGCTGAACCAAACCTGACGCTCGTGAGCTGGATGGGACTAATTGGCTTTCCGGCTTACTATTTCATTTGGCAATATATATATCCTCAAGCTTATGAAAACTTGCCTCTTCGACTTCTTTGTTGCTTGTTTTTTGTCATTGTATTAGTAAGAAACAAGCTAAGTCCCGTTTTGAAAGAACGTATGCACTGGTTCTATCAAATCGCCATTTCCATTGTTCTTCCCTTCTTTTTCTTCTATATGCTACTGATGAACAATTGGTCCACCGTTTGGCTACTTTCCTTTATGGCCGCAATTTTCCTTCACATATTACTGGTACATATTACTTGGGTCATGTTTGCTCAAACATTGGCAGGTATTACCATGGCAACGATCTGTGCCTGGGCTGAGAAGGGGTATCACCTAGCATTCTCGATGGATTGGACCTACATGCCAGTGTTCCTTTTCATCTACGTTTTCGGGAATTTATTTTTCTTTCGCAATCAACAAGAGCATGAAACCAAAGTATCGATTGCTAAAGTTTTTGGTGCAGGTATTGCTCACGAAATGCGAAACCCGCTCAGTGGTCTTTGCTCTTCCATTGATTTAATACGTTTGACGATTCCGGATCCTAAGGACAGCAACAATCGGGTTTATCAACTTCGCGAAGAAGACGTTTTATTACTCCGTGAGATCAGTGACGACGCGATGAACATCATTCGTGCCGGCAATGAAACCATCGATCTTCTGCTGACGTCCATTGATGAAAACCGCGTTTCCCGCTCAACGTTTAAAAAGCACGCTGTCAAAAATGTGCTGCGACATGCTGTCGATAGTTTTGGTTTCAGGAGCAACACAGACAAAACAGCGATAACGATTAGAAACACCGACACCTTTGATTTTCTTGGCAGCGATACCCTGCTGAAGTACGTTATCTATAATCTGTTTAAAAACGCTTTTCATCATCGAATCGGAGAAAATTTTGCGATAGAGCTGATGGTTGAAGTCGGTGATCGGGAAAATCGAATCATTGTTCGTGACAATGGTCAGGGAATACCCAGTGATATTATTAACCTGATTTTCGAGGATTTTTACACCACAGGAAGAACCGGAAATTATGGACTGGGATTGCCATTCTGCCGAAAAGTCATGCGTTCCTTTGGTGGCGAAATCAGTTGCGATTCTAAGGTCGGGGAGTGGACCGCGTTCACTCTCGCTTTCCCCTCATTTGACTCCTCAATTGCTCAAGATATCAAACACAACCTGATCAAGCTTAAATCGATGCTGATGGTGACCGATGACGTTGATTTGGTCCAGCGTACGACGAAAATCAGCAAAAAAATGGGCTTCAAACTGCAAACTATCGATGTGCTGCACGTTCTGAAGAAGCCCGAGTTTGATTTTGAATACGATGTCATCATTGTCGATTTGGAGAGTGTAGGGACAAATGGGGATGTGCTCGGCCATCTTGAACCTATACTTTCGTTCACTGAAGCAAAAATCATATACCTGCACAACAGTTCATCGACTTGCCATCAATCGCATGCTGTGTACAACCCAACATGGATTGAAGGGCTAGCATGGCGCTTGAATACCCCAATGGTGATTGAGCAGTTATTTTTCGACTCCGTAGATGCTTCAATACCCAACAAGCGTGCACAAACCCCAAGCAATACCGAGACACAAACCATTATGGTAGTGGATGACAGTGAGTCACTCCGCCAAATGACTTCTATCATTTTAGAAAAACAGGGGTTTAACGTTATTCAATGCGCCAATGGTGACAAGGCAATAGCGATGCTTAAACAAGATAAACAGAATGTGGATTTGATTCTGATGGATATCGAAATGCCTGTGATGGATGGGCTGGAAACTTCGCGTCGTATTCGCTCTTCACTCCAAGCTTATGCTGATGTCCCTATTATTGCTCACACAGGTGACAATTCTCGACCCACTCTTGAAAAAATCACATCCTCAGGCATGACAGACTTCATTATCAAACCTTCCGAGCAGCAGCAATTGAGAGACAAAATAACGACCTGGCTTTCATAAAAAGCTCTGCCATTGCAGAGCTTCTTATCCATACATGATTTACCAAGCCTTACTTCAATGGATGGTGAGATCAGAATTTTCATAAGCAGCCTGACAAACTGTCAGCACATGATCTACCTCCCGGTAGCTCATATCTGCATTCAAGGAAAACCGGATCAATGCTTTGTTCTTTGCCGTTGCCGGTGCACAGAAAACCGCACCGAACACACCGTTGCTTTCCAAAAAGTCCCTCACATGTTCTGTGTTTTTCTCATCACCACACTCCAGAGAAATAATTTGGGATTCACTACGGATTTTAAAGCCGATATCACGAAGACCCATGCGTAGCACATCCGATATTTCAAACAAGCGTTTTCGCTTCTCATCGCCCTTTTTTATCACGTCCAATGTCGCATCAAGCCTTGCGACCTCCTGCGGTAGTACAGTAGAACTGAATATCGCAGGGAACGACACAAACGGTAACGCTTTGATAAGGCTCGCTGGACCAAGTACTGCCCCAGCTCGATAAGCAAACGCCTTTGCAAGACTGGTCGTAACAAAGTCGACTTGATCTCGCACTTCCATTTCATTAATTAGGCCCGAGCCATCTGGCCCATGGGTGCCAAGCGAATGCGATTCATCAACCACCAACGCACAATCAAACTCCTGAGCCACTTCGTAGATGGCTCGAAGCGGTGCGATGGTACCGATCGTGCTGTACACCGAGTCAATCAATATAATACCAGGGCCGTTTTTTTTAATTTGTCGTTTAAGGTTTGATACGCTGTTGTGAATAAAAGGAATAATCCGTGCCCCCGCAATCCGGGCACCCTCCCATAGTGACATGTGCGCAAAGAAATCGACATATACGCATGTGTTCGGCTCACAGATGGTTTGCAATAAGCCGATATTCGCCGACCATCCAGATTGAGAGAGTACACACCCCTCCAACCCCACAAACTCCGCCAGACGCTTTTCGAAGTCCGGTTTATGATCCTCATCCTGAAGAAAAACAGCAGACATCACCACATTTTCATTCGACGCAGCAATGGCGTCCACATGCGCTTTCTGAATATTGCTATCAAGACTCAACGACAAATAGTCATTACTTTGCATGATCACCGCACCTTTTCCCGGTCGACTGCTGACGGGCAATGGCCGACCATTTTCATATGGTTCAGTCATATCACGTAGAAACGAATTCAAACGCGCATCGACGAAAGAAGGAAGCTTTTTTCTCATTTTAGATTTATGTTCCATAGGCCTAGCCTCGTCCTGTTAAAGAAAAACGCCGAATTCGGCGCGTTTATTATCAAGAGCAACTTAGAGATACCGCGGAGAGAAATAAGAGGCATCCATATATTGCCCGAATATATGGATATTATGGATGAAACTTGTTTTCCGATTATTTTTAAGTTTGCGAATATCCACACCCACCATATGAGACTCTATTGATATTCATATTGATTTTGATGTGGCTGAAGTTATTTTCCAACAATTTGCCAACAACGGGGACATATACTCTGAGAAAGTCACCATCTAGTCAGTTTCAATGGATTTGTGTTTCTAGGCTCAATCCCGAACTTGCTGCAAGCCATGACTCCATTTGGTTACATGGCTGAAAAGGTGGTGGAATGCAGGAGGAGAGCCCTCGGGGATCCCCTACAATTGCTCGTCGTTGTACTATGCGAAAAGACAAAAATACGTGGGTTTGATGCTATTCGTGTGTCCGAGCATGTCCCATCGGTTGATGTTCATGATTAAATATAATTTAATCATGAAGTTACAATGGAATATATATTTGATTCGCATTTTTGACATTGTATGAGAAAACACCGTTAACTCAGTATATGAAATAAAGATGTAACGCTAAGATAGCTTTTAATATATGGATTTTATTGAGAGCAAGGATGGCCCCACAATTGAATGACGCAAGTCGTCGTCCTCTAGCCGTGCGAAAAAATGCGCTTACGCAACGCATCGCTGTATGGATAAACAACCGTGATATCACGCCCAATCAGATTTCGTTGATGAGTATTGTTTTTGCTGCATTGGGTTTTGCAGCCATGTTCGCGTACCATTTTTTGGGTTCAATCCCTCTTTTACTTGTCACTGTCCTTTGTATTCAAAGTCGTCTGCTTTGTAATTTGTTTGATGGCATGGTGGCTATTGAAGGCGGCAAGAGTACGCCATCAGGTGAATTGTTCAATGATGTACCTGACCGTATTGCTGACCCTTTACTTATCATCGGCGTGGGTTTCGCAACTCAGTATGAAGGTGGAATGTACTTGGCATGGGCTTGTGCCCTCCTTGCTGTTCTGACAGCGTATATTAGGGTACTAGGCGTGAGTATGGGGACAAAGGCTGACTTTCGCGGCCCCATGGCCAAGCAACATAGGATGGCTCTTTTAACGGGTGCGCTCGTGGTGCTTTTTCTTCAAAATTTGACTGGTTTTTCTATCGGCCTTCCTTTCAATATCATTGATTTAGCGTTGGTTGTTATTTTGCTAGGAAGCTTGGCGACATGCTGGCGACGTTTGGTGTTCATCTATCGTGATGTGGAAAACACAGCGTTGAAGAGAGAGGAAAAGTTATGACAACGATTCTTCCCCACTCTCAGCATGTGATGGTCTCTGTTTTTGCTGCGCTAGTTGCGGGCACCGCAGTGTATCTTTGGAAGTCGCGCACCACTCCCGATGGAGATTTTCTTGAATTAAAGCTGAGGATTCGATCTTGGTGGTGGATGGTGGGCATCGTCTTCGTTGCGCTCTTCCTTCCTCTTCAGTACACCATCGTCTTCTTTGGTTTTCTGAGTTTTATGGCGTTGAAAGAGTTTCTTTCAATCGTGCCAATACGCTTAGCCGACCGCAGAGTTATTTTTTGGGCCTACCTTTCCATCCCGCTTCACTATTACTGGTTATCCATTGAATGGTACGGGATGTTTATCATCTTTATTCCTGTCTACATGTTTCTCTATCTGCCAATGGTCGCGGTGTTAATTGGTGATACAAATGGATTTATACGATCAGCGGGTGTGATTCATTGGTCAATGATGCTGACGGTGTTTTGCCTTAGTCACATGGCATATTTGTTGGTTCTTCCGAGTAAAAACCCGGATGCGGGATCACTTGGAATGTTACTTTTCTTGCTGATATTCACCCAGCTCAATGATGTGAGCCAATACGTGAGCGGTAAATGTTTTGGCAAGCGGAAAATCATCCCGAAAGTGAGCCCGAACAAAACGTGGGGAGGATTTATTGGGGGAGGTGTGACGGTTGTCATTCTGTCATATTTTGCTGCTCCTTACTTAACACCCCTCACGCCATTGGAAGGAATGGTCGCAGGACTCATTATTTCAGTGAGCGGGTTTATTGGGGATTTGGTGATTTCCTCGGTAAAGCGAGACCTGAAAATTAAAGATACAGGTCATCTGATTCCTGGTCATGGTGGAATCCTCGATCGCGTTGATAGTTTGATGTTCACAGCGCCGTTGTTCTTTCATTA
>NZ_JAKJSE010000046.1:0-25809 GCF_050336585.1 Enterovibrio makurazakiensis
GCGAATGATGGTGGTGGGAGAAGGATTCGAACCTTCGAAGGCGGAGCCGTCAGATTTACAGTCTGATCCCTTTGGCCACTCGGGAATCCCACCACGAGTTTTTCTTTTTCTATGTTGCGTTGCGTTCTTAATGTTATCCATCAAGCCACAAGGCGAATGATGGTGGTGGGAGAAGGATTCGAACCTTCGAAGGCGGAGCCGTCAGATTTACAGTCTGATCCCTTTGGCCACTCGGGAATCCCACCACGAGTTTTTCTTTTTCTATGTTGCGTTGCGTTCTTAATGTTTCCATCAAGCCACAAAGCGAATGATGGTGGTGGGAGAAGGATTCGAACCTTCGAAGGCGGAGCCGTCAGATTTACAGTCTGATCCCTTTGGCCACTCGGGAATCCCACCACAAGTGCGGGGCGCATATTATCAAACGACCGGACGCTGTAAAGCACTTTTCTCCAAAACGCTGTGCGTTTGCTGGTTTTTTCGACGTTGGCGCGTGAAGTTAGACCAAACTGGCGAATTTTGATGTGAAAACGCAATTCTAGGCGAGAAATGAAGCGCCTTAGTGCTGGCTTTCTTTCTGCTTATCTATGATGTTTTCTTTGCCTTATTTACATTTCTTTACCGCACACAAGATAGGCATAGAGTAGACTATCGCGAGTTGTTATTTACGGTTACGAAGATGAAAAATAAACTGCTTTTCTCCGCTGTCATCGTTCTCGGTGGCGCGGGATTTTTTGCTTGGCAAAGCAACACAGAAGCGGCTGATACCCCGTCAGGGCGTTCAGCTCGTCCAGCGGTCGCTGTCGCCACGGCGCAAGTTGAATCACACCCTGTTACGCGCAACCTGTCATTGATTGGTAACCTGAAGTCCGAAAACTCCGTGATTATTGCCCCTGAAGTGAGCGGCAAAATCGACGCGGTGCATGTGACGGCTGGTCAGCAAGTAAAAGAAGGCGAGCCGCTGTTCACTTTGGAAACAGCAAAATCGCAGGCGTCGGTTTCAGAGGCGCAAGCATTTCATAAAGATGAACTGCGTAAGCACGGCGAGTTCGCCAAGCTGCATAAGCGCGGTGCGTTAACTAAAACCGAGCTGGATGCACAGCAAGCCAGCGTGGATATTGCCAAAGCGCGTTTAGATGCCGCACAGGCGGATCTGGATGATCTGCACATCAAAGCCCCATTCTCTGGCACGGTTGGCCTTGTGGACATCACGCGTGGTCAATTGGTCTCAGCGGGTGATGCCCTGCTAAACCTTGATGACTTGTCGCTTATGCAGCTAGACATCAATGTGCCTGAACAGTACCTCAGTGAACTGAGCAAAGACATCAATGTGACCGCACATACCAAAGCGTGGAGAAACAAAACGTTTGTAGGTCATTTGTCTGCAGTGGATTCCCGCATCAACAACGATTCATTGAATTTACGTGCCCGTATCGATATCGACAATGGCGATCGCTTGTTGCGTCCGGGCATGATGATGGAGGCGACGTTGGGCTTTGCACCACAAATTTCGGCGGTGATCCCTGTACAGGCGATCGAATATTCGGGCACCAAGCGCTTTGTGTATTTGGTTGATGATGAAGGCATTGCAAACCGCACTGAAGTAAAACTCGGCGCGCGCGTCGAAAACAAAGTGACGGTTGAAAGCGGCTTAGAACTTGGCGATCGCATCGTGGTGCAAGGTTTGGTGAGCATGCGCGACGGAACAAAAGTGAACGACTTAACGGCAGCGAAAGCACAGAGCGCATCAAACTCACAGAGCGCAAAGATGGAAGAGGGCAAGTAAATGTGGCTTTCAGATGTCTCTGTTAAAAGGCCTGTTGTCGCCATTGTATTGAGCTTGCTCTTGTGTGTGTTTGGTATCGTGTCTTTCAGCAACTTGTCGGTGCGCGAATACCCAGATATTGATAGCCCTGTGGTTTCAGTGATGACCCGTTATGCGGGCGCATCCGCCAGCATCATGGAAAGCCAAGTTACTCAAGCGCTGGAAGATGAGCTGTCCGGCATCAGTGGGATTGAAGAAATCACCTCTGTAAGCCGCAACGGCATGTCTCGCATTACCGTTGAGTTCGATATTGAATGGAACTTAACCGAAGGTGTCAGCGATGTGCGTGATGCCGTAGCACGAGCCCAGCGACGTCTCCCTGACGAAGCTGACGAACCCATTGTTTCCAAATCTAATGGCTCGGGCGAAGCATCCATCTACATCAACCTTGCGTCGTCAGAAATGGACAGAACGCAGTTGACTGAATATGCCCAGCGTATGTTGGAAGACAAATTTAGCCTGCTGTCAGGTGTCAGCTCGGTTGAGCTATATGGTGCACTGTACAAAGTGATGTATGTGCGTCTCGATCCCGTGCTTATGGCAGGGCGTGGCGTCACCACGGATGATATTACGTCCACGCTTCGTCGTGAAAACTTGGAAAGTCCAGGCGGTGAAATTCGTAACGACATCACCAAGATGACGGTACGTACTGAACGCTTGTATCAGACCCCTGACGATTTCCAATACCTTGTGGTGCGAACGGCAAAAGATGGCAGCCCGATTTACCTCAAAGACGTGGCTGACGTTTACATCGGCTCCCAGAACGAGAACGCGACCTATAAAAACAACGGCATTAATAACCTGAGTTTGGGTATTGTCGCGCAATCTGATGCGAACCCATTGGACGTTGCTGTTGGCGTGCGTGCGCTTGTTGAAGAGTTCCAGCCATTCTTGCCTGAAGGCACTAACCTTTGGGTCGACTATGACTCTACCATCTTCATTGAACGCTCTATCGATGAGGTATACAGCACCCTGTTTATCACCGGCGCGCTGGTGGTATTGATCCTCTATATCTTTATTGGTCAGGTACGTGCCACTTTGATCCCTGCGGTCACGGTTCCTGTGTCGTTGATCTCGGCGTTTATTGCGGCTCATTTCTTTGGCTTCTCTATCAACCTACTGACCTTGATGGCGCTGATCCTCTCGATTGGACTGGTGGTGGATGATGCGATCGTGGTGGTCGAGAACATGTTCCACCATATTGAAAAAGGGGACACGCCCCTTGTTGCTGCCTATAACGGCACACGAGAAGTGGGCTTTGCCGTTGTTGCCACCACCGCGGTTCTGGTGATGGTGTTCCTGCCAATTTCCTTTATGGATGGCATGGTCGGAAAGCTATTTACAGAGTTCTCAGTATTACTGGCGATGGCCGTGATTTTCTCCTCCATCGTGGCACTCACGCTCACGCCGGTATTGGGCAGTAAAATCCTAAAAGCCAATGTGAAACGTGGCGCGTTTAACCATATGGTTGATAACTTCTTCGAATCATTCGAGAACGGGTATCGACGGTTGGTGACCGTGGCCGTTGCTGCACGTTTTGCTGCGCCGTTAGTGATCATCGCGTGTATCGGTGGTAGTGCGTGGTTAATGAAAAACCTGCCTGCGCAGCTTGTTCCGCAAGAAGACCGTGGCGTGTTGATGGCGTTCGTCAAAGGCGCAGAAGGCACAGCTTACAACCGCATGGTGGTCAACATGGAAGAAGTTGAACGCCGTTTGATGCCGTTGGTCGACGAAGGTTTGCTCACGTCGGTTAGCTTACAAGCGCCAGCTTTTGGCGGCATGGCAGGGGATCAGACTGGTTTCGTTATCATGCAGCTTGAAGATTGGGATAACCGCGATGAAACGGCAGCCCAAGCACTAGGACGTGTCCGTCAAGCGCTCGCCGGTATTCCTGATATTTTCGTACGTGCCTTCATGCCTGGTTTCCGCGGAGGGTCGAGTGAACCTGTGCAGCTTGTATTGGGCGGTGCGGATTACCAAGAACTCAACAAGTGGGCACAAGTGTTGGTGGATGAAGCCAAGGCCAGCCCAATCATGCAAGGTGTCGATCTCGACTACGCAGAAACCACGCCAGAATTGGTGGTCAAAATTGACCGTCAACGCGCTGCGGAATTGGGGATTAGCGTCGACGACGTGTCGAACACGATGGAAGTCATGCTGGGTGGACGCACAGAGACGACCTTTGTTGATCGCGGTGAAGAGTTTGATGTTTATCTGCGTGGCGATGAAGCTCGCTTCAACAGCAAAGACGACATCAGCCAGATCTATATGCGGACACGCAATGGGGATTTGGTGAGTCTAGATACCCTTGCTGAAGTAGAAGAAGTGGCGTCCGCGCAAACGCTTCGCCACTTTAACAAGCAAAAGGCTATCACGCTGAAAGCGAACTTGGGTGACGGTTACACCTTGGGTAATGCATTGGATTTCCTTGATGCTAAAGCCATTGAATTGTTACCGGCAGACATTTCGGTCAGCTATTCCGGTGAATCGGCGGAATTCAAAGACAACCAGAGCAGTATCTTAATCGTGTTCGGTTTGGCATTGCTGGTGGCTTACTTGGTGTTGGCAGCGCAGTTTGAAAGCTTCGTGAACCCGTTGGTCGTCATGTTGACGGTGCCGATGGGGATCTTTGGTGGCTTTGTTGGCTTGTGGCTGACGGATCAAGGTCTGAATATCTACTCGCAGATCGGCATGATCATGCTGATTGGTATGGTAACCAAAAACGGTATCTTGATTGTTGAGTTCGCCAACCAGCTTCGTGATCGCGGCGTGGTGTTTGAACAAGCGATTATTGATGCCGCAGTGCGTCGTCTTCGCCCAATCATGATGACGGCGTTTACCACCATTATCGGCGCGATTCCGTTGATTATCTCAACCGGTGCAGGCTATGAAAGCCGAGTGGCAGTGGGTACGGTGATCTTTGCGGGTATGACGTTCGCAACGGCGGTTACGCTGTTTGTTATCCCTGCTATGTATCGTCTGCTTTCTGTGAAAACCCATTCACCGGGATACGTGGAAGCGCAACTTAAGGTTGAGCTGGAGAACGCCAAACCGCACCGTGCAGCCCATGGTGAGTTTGACGCGCGTTAACCTGCTAATGCGTCACCATTAGATAGAAAATGTGCCAGCGTCGTTGTCGTCGCTGGCATTTTCTTTATTAGTGAACCAAGCATTGGTAAGGTTGATACCAAATGACAGTCATTACGAATCAATAGGAAGAACACCATGTCTGATAAATTGACGCAAGAGCAACAAGATCAACTGGATGCTGCGACATTTCGTCGTTTCTTATCGCACCTAGACAACAACAAAGATGTGCAGAACATTGATCTGATGATCCTTGCGGATTTTTGTCGTAACTGTCTGGGTAAATGGTACAAAGCCGAAGCTGATCAGCGCGGCATTGAAGTGAGCGACGATGAAGCGCGTGAGCGTGTTTACGGCATGTCGTATGGTGAGTGGAAAGCGAATCACCAACTTCCAGCAACGGACGAGCAAATGGCCGCGTTCAAAAAACGTCAGGACGCAAAAGCTGATAAGTAAGCGATGTGTAATACATCACTGAATGGAAAATGAAGAAGCGCCGATTGGCGCTTTTTTTACGCGGTTTTATCAGACAAAAATGCAAATGCATCTTGGCTTAAAAGCGTTGGATACAGCTCCTTTAACACCTGCATTTTGGGTGCGATGACACGCTGGCAAAATGGCTTTGACGGATTACGCCAGTAATAATTCTGCTGACTTGCCGATGTCGGATAGAAGGCCACGATGGGCGCAACTTTCGTGACAATCGGCTTGATGTAATCTTCTGCGACATGATTCAAAGCAGTTTGGCACCTTTGGAGGTGTGCAGAATTTATCGGGAAGATAAAGCTCGGATAGGTATCCCGAAATGAGTGATTGGATGTACACGCGTGCGAATCCAAATGCACACGAATCGTATCCTCTAAAGAGATTTCAGACTCATCAATACGAAACAATACCGCTTCGACATGCCTGCGATCTTCCGTGATCAAGAACCCCTGTTCGACTTCTGAAACGCCGCGAAGCGCACAGAAAATGGCTTCCATGCACCAATAACACGTACCGCTAACAGCGAGATACATACAGCCTCCTTATTGAACAAGATAAGTTTAGATAGAAACCGGAACAGAAAGGAATTCTTTCAGAATTGTTGAACGCTTTTAAGTAGTGAAGAAGCGCAATGCGTAGGTGTAATTTTAAGTCTTTGATAAAATGAAGATAAACAGGAGGGAAGGCGTGTTGGGGAATTGCCCCCTCCATTGGATATATTGGAGGAGGCTCGGCGTATTATGCGCTTTTGCTATCTAGCGAAGCCATCACGTTTTCTTTGTCGTTGCTGTAGCTGTCTAACCCTTTCTGGCGAAGGTCACAAGCGGGGCAATCGCCACAACCACTGCCAATGACGCCGTTATAGCAAGTGAGCGTGTTATCGCGAACATACTCCAGCTTGCCGTATTTATCCGCCAGTGCCCACGTTTCTGCCTTGTTTAGCCACATCAGCGGCGTACGAATTTCCAATTCACGGTCCATGCCGAGTACCAGTGATTTGTTCATCGCTTGCACGAAGTCATTACGGCAATCAGGGTAGCCAGAGAAGTCGGTTTCACAAACACCAGTAATCACGGTTTCTGCGCCTAGCTGGTATGCGTAAATGCCAGCCAAGGTTAGAAACAGAATATTACGACCCGGTACAAACGAGTTTGGTAGGCCGTTTTCTTGCAGTTCGTGTGAAACAGGAATGTTGTCACGGGTTAGCGAGCTGATCGCTAACTCATTGAGCAAGCTAACATCCATCACTTTGTGCGACGTTGCGCCGAGCTCTTTCGCGACGTCTGCAGCCACTTCGATTTCTTGCTTATGGCGCTGACCATAATCAAAGGTAATACAATGCACTTCGTCAAACTCAGACAATGCTTGGATCAGACACGTGGTGGAATCCTGCCCGCCACTAAAGACGACAACAGCTTTTTTCATGGCTACACCTTTAACCGATATGTAGAGAGTTTCTATGGGCGAAGTGTAACGCAGAAGCGAGAGCAGCTCTATGTCGTGCACATTTTTTCGTTGTTATGTTTTTAAGCTTAAAAAGTAGTGAAAATGCTCAATATCTTTCTCATACCCCAAAGATTCATAGAGTTTTTGTGCGCCACAATTACTGACTGATGTTTCCAAGGCAATACCACAGACACCCGTTGCTAGGGCATGTGCTTTTGCTGCTTTCAGCAACGCATTTCCGGTTCCTTTTCCACGTTGTGAATCGCCAACAAAAAGATCATTCAATACCCATATTCGCTGAGCAGAGACGGAAGAGAACATGGGATAAAGCTGAGTGAAGCCCACCGCCATGCCTTGCTCATCGATGGCGAAAAAAATGACAGACTCTTCGAGAGTAAGGCGTGCATGAATAAAATCATGGGCAAGTATAGGGTCATCTGGCTGACCATAAAATACGCGGTATTGGTTAAATAAAGGGGCAACAGTGGGTGTATCAGAAGGTGTGGCTTTAATGATGTTCATGTTTGTATATCTCTCACGGTTGGCGCGTATTGCATGGAATTTATTCGTGCTGACTTATACCTAGTGGCGGCGGGATTTGACCCCTATGATGTTTTTGCTAACTGCCATGTACCATTGCATGGCGCGTTGGTGACCTTCCAGTTACCGTTGATTTGATCAGAGTCTGCGCTACCAGTGAATCGATATCCCCACTTTTGGCTGTCTGCAAACAGGGCAAGTTCGCCCGTGTCACTGACAAAGCCTTCCAAATAGGTATTGTTGTACATCAAGCGAAGCGACACTTTCCCCTCTTTGATCTTGCCAATAATGCGTGTTTGCAGGCAGATGTTGTCACCGCTGATATCAGTGCGTTTCCCTTCCCATTCGCCATCAAACTGGTTTGAAACCGTGAAAGGGGCGTTATCAGGTAACGGAGTATTGAGAGGTACTCTTTCGGTGTTGAACAAGTCATTAACGATAAAGATGACGAAAAAAATAGCACTGGTCGCGATCAGGTATTTGTTCACAATAGGCTCCCATGAAAAAAGAAAATGAAACAGTATCAAATTGAAACCATTCAAAAATATATCATGGGGAATGGTGTTTAACGGCGGCGATGGCTCGCAATGTTTGAGATGTTCGTAGAGGAATTTGAGAAAATCAGAGAAAGATGAGGGACGATATTCTTCTTCGCATCATTAATGCGTCATTATTTTGAAAGCAAACAGGACGTGACAAACACGTCCTGTGATAGCGATAGTTCTTTGCCTATGGTGTGCCTAGCTGTTGTATTTCTGCAGCGCTTTTAATGTTGGCGTGATATCGCCGATGTTAGCGCTGACCCAATCTTCATTGAAGTAGGTATCGAGATAACGCTCGCCACTGTCGCAGAGTAGCGTGACGATCGAGCCTTTTTCGCCTCGCGCATGCATCTCTTCAGCCAGTTTCAACGCACCAAACAGATTGGTGCCTGTAGATGCACCGGCTTTGCGGCCTAGAATGCCTTCAAGCCAATGCACGGTTGCCACACTGTCGACGTCTGCGATGGTTTCCATTCGGTCGATAACACCAGGAATAAAGCTAGGCTCGACGCGAGGGCGACCGATACCTTCAATTTTTCCGCCGCGATCTAGCGTTATAGAACTATCACCGGTTTTGTAGAATTCATGGAACACGGAGTTCTCAGGGTCAACCGCCATCAGTTGTGTTTGATGACAACGGTAGCGAATAAAACGACCAATGGTGGCAGACGTGCCGCCTGTCCCTGGGCTCATCACAATCCAGCTTGGAACGGCGTAACGCTCATACTTCATTTGGCCGAAAATGCTGTTGGCGATGTTGTTATTACTGCGCCAGTCGGTTGCGCGTTCTGCGTAAGTGAACTGATCCATGTAGTGGCCATTCAGTTCTTGTGCGAGGCGACGAGACTCCGCGTAGATGGCATCAGAGCGATCAACAAAATGCGCTTCGCCGCCGTAGAACTGGATCTGCTCGATTTTCTTTTTCGCTGTCGTGCGAGGCACAACCGCAATGAAGGGCAAGCCCAGTAAACGGGCAAAATACGCTTCTGAAATCGCCGTGCTGCCTGATGAAGATTCAATGACCGTGGTGCCTTCTTTTATCCAACCATTGCACAAACCGTAAAGAAAAAGTGAGCGAGCAAGGCGGTGTTTCAAGCTACCAGTAGGGTGAGTGCTTTCGTCTTTGAGATAAATATCAATATCGCTGAAGTAAGGAAGATCCAGCTTAATTAAATGCGTATCAGCAGAGCGCTGAAAATCCGCTTCAATTTTACGAATTGCATCGCAAACCCAGTGGGATGATGTGTGTGTCATATTGGCATCGGTCATGATTGGTCTGGCTCTCTACTGCTTGAAGTCACTCAGGGATATCTAAACTATAAGCGCTTGTTAAGAGTATTGTTTTGCCATTTTGTGTTTATTGATCGCCTTTGGTGGTAAAAAATTCTACTATTATCCTAATTGTAGAATTTTTTTCTCCCTTAGTGAGTTTGGGGGAATAATTGACCTTAAAATAGCAAGATTGGTAATACGCTTATGGCAGTTTCCTTAGATAATATCGACCGACAATTATTAGATTGGCTGCAACGCGATGCGTCATTGTCGCTGTCTGATCTGGCTGAGAAGGTGAACCTCACCACGACGCCTTGCTGGAAGCGCTTAAAGCGCCTTGAAGACAGTGGCGTACTGCGAAAGCGAGTGGCCCTTTTGGATCCACAAGCCTTGGGGCTTTCATTTACCGCTTTCGTTCACATCAAAACGTCTGATCATTCTGAAAGCTGGTATCGCCGATTTGTCGAAGCAGTAACGCCATTCCCTGAAGTCATGGAGTGTTACCGTATGGCAGGCGAATACGACTACATGATGAAAGTGCAAGTTGCTGATATGGGCGCGTTTGATCGGTTTTACAAAAAACTGGTGAACAGCATGGATGGCCTCACGAATGTGACCTCCACCTTTGCGATGGAGCCACTCAAATACACCACAGCATTACCCATTTAATAATAAAAAAATCGGTGAGCGCACACAGGAGGAACGTAATCGGATGCGCATTTTCGCAGAGCTAGGTTGGTATTTTCGACAAGCGTGGAAACGCTACGCCGGTGCCATCATCATTTTTTTCTTCGTTGCGACCTTTGAATTAATTCCCCCGAAAGCCATCGGGTGGTTGGTCGATGGCGTGATGGCAGGCGACATCACCCGAGAGCATATGCTGATTGCGCTTGGTGCTATCGTATTGCTTTGGTTCGTTGTCTACGCGCTACGTATCATCTGGAGAGTTTGGCTCTTTGGCGCTGCGGCGGGGCTGGGAACGGTGCTGCGCGATAAGTTATACCGTCATTTCACCAGCCACTCTCCGCGCTTTTTTGAACGCTATCGCACTGGCGATCTCATGGCGCGTTCTACCAATGATGTGAAAGCGGTAGTGATGACCGCAGGCGAAGGTGTGCTGACGTTGGCAGATTCTGTCATCACGGGTTTGGCAGTTTTGATCGTTATGACCACCACGATCAGCTGGGAACTCACTTTGTTAGCACTCGCTCCCATGCCGGTAATGGCTTTCATGGTGAACCGTTTTGGTACGCAGCTTCATCACCGTTTTTCCGCCTCACAGGCGGCGTTTTCTGATTTATCAGATGAAACCCAATCTTCCTTGAACGGCATTCGAATGATCCGCGCGTTTGGCTTAGAGTCCAAGCAAATCGACCGCTTTAATGCCGTGGCAGACGACACGGGCGAAAAGAACATGGCAGTCGCAAAGGTCGATGCCATGTTCGATCCGGTTATTTTTGTCACCATTGGTACCTCGTTTTTCTGTTCTATTACTGGCGGTGGTTACATGGTCGCCAATGGCATGTTGACGCTGGGGGAGCTAACGGCATTTACCCTGTACCAAGGGTTGATGATATGGCCGATGTTAGCCGTGGCATGGTTGTTCAATATTATTGAGCGTGGCGCTGCTGCATGGAAACGAATCAAAGAAGTGTTGGATGAAACGTCTGAGCTGCAAGATGGTGATAAAGCACTGCCTGAGTCGGCTCAAACCCTTGATGTGATCATCGATAGATTTACGTGGCGAGGGCACGATGTTCCAGCGTTGCATGATATTGCCATTGCACTTCCAGCGGGAAAAATGCTGGGTATTGCGGGGCCTGTCGGCAGCGGTAAATCGACCTTGTTGTCTTTGATTCTGCGCTTTGAAGATCCGGTACAAGGCAAGGTGCAGTATGGCGGTGTAAGCCTGCGTGACTTTAACATCGGTGAATGGCGCAGCAAGCTAGCGGTGGTGACTCAAACCCCGTTTTTGTTCTCTCGCTCAATTGCCGACAACATTGCGCTGGGCAAGCCTGATGCGACACGTGAAGAAATCCGCGCTGCGGCGAGGCTCGCGTGTATTGATGACGATATTGTTCAATTTCGTGAAGGCTATGAAACGCTAGTGGGGGAGAAGGGCATCACCTTGTCAGGTGGGCAGAAGCAGCGCATTTCGATTGCGCGCGCCTTGTTACTTGATGCCGAGATTCTGATCCTTGATGACGCGTTGTCGGCAGTTGATGGTCGCACTGAGCACCATATTCTGAAAAATCTTCATGATCGAGCACAACACCAAACCACAATCGTGATTGCACACCGACTCTCTGCGTTGGAAGCCGCTGATGAAATCATCGTATTACAAAAAGGGCATATTGAAGAACGCGGCACTCACAATACGCTTGTGGCACAAAACGGCTGGTATGCAGAAATGCAGCACTATCAACAACTCGAGCAGGCATTGGAGGCATCGTTATGAACAAACGTGAAGTTCTTGCGAGACTGCTTCGCTATTTGATGGATGACAAAAAAGGGTTCGCGATTGCTGCGATACTCCTTTTGCTTGCCGCTGTCGCCGATGTGAGCGGCCCGTGGCTGATTCGAATCTTCCTTGATGACTATCTGGCACAAGACTATTACCCGCCTACAGCTCTGTGGTTATTGGCAATTGGGTATATCGGAGCCACGGTGCTTTCGGCCTCGTTGCACTATAGCTATGGCCTGCGCTTTAGTCATATTGCTATCAATATCGTGCAGACCATTCGCAAGAAAGTGTATGCCAGCATCATCAATCAACCGCTGTCAGCGTTTGATTATGTGCCAGCGGGCAAGCTGGTATCGCGAGTGACCAATGACACTGAGTCTCTCAAAGAGCTTTACGTTCAGGTGATCGCGAGCTTTTTAAACAGTGTGGCGTTGATCACTGCCATGCTGGTGGCCATGTATTTGCTTAGTCCTACGCTGACACTTGTTGTGGCGATTTTGCTGCCGTCAGTGGTTTTGGTGATGTTTCTCTATCAACGTCGCTCGTCGCCAGCATATCGCGACTCTCGTGACTTGCTGACAGACATTAACAGCGTGATGAGTGAATCGATTCAAGGCATGAGTTTGATTCAGTTGATGGGGCAGGAACAACGCTTTTCGGAGCGCTTTGCATCTTTGACCGATCAACACCTCACCACCGAAGTGAAGATTGTCAAAATCAATGGTGTGCTCCTTCGTCCATTGATTGATTTAATGTCTGGCGTCGCGCTGGTGTCCTTGGTGGTGATCTTTGGTTGGCAAGGTCACGAGGTGATTGGTGTTGGTGTGCTTTATGCGTTCATTAGCTACCTAGGTCGTGTTACGGAACCGCTGATTGAACTGATGCAACGTCTATCGCTGCTGCAACAGGCCATCATGGCAGGAGAGCGGTTGTTTGAATTGATGGATGCCAAGCCACACCAATATGGCAGCGATGATGCGCCGATTGAGAATGGCGACATTGAGATTTCCGATCTCTCATTCAGTTATGACGGTAAAACGTCAGTCCTGATGGAGATCAATGCGTCGGTCAAAGAAGGTGGGTTCCTTGCGCTTGTGGGTCATACGGGCAGTGGGAAAAGCACGTTGGCCTCGTTAATGATGGGGTTCTACCCTGTGCAGAGTGGGGCAATCAAGCTCGGTGGGCGTCCGATTTCATCACTCACACAGAACGCGATACGCTCGGGCATTGCTATGGTGCAACAAGACCCGCATGTGTTGTCGTCATCGTTTCGAGAAAATGTCACGCTAGGGCGTGATGTATCAGATGCAGCGATTTGGCAGGCACTGGAGCAAGTGGATTTGGCTGATTATGTACAGCACCTTCCGAAAGGGTTAGACACCCTGATAGGAACAGGTGATGTGACCTTATCGGCAGGGCAAAAACAGTTGTTAGCTTTGGCGCGAGTGCTGGTGGAACGTCCACGTATTTTGATTTTGGATGAAGCGACTGCGAATATCGATTCAGGCACGGAAGAGCGCGTTCAAAGAGCGCTGTCGTCGTTGCGTCACACCATGACGATTGTGGTGATCGCACACCGTCTCTCAACCATCGCAGATGCCGACAACATTTTGGTGTTACACCGAGGAAATGTGGAAGAGCAGGGCAACCATCAGCAATTGTTGGCGAACAAAGGGCGCTACTGGCAAATGTATCAGCTTCAGAAAACCAAAGCGCATTTGGTTGAGCTAGAACAAATTGCATGTGGTGAAGCGACAATCACTGAGTAAACACTGTTTGGAGTACCAAAGCCTGCATATTGAAACCGTCAGTATGCAGGCTTTTATTTTTTACAGACCCGCTGCTCATTGCTCATAACGAATGCGTCGTTCAAAGCCTCTCTATTTGCTCGCATAACGTTATTTGTCACCTTGAATAATTGTGAAATTCATCAGTATGTTTCGTGGTTTTGCGAGCCATGTTTATAGTCATCGAAATGACATTTTCTTTCACCAAAAACGTCATAGAACAGTCACCTAACGTTCATTTTAAACGTCTACCTTGGCCTTCTCGAAAATGAGATGGCAAGAAAGCCTCAATTTAAAAAGGACGTTAGAAAATGAAAAAAGCAGTATTGGCCTCCGCGATTCTTGGCGCTTTGGTATCCGCCCCTTCTTTCGCCGCAACGGTATACGACGCGGATGGCACAACACTGAAAGTTGGTGGTCGTGCAGAAGCACGCTTCAACGTTTCTGATAACAACGAAAGCACGGACGACAGTTCATTCAAAGACAAGTCTCGTGCTCGTGTAAACCTAAAAGGAAAAACTGAAATTTCTGATGAGCTATACGGCTTCGGTAAATACGAAGCTGAGTTTTCAGATGCTGAGAGCTTGAAAAACCGCTACTTTTTCGCGGGCCTTGGTTTTTCAGGTGGCGAGCTTTCTTACGGCAAGCAAGATTCTGCACAGGTTCAACTCACGGACATTACTGATGTGATGGCGACCTTCGGCGGTGATGCTGCGGATGTGGTTTCTGGCAACGAAGACAAGCGCGAAAACAACTTCGTCTATTCTGGTGAGTTTGACGGCCTGAGTATTCAAGCAAACTACATCGCAGCGGATGAGAAAGACGCTGACAGTGTGGGTATTTCTGCGCTTTATAGTTTTGGTTCTGTGGCAGTAGGTGCGGGTTACGTTTCTCAAGATGCAGGCACAGATAGCGATGATCAAATCAACCTTGCTGCACAGTTCAAGCAAGATGCGTTTACTCTTGGTGCGCTTTACACCATGGCGTCAAAAAGTAACGTTGATTACACCGGTTATGAAGTGTCGGCTCAGTACAAAGCGACCAAGCAGCTTGCCGTGGTTGGTGTTTACAACTTTGGTGAGTTCGATAACACCACCACAGAAGAAGCTAACAACTTCGCGCTAGAAGCGGTTTACAAATTCAACGGTCACCTTCGTACTTACGCGGGCTACAAGTTTGAGGGGATCTCGGGTAAAGACGATCAACTTCAAGCGGGCATTCGCTACGACTTCTAATGGCACTACGCTGTTAGCATGACCTCGAAAATAACAAAGGCCAGCGTTATGCTGGCCTTTGTTGTGATTGCCGTGTTGAGCGCGTTATTTTGAGGCTTTTCTCATATTCCGTACTAACCCTTCTTGTACGGCAGATGCCACCAACTCACCTTGTTGGTTGTAGAAGCTACCGCGAACCAGAGCACGAGAGCCACTGGCTGACGGGCTATCAATCACGAACAGCAGCCATTCATCCATACGGAATTCACGGTGGAACCACATAGCGTGATCGATGGTGGCGACTTTTATGCCCGGTGTCATCAAGGACACGCCATGAGGTTGCAAGGACGTGGTCAAAAAGCCCCAGTCAGACGCGTAGCCCAGCAAATATTGGTGGATTCGTAAATCGTCGACCATTTTGCCGTTAGCGCGGATCCACAAGTATTGCTTGGCTTCCTGTTTTTTAGGCGCAAGCGGGTTAATGTCCACAACTGGACGCACTTCAATCGGTCTCTCACCGCCAAACGTATCGATGATGTGTTGGGGCAAATGCTTGGCAACCGATGCCACGAGTTCTTGCTCTGACTTTAGCCCTTCGGGGCCTGTGATATCAGGCATGGTGAACTGGTGCTCAAAACCGGGTTCATGCAAATGGTAAGACGCAGTGAGGTAAAATATCGGCTGACCTTTCTGTATCGCTTTGACGCGACGCGTGGAAAAGCTCTGTCCGTCTCGCAGATTTTCAACGTCATAAATGATCGGTTTGGCTGGGTCGCCTGGGCGTAAGAAATAGCTGTGGAAAGAATGCACAAAGCGATCGCTCGCCACGGTTCCTTTTGCTGCCGATAGCGCTTGCCCGATCACCTGACCGCCATAAACCTGCGGCAAACCAAGATCTTCACTCTGTCCACGGTACAAACCTTCATCAAGTTGTTCCAAGTTCAACAGCGATAACAAAGCCTCAAGTTGTGTGCTCATGGTGCTCCTGTAACAGTAAAGTGATGAATAAATGGGTGTTGACAGAAAAATGACATAATTCTCTCATTGCCCACATAATACCGAACTTTTTTTCGGTTTATGATTCTAATCAGTAACGAAATAATATTTCAGACTGTGATCTGTAATCCACAATAGTTGAGTGGGCTATTACTGTACAGTGCTAAACTCTTGTTATTATTGTCAATAACATTGCCGTCTTGGAGTGCAATTTAATGAAAAAAGCGTTTTATGGGTTCTTTTTGGCGCTTATCGCTGTCGCCTTTACCGCATGCAGCGACATCATGAAAGAGCAAGATATGGCGACAGTTAATGGTGATGTTTATTACTTACAGCGCATTGCACTGCCCAGCAATGCCAAGTTAACAGTAACACTGGCAGATGTTTCGTTGGCGGATGCGCCAATGGAAGTGATCAGTTCTCAATCTTACATGACGGAAGGTCAGCAAGTTCCTTTGCCGTTTAACCTGAGCTACTCCCCGTCTGAAATAAAACCCGGCCATACTTATACTGTGAGTGCGCGCATTGAAGTGGATGGAGAGTTGATTTTCATCAGCGATACCGCCAATCATGTGATTAACGACCCTGCCAATACCCAAAATATCAGTATTCAAGTGGTCAGCGCTGGGCGTTAACGAACAAGCGTGCCGCCTTTGTTGTGTTCACGTTCAATGATTGACCGACAACATGACAGACAGCAAACAAAAAGGGAGCAATGCTCCCTTTTTGTTTGTCGGTAAAACGTTGGGTGAACTTCTCACTGCGGCGTCAACCAACCCGCGACAGTTTGAACAGGGTCACCACCGCCTTGAGGCGTTAACCATACCGCAAAGGCTGAAGGTTTTGCCGCCACGTCACTATCAAGGGTAAATTGCCAATGGCGTTGACCGTATTTGGCGGCAAAGTCGACCACAACGAAGTCATGCTCTAAGGTTTTTCCTCGATTCTCCCCACGCTTCACTTGGGTGGCTAGATCCATGGCTAAAAGTGCAAAATTGGCATTTAGCCGATCATTGCCTTCGTAGTCCACGCGCAAGGTATTTCCATTGATTGACGCCGTTAAACGCTCAGCTTTCGGGCCGTTGGCATAAGGCACAGGCTGCCTTGAAAAAAAGCCTCGCCATTCTTGATCGTTAATAAACCAACCTGGTGTATAAACGCCACTGGCGTCACTTTGAGACACCTTCTGGCGTTGCCGTTGGCTAAAGTCCGGTTTTGCAAACCGATCCGCCCAGCCTATGTAGTTCCAGTAATCAACATGAAAAGCCAGCGGAATGACACGTGTCCATAGCCCATCACTATCCTTTAAGTTATTTAACGCCGCTTCAGCAGGCGGGCAACTGCTGCACCCTTCGGAGGTAAAGAGTTCAACGACAGTGGCGGGAGAGTCATTACTTTGCCAGCTTTGTGAGAAAGCAGAACAAGACAAAGCGGTGGTAGCTGACATCAAAAGAAAAAGAGCGGGTCGCATAACGCATTCCATGAAGGGAGTGGTATCAACAAAGACCTGCGTTTTACGTGTTCGATTTCAAAAGATGTTAAGAAGGCTGCCCATCCCATTGAAAACGTCGAAGAGAGATCACGCCATTCTCCTTTACCTCAACACCGTCGTCTAACAGCTTCTCTCGTTGGCGAGTGAATGATTCACCCACCAAAGAAATCATGCCTTTTGCATTCACGACACGAAACCAAGGTAAGCGACTATCTTTGGGTAATGCGCCTAATAACTTACCAACATGACGAGCATGCCGAGGGAAGCCCGCCATTTTTGCGACATCACCGTAAGTTGTTACTTTTCCTTGGGGTATCTGTGCTAAGACCGCATAGATCTGCTCGTCAAAATTAGGCATATTGATATCAAACGCAATGAAAATTAAAAAATAACATTACCCATTATCATACCCATTGTGGATGGAAAAGCAGCAGGAGAGTGACTTCCTACAAACTGCTTAGAAGGGTAAGAAGAAAATGATAAGCCAGATATTGGGTCAGTATCAGTTGAAAGCGCAAGGAGGTGCGGTTATGTGGTATGCGACGATGTTAATGGTTACCGCCTCAGTCATGGTTATTGGGGCTGCGCTTTCCGCAGCCATTGTAGATGGCAATATTCCGCTGTTGGCTTTCGCTATTCCTGCTTTGTTTTTTCTGGGTTCGGGCGGCATTGCTGTTTGGTTGCTTACCATTGGCCTTGTCGGCTTTGGCGCACTCATGCCCTATCAACCCATTGCCATTTCATTAAGCCTTTGGATGATTCTTCCCGCATTAGTGTTGATCACTGGTGCCCGCCGCAATTGGCAAGTCTCCTTATTGGTTGTCTCTGTTGTTATTGCCATGGAGTGTGGCGTGCTGGCTCTGCAAGGTGACCAAAAGCTTGGCGGCGCAATGAGCTACACCTTGTTGCAAATTCTCTGTGTGATCACCGTATGGGTATCGACATACTTCTGGAAGCCCATCAAAAAGCTCAGTTGGTGGCCAGTGTTGCTGATCTTGGCTCTGTTGGCTGGTGGTTGGACACAAGGTGCGTTGTTGGCCTTCTGTGGCAGCGTGTTAGCGATAACATTGCAAGAATTACAGCGCGTTGGTGGAGAAGCAAAAGGGGACAAACTCAGTGTTATTTTGCCGGCCATTGCCTTCGCCACCATTGTGGTATTTCCGCAATTTAGCGTACCCAACCCTGTGTTTGTCGCGTGGCTGTTATCGCTAACCATTGCATGGCTTGGTGATTACCTACTCAATGCAGAGAACGAAGAAGAGTAAGCAGGGCAAAAACTCACCACTTGGACACACAGAGCCCGATAAGCCCTTGCAATGGGCTTAGGCTTCACACATAATGCGCTCGAACCAACGGTTTCTTTCTAAAGGAATTGTTCGGTGATTCTATGGAGGCCCTATTGGTTCTCCCGCAACGCTATCTTGTGTAATGGGTCAGGTCCGGAAGGAAGCAGCCCCCGCTTGGGACGTGTGTGCCGGGATGTAGCTGGTAGGGCTTCCACCCAATCTAAGCATCAAAACTCCTCTCTCGCTTTATCTTTCCAACGCTTCTCAATCACAAAACCATACCCAACATCCGATCTTACAACCCTAAACCAAATCGCTACAGCCTCAACTCCGCCCAACAACTCAGCAAACGTATCTACACTAAAATGGAAGAAGAACGCATTCCCAGAACAATAGGAAGGCATTTGTGCACCTTGTTTTTAGTTCATGAATTCAAGCAAACAAAGAAGGAACGTAAGATGACAGACGGACAATGGGTATTTATTGGGTTTGGGCTTGTGTTGATAGCCGCTGCAGTCATTGTGCTAGTGCGTTCGACGAAGCAAAGGGGTGCCAGAGATCAGTGATGGCTTTTGGTTCGTCGAACTTACTGAAGCGGTGTTTGTGGGAATGAAACAAGCCCATGAATCTAGGACTTGATAGCAAGCAGTGCGCCAAAAGCGACCAAGCCAACACCGCATGCTTGATTCAACCGCTTCTTCATTCTCAACACGTGTTTTTGTAGCGTATTCGAGGTCAAGAAAACCGCCACCGCACTGAACCACAAACCGTGTAGCATAATCATATACAAGCCATACACCAATGCCGCGTGAGCTTCATTGGCATCAGGGGTCATCACTTGGCTAAAAATGCTCAGGAAGAAGAGCATGGTCTTTGGGTTAAGTGCATTGCACAGAAACCCCTGAGCCAGAAACTGGATCGCGCGGATGTCTGCTTTGTTGGTTTCGATTGTCTCTAGGCTCGCGTTCGCGGTGAAAATTCCCTTCAATCCTAAATAGATCAAATAGGCCGATCCCGCATAACGTACCACGCTAAATAGCCATTCATTCTGTGAAATTAGGTAGCTGATCCCCAGCAATGAATACCCGATGTGAAAACAGATAGCGAGACTGACGCCAAGCGCCGTCCAAATCCCCGCCATTCTTCCTTTGTTAATGCTGTTTTTGAGTACAAGAACGAAGTCAGCACCTGGGCTGACGACAATGAGAATACCTAAAATAGCGAGGCTTAATGCTTCCATGCTTGCTCCAATATCGATTAAAGAGTCGCCATTGTATGTACTTTTCTCCGTGACTATAATCGAAACAAACTCAACCATAATGTGAGTAAAAATCACAGATGAGGCATTTAAAAGCATTCCATATCTTTCATGTCGCCGCGTCGTCATCAAGCTACAGCGAAGCGGCAAGCAAGCTCAACATTACTCATGGCGCGGTGAGCAAGCAGATCAAAGTGCTTGAAGAGCACCTTTCTCACGCATTGTTTTACCGACAAGGGCGAAACGTGTATTTGACCAAAGAAGGGGAATTGCTGAAGGACTACACCGAGCAGGCATTCGTGGCGCTGGATACGGGGGTTAACAAGCTGGCACAGTTGAAAAGCCAACACCTAGACGTGTCGTGCGAGCCGACCTTAACCATGCGTTGGTTGATGCCACGGCTCTCCGATTTTCACCAACTGTCAGGGGCCGATGTCAGGCTATCGACGGCGGGTGGGCCCGTCACCCTTGGCACATCAGGATTATCACTCGCCATTCGCCGCGATGACTTTGAGTTGGTTCATGATTACCACAAAACAATGTTAGTGGAAGAGTGGGTGGGGCCTGTGTGCTCACCGGCGTATTGGCATCAGGCGCAACACGATGTCAGTAAAATAAAATTACTTCACAGCCAAACAAGGCCAATGGCATGGGAGAGTTGGTCATCCCTCTCTGGTGATGCGTCGTTACTGGGCAACACCCACCAGACGTTCGCACATTTCTATTTTTGCTTTCAAGCGGCTGTTGATGGGTTAGGCGCTGCGATGGGGTCGTACCCGCTAGTCGTCGACGATCTAAAACGCGGCAACTTGATCGCGCCGTTCGGGTTTGTGCCGTCAAAACACAACTACATATTGCTGAGTCAAAAAAGCGCCCCAGATTCACTCGAGCAAACCTTCACCCACTGGCTACAACAAAGTTTATCGCAGTGTGTTCCCTCGGAGGATGAAAGAGCCAAGGGGTTGCAGGCTTAACTGACGAGCCGCTTTTGATCCTCCCCACCTTCAAGGGTGAAGTTAGAGAGAGGTTATTGCTACGGAGAGCGGTGTTTGGTTATTAGCTGCAGGGTGCATGATTTTCAATCTCACCGATTTGTCACTTTTTGACAACGTGACTTTTGCAGGTCAGATATTAGTTTTATAAAACAGAATGTTGCGTTAGATGGTAGAATGGCAGTTTGTTGTTATTGGACTAAATGGCGTGTTTAAACAGACCATTTCTGGGTCTAATACACTGTTAGGCAAACCATATGATTTCGAGTGTAATGTAAAGTAGAATGGTGCAATTTAACCGAAGAAGATAACATGATTTACATAACAATTGATGGTGATGATATTGGTCAAATGATTGCATCATCATATTTAAAAAATGACCTAAATGAACTTTCAAGAATCAACAAAGTGGTAAATGAAAAAACGAGACTAATTTCTGATTTCCTTACCTCTCAAGGCTTCAGAATAATATTTTGTGCCGCAGATGGCGTTGCTGGTTATTTAGAATGTGAGACTGTTAATGAAATAGCCTTATTTGAAGAAGTTAAATCTATAGCAGAGCCTGAATTACATTTCTCTGCTGGTATGGGGGCAACTTTACAGGAATCATATATTGCTCTACTTTCGGCTAAAAGTAGTGGCAAGTGCTGTTTACATAAATTTTCGGTTTTAAATTAATATGTTTAGAATTATTAACTTCAAGTCACTGTTACGATACGTGGCAATGATAACAACAATAATAAGCATTGGCGCTTATGAGTTTCTCCAAAGTTACTGGATCAACGACCTATCAATTGTAAAAGTAGTAAGCATAGCGCCGTGGGTTGCATTGGGTATAATCATCGCTATTACAACAAATTTTATTGCTAGGCCAATTTGGAAATTAATAAAAAAAGCCAACCCTTCATTATATCCTGATTTAAATGGTACATGGGAAGGTGAAATTACAACTGAAACAGGGTTAGTAATAGCTGTTCGTGTATTAATTAAACAAACACTATTGGAAACACAAATAAATATTCATACGGAAACTTCAAAATCTCTCACCTTGGAAACGACTCCTACTATCGAGGGAGGGGAGCCTAAACTCTATTATATGTATCGGTCTATTCCAAAGGATCCAAATTGGAGTTCATATATCGGATCTACTATTTTTGACATTCGTAAAGTTGAGAGTAATCCTCAAAGTGCACTTGAATTATCTGGGTATTATTTTACAGATAGGAAAAGCACAGGAAGAATTAGGTTTAAGCAAATTAGTAATGACGTAGATCAGGATGTGTCTTTTTACTGATCGAAGGTTTGCCTAACAAGCGCTTTAAACGGAACAAAAACAGTTGGTTAGGTTTCGCTTCGCTTCACATTATAACCAACTTTTTTTGTCCGCTTAAGCGGGCGTTAGGCATCTTTTTAAAATTATCAATAAGTAGTAATAATGGAAAATAACTTTAGTGATCTGCCTCCTATGATTTATCCATATCATATGGGGCCAAAGATTAGAAAATTCTCAACATCTCTCTTATTCCACGGAAAGCTAGGTGTAAGCATGGCTGCTTGGCCGATGGGAGATCCTATAGATGCATTTATTAGTGTAGGGGATTGGGCTAATGAAAAGAAACACCCTCTTATTGGATTGTTTACGTATGTTTACCATTATTTTGATTTGGCACAGGAGCATGCTGTAGCGGAGATGGAAAATTTTGCTCCGTTGGGGGATAAAATTTCTAGAGCGCTAACAATTTACCCAGGTACTCCTGAGCACTATGAGATTTGGGAGCCTTACCATAAAGCCTGTCTACCTCTAGCGTTAAAAGCAATTAATAATGAAGCTATTTTGGCAACTGTAAGCACTGATTTTATTTTTCGTGTATATGAGCTGATGATTATTTTTGATAATAATCCAGAGAAAGTATTAACTCACTTAAGCGAGAGAGCTAAGTACCTTGGCCAAGAAGAATTTTTATTAGCTGAATGTGCCTTAAATAGATATACATTACCTAAAACGGGGAACGGTCAATGGATTACTGACTCAGAAGAAATGCTTAATATACTTTCTATAGTCGGTAAGAGTAGTTCCATCGAATTTGATCTTAATGGACATATGATTGAAGGCCTATCTTCAACACTATTTGATAAGATTTTGAAACCTTATACCCCAGCCCTTGATGGGGCTGGTATAAGCATAATCAACAAAATGATGTCTGAAAAATCAGATGAGTTATTAATATTAAAACAAAAAGTGTCTCGAGAGGCATTTGCCATTGTAAATGAATCACCATCAGAACGAATGCTCAAAAGTGCTTTTGAGGCATCATTAATCACGATGGAAAAAGAAGTATCGAGTATTGTTGAAATAAATAAAAACTCGTTCAAAGACCTAACAAAAAAACTGCTTGAAGATAGAGTGGTATGGAGTACATGTGCTGGCTTTGTCGGAGCTGCAACAAATGGGATGCCAATGTCTGTGACAGCGGCACTTGGCATTACAGCGCTATCTAGTGTTGGGTCTACAGCTGTAAAAGTAAGAAATGAAGAAAAGAAAAAGCTAAAGGAATCGCCTTACTCCTTTATTCACTACTTGGCGTCGAATGCCTAACAAATGCATCAACACGACTTGCTACATTCGGCATTCTAGGTTTCTTTGGGTTTACCGTGTTAAGTGGTAAATTTAGGCTTAATCTGCATAGTAGCAAACGTGTTATGCAGGCGTTATATTTTTTGTTAAAATAAGAGTAAAAAATGGATCCTTTATCTATTACATTYGATTCAGAAGAAAATAATTATACTTTTTATTATGATGAATCCAACAATGTCAGAACACTCTCATTAGAGACAGATAAATACAATGTTGATAATGACGACAATCAAAAAGCATCGATGAATTTTATCTTGGCGGGTATAGCACACAAGTCTGATGTAAATGACATAAATGTTAGTACATTGATTGAAAAATTAGCATTACAAGATAATGTTAAAGAGATAAAATTTAAGCATATTGCTAAAGGAAACTTTGAACAGGTTTTAAAATCACAAAAATTAACAGTGTTTTTAGAATGGCTTCTTGAGAGTAGTTGTTATGTTCATTATTTTAATTTAAACATGGAGTATTGGTCATTTATTGATTTGATTGATGATGTTTTCTTTTATGCTGTTAATAAAAAGCCAAATTCATTTAACCATACAATCGATGCTAGACATTACCTAGACTACTATAAAGATGCGTTATATAGGTTGGTGAGACTAGATAAAGCTACGTTTATTTCATTAGTTAAAAAATATAATTATCCTAAAATTAGGAAAGGATTTGAAAGTAAGCTTATAAGAGAAATAAATAAGATAATAAAAGAAAATATTAGGTATAATAACATATTAAAAACTGGGATAGATGAACAGACACAAAGGGAGTTTAGAGACCTTTCTGGACTATTGTCAATATGTTCTGATATTGATAAGTTAGAAACAACTTATGACCTTGATGAGGATCTATTACTTAGTGGCTTTCATTCCTTTTATCATAATAGAGGGGTTAGTTTTAAGTACTCTTCTCATAAGTTTGATATGGAAAGCATAATCGAGGAAAAATTTGAAATTCTGAAGAAAGCTGGTGACCACAATTTAATAAATCTTAACTATAGCTTTGTAAATTCAGAAGAGTCTAGATTAATACAAATATCAGATGTAGTATCTGGTTTATTCAACAAATACTTCACATATGTAAATTTTGAGTTATTAGAAAACATTAAGGATAAAAGAAAACAATTAAATGATAGACAGCTATTAAACTTAAATTTACTCAGGGAAATAGTTGATAAATCAGATTTGGAATGTAGTCAGTTTCTTTTTTATGTAATGTCATTGAGTGAATCGGAAAAACACAATATATTACTTTTCGAGAAAGAAAAAATATAACAAATGCATCAACACGAATTGCTAAATTCGGCATTCTAGGTTTCTTTTAGTCTACCGTGTTAAGTCGTAAATTTGAGCTAAATCTGCATGGTAGCAAACGTGTTATGCAGGCGTTATACGCTGTAATTTTACTTACATGTAAGCAGCGACTTTGAGCGCCAAACCACAGTGGTTTTTTCAACAAAAAAGCGGTTTGATTTTGGATCGCCGCTCACCATTGAAAGTGTTGCAAACAAGCATCAATGGCCAGAAAAGACCAAGCATCCCAAGGGCTGCTTGCAAAGGCAAAAGGCGAGGTTCGGCTATTCAAACAGATTGGGTGGCAGCTTTATAACAAAGGTTTTGAAGGCGGACGCAAAACATTTCCGCAAATTTTGTTAAATCAGTTTATGGCGTTTAAGGTGGCTTTTTTGCATGAAGCTAATGTTTTTCGCCCCTTAAAACGACGTTAACTGGCAAGGAACAAAATGGAAGTTTCACTAATAAATATTAAAGCAGAATCTCGTCATGTTCTTGAGAATCTGTTTCCATATTATATTTATGATATGTCGGAGTATATGGGGTGGTCTCCAAATGAGAACGGTGATTTTTCGTTTAACAAAAGCAGTTTGGATGTTTACTGGAAGCAAGAAGATCATGCACCATTCTTTATCCATGCTGATGGAGAAATAGCAGGTTTTGTTCTTGTTAGAAAGTATCCGCCAGAAGGTCTTACCTACGATATTGAGCAGTTCTTTGTGCTTCGTAAATTCAAAGGTAAAGGTGTTGGTAAACAAGCATTAAAATTGGCGGCAGCACGGTTTGAGGGACGGTGGCAGATCAGAGTGTTACTTGGTAATGAAGTTGCACTTAGATTTTGGAAGTCAGCAATTTCAAGCTTAGTTGGTGAGAACTACATAGAGTCACAGCAAGTTGATATTGATTTACTCATGCACTTCCTCACGTTTGAAGTATAGCCAGTTAACAAAGCGTTTAAGACAGATTCTGGACCTCCCCCGATTTAGTGGACACACAATTCAGTCCATAAAGGAGGCCTTATGCCAGCCTACAAATCAGGAAAAAAGACAGCCGAATATTCACTAGACTTTAAACGTAAAGCGGTGGAATGGAGCTTTCAAAGTCACCGTACAGTCAAGTCAGTTGCAGAAGCATTAGATATCCATCCGTTTATGCTTTCGAAGTGGCGACGCGCTTACCTAGATGGAGTGTTTGGTAT
>NZ_JAKJSE010000047.1:0-17120 GCF_050336585.1 Enterovibrio makurazakiensis
GCTTTTGACTACATGATGGCGACACGTGAATACCTAGATGTGCATGGCAAACCTGTCGCACTTTACAGCGATAAGCATTCTATCTTCCGTGTGAATCAAGAGCGTAATAAACAAGTTGGTAAGACACAGTATGGACGGGTTCTCAACGAGTTAGGGATTGAATTGATCTGTGCAAACAGCTTTACCAAAGGTCGTATTGAGCGCGCGAATCAAACGCTGCAAGGCCGCATGCTCAGAGAAATGCACTGCTGCTTTCAATCTTCAGTAAACAAAGTGACGTGGTAACACTTTAATTTATCCCATCAACTTAGAGACTTAACCCTAACTGACACATCCACTCCCCGACTTTCAACTTGTTCGATCTCCTGCCAACCTAGTTTTGCATATAATCCGCCATTGAGCTGTTCGGTTTGAAGATGGAGTTGTGAAACGCCAAGACGAATGGCGATGTTTTCTATGTTTTGAACCAATGCACTGGCAATATGTTTTCCGCGATATGGGGCATCAACATATACGCCCCCTATCCAATGTTCTTTGTCTGGGTAGATACTCATTTCATGAAATCGCAAATGAGCAGCACCAATCGCTGTTGTTCCATCCATAGCAATCACCAACAGCGGGATTTTGTCGGTGTTTAAGTAGTCATCGAGTTTTTGTGTGAAGACTTCAAGCGAGGCATTGGCAAGTGCGCCCCATTCGTTGAAGTACCAATTTGCGACTGTAGGAATGAGTTCGGGTTTGTCTGCGAGGAAAGCGAATTCTATATGCTTGGTCATTTAGTATCTTCCAGTTCAGCGAATTGGCGCTTGGTTTTGATCCAAGAATACAGTCCGTAGAAAATACCACCGAGCGGCCATATGACGATGGAAGTTGATAGCGCGGCTAGGAAGCTTTGTTCTGTGAGTAAAGAGTTAATCAACGCATAGATGAAAGCAGTCGGTAGCCCCCAAAGCAATAAACCGAAAACGAAAACATGTTTTGGGAGCCCCATTGCGATTTTTCTTTTGAGCTTTTCCCTATCTTGATGATTAGTCATGATGACGGTTCTGCAGATTGAAAACACATAACATCGTTATGCCTCGTGCTGTTCCTCGTGAACAGTAGCTGCAACAATGGTTGCGAGGTCGCTCACAGACATCGAAGTGCTATCGATCTCTAAGTCATACTGAAGGTGTAATGGTGATGTGGCGAATCCGTGTCTGACTTCTTCTAACGTGCGATCTCCACGTAAACGAGTGCGACGTTCAAGCTCCGATAGTTCGCAGTTTACGCCAACATAGAATCGTTGATGCTGCTCAAAAGCCAGATCCATTTGAAGTGCACGTGTTGGCGTAGAAATCACAGCATCAAAAATCACCTTGTTACCTGCATTAACCAGGGCATCGACGCAGGCGAACACACCTTTGAACAAGGTATCAGCATCCACTGATTGCCAATCATTTTCCTGATTACACCGCTCCAATATAGACGAAGGTAATGTATAGACCAGTGTGTCGATTGAAAGATATAACCAATTTTCTGGAAGCAATGTTTCCTGCAAAGCTTTAGAGAGCGTTGTTTTCCCCGCCCCAGATGGACCATCAAGTACGATAAGATTTGGGCGCATAGAATAGACTCGTTATTATGTTTTTCGTTGAGTACATGATTTGCCCCTAACCGTCTATTTGAAAGAAATTACGCGTGAACGCCCTAAAAACTGCGACTCATATCCACACTGTTTCACATGTGAGCCACAGGAAGCGTGACTTTACTCACGAAAATATTTACTTGCTGTTGGACTTTTGTGTGTTTCCACCTCGACAATAACGGCGAAATGAATACTAAATAAAACAGAGTAAGCAGGTAATATTAACGAATCACTTATAAGTTATAGTGCGTTAAAGTTATATTATATATATCTACAACCAATAGGTCCTCTCTTGTCCATAGTGTGTAAACAATACAGGTAGATTTCGTTGGTTATGTGATTCTATCTCAGCGATTGGCTTTGCCGTGACAATATACCTTAATGGACCATTGAGTGTCATAGAATCAAACGGATAGCATGTCACCAAGGTTAATCGGTCGTCTGTTGTATTATCAATCCATTGAACTTCAGATTCATGAGCAACGGCGACATTAGAAACCCGAAATCTCCTCAGCATCCCGTTAGAGGCTTCTAGTTGTAATTCATCCCCGATTTTCGCTTTAGCCAACAATGAAAAGTGCGTGTCATTGTGTCCAAAAATGACTATGTTGCCCTTTTCATCAGGACGAGCCGTATTCATTTGCAACGTTGGCCCGAACGCTAGGTTTCGCGCATTGGCACCGGCTAGCACCCACAAAGGTTTGTGCCCATCCATTAACAAGGTAGCGGTTGGAAATGTATCAGCCCAAGGCCAAGGCGGTTGTATCTTCCCTGTCTCTTGTTGTTTGTCCCATGCATACACAATGAGAAACTGCGCCAATTGCGCTTTAGCCTTGATGTAAATGCCATTGACCATGAGAACGCTGCCACCAAGAAACAGACCAACCATCATCCATTGCCACGCTCTTATCGGCCAGAACCGTGAAATTAGCTTTCTCATTCTCATACACCCTGTCTTCTCGAGTGGCTGCGTACCGGAGAAAAGTGCAAGACAGTAAAACTTACTAACATCATCAATAAACCACCCAATAAAAACGCATCACTACCCAGCCCACTTTGCAGCATAACAGCACCGTTTTTGGGTGCATGAGGCCTAATTTGATGAGCTTTAGCATCTTGATCCAATGGCCTGCTAGGTGTTTTATCAATAGCAACAAGAGACGTGTGCTTGGTGACAATATGGTGAGCTAATCCAAGTTCCGTGATTTGATTTTCTTTCTGTGCTGCGCTCAATGATGGGTTCAATGAAAGACTTTCAATTTGTTTTCTGGCCCATAAAACGTTAAGTCCTGAGGTTTTAGTGTCTCGATTTACAGGGAGATCGATTTGGTATTCCCAAGAGTCTTGGTTAAGTACACCTTCCAGGTTCAGTGTTTCTGCTCCCTCTGGTATTTTGAATGATTGAACAAGTGGCTGGGTGTGGTACAAGTCAGGAATAGGATTCGGCCAAGCATCTATAGGACTTTCATCCTGCCATTTCATGACGATATCTTGCATGATGGGTGCCGACAGTTTCTCAAACAGTGGTTTTAATGAGCTTTTAACCTCAGTAATGTTACTAATAAATGTGTATGTCCCCTTTCCACTGATTGCTGCTCGCTGCATAAATGCGCTATTCGGCGCAGACCCAATGCCCACCGTAAACAAACGACGACTTCCGAGCTCTTGTTGAATGAAATCGTAGAGTTCATCTTCATTGCCAATGGCGCCGTCTGTAATAAACACAAGCTGGTTGAGATGTTGCTGCATCGATTCAGATGCAAACGCCAGTTCAAGCGCCCCTAGCATTTCCGTCCCGCCGTCAGCCACTATCCCGCGTACAACTCTCGACACCTTTGCAATATTTTCACGGGTTGCTTGTAGCGGGGTCGGTGAAAGAATCTCTGCGTTTTCATTGAAGACAATCAGGTTAAAGTGATCAGATGCATCCAAGGTATTTAACGCATAAATAACCGCTTGTTTGGCTTGATCAATGGAGTCGCCATACATGGAGCCCGACACGTCTAATATCAAGGTGATATTTTGAGGAAGCGTACTCACTTGATTGGATTGGGGTGGCATGGCCATCAATAGTCCGTAGCGCTCTCCTTCGATCTCTTGTACAAACATTGCAGCCACTGGCATTGCTGTAGCAATGGGTCTCCAAGTGAGAACAAAATCTTGATTGGCGATCTGCATATCGCTTAACGACACCAAATAGCGGCTTTCAGATTGTTTATCAATGTTTAGCGAAGCATTTGGACTCGATACGCCTTCTATTGGCAGTCCCATGTTGATGTCAGCATCCAATGTGAAAACAATGGCATCTTCCAGCATGGGGTCACGATACTCTGTCGTGATCTCACTAGCATCCGGCACTTGTTTGGTCGCTACCGCCCATCCATTTTGAAGCTCAGCTAACGGTTCAGGATTGTTGCTGCGCTCGTCTGTTGTCGCTTCGAGTGGAGTGACGTTTTCAGGTAGACCCGGAATGTAGCGTTGAGTGAATGTGGTAGGAAAACGTAGGCTGAACTCGCCATCTTCGTAATGCACTGTCTCTTGATATTCAATTTCCACTACAATGGTTTCATTCGGAGCAATATTGGCCACTTGTGTAGAGAACAAGTTGGTACGATGCTGCTCAATCAATGATGCTTTCTTGCCCTCGCTAGCCGCTTGATTAAATGCTTTTCTTGCGTCTTGTTTCTTTTGGATTTCACCTTCAATAATGCGTTCGCCTACTCGAATGATAAGGTGGTCCACAGCGGCGTTTTGCGGCAAAGGAAATAGGTACCGAGCGTGTACCCAATCGTCAGTCGGGTTAGTGAAGTGCTGCTCAACTTTGACGCGATTAACCAAACCATTGATGACCATACTTGCATTGGTTGCGAATTGTGGAGCTTGTGTCCACATAGCGTCTTCTGAGCCTTCTATTTGAACATACAATCCCCCCTCATCTTCATTGGCAAGCACTACGCTAGGAAGAAGCAATATAAACAGCGCTGTCAAAAGCCAGTCAGAAAGTGGCGCTCTAAAAGTTATTTTTGATAGTTTTACGGATAGCATTGCTGTGCCCTCACTCTTGTTGATGGACATAATTACATCAAATCAATCTGTCACTTCCAGGGTGATATTCAGGCAAATAAAGACCAAATGTGGCCAAAATATGGCAACGCAAACCAATAAGTTATAGTGCATCATAGGTTTGGGTTAATCCAAATACGATAAAAGATAGATGCTAAAAACGAGGGAAGGAATCTAACGAAATTGTTGCTGAAAACTCATTGTCTCTATTCATGTTTTTATCAGTTCTATTCAAATCCCAAGGTGTTTCCCCGAGGATTTTCTCACCCAGGCGCTTGATTAGTCACTTGGTTGAAAAACAAGAGGAATTTACTCCAGGCTTAACAACCAGTTCGGTGTAGCCCGTGTCCGCGTCAAACTCCCGATTAAATTGGTAATTTGAGAAAGCCAATAAGCAAATTTCGGCGGTGTGACTAACGATGGTGCCATCAAGCAAATGTCCCCCCCATGCACCCCCTTCTTCATCTGCCACAGAAATATGAAGGTGAATATGCTCGGGTGTTAATGTGCCGGACAATGACAGTATTTCGAAGCAAGCATCCTTTTGGAAGACTGAAACACTGTCTGCTAAACGCATATTGATAGACGATAGACAACCAACCACGGAAACAACGCATCCCGCTTGGATGTCATTGCCTTTGACAGCGTCGAAGATTGATTGCTTTAAGTCAGCCCCTCGCGTTAATCGAAATGCAATGGGCTGAACGGATGATGGGATCACTTGAATGACTTGTGCGGAAAGATGTTACGAATGCGCTGCTGCACTTTAGTATCAATGCCCTTTGAGAAAACCAACTTGGCGGGCTTAAAGCGGTTGCGGTAAACCTTCACCGTACCATTGATGGGGTTTCGCTTGTTGATTTCTGTACAATCATGCAAAAAGCCCTGAGGGATTTTGCCCTTGGTTTTGACTAACGAGCCGTTTTTGAACGAAATGAGAATGATTGGGCGGTCAATGGCGATAAACACAAACAACGCGATAAAACTACCCGCCAGAAAGTACTCCATGAATGTCACCTTACATATCTAACAAACTGCTTAAATCTTTTTTCAACGCATCCACTTTCTTGTTTGCGTTTTGTGATCGGTTTGCTTCACCAATCAAATACTCAATCGTATCTGATAATGTGGCATCAAGCTCTTGCGCTTTAATAGACAGTTTTTCCCACACGCGAAAGTCTAAATCGATAGATTTTTTACGCGTATGTTCTTGTTCTGCATTGAAATGACGCTTTCGTTTAGCACGAATAGCCTGTTTAAGCTTGATATCAAGCTCTGAAGACATGTGCTCGGCAATCCATTCAATCACTTTGGTAGGCTCGTGCTCTAGCGCAAGAAGCGATTTAACCGATGCGTCAACTTCACTGGTATCCACATAACGGGACACGTTGAAGCCTTCTTTATGCTTCTTGACTAGATAGCTCCATTTCCATCCAGCTTCTAGGTTTTCAAGTTGTTGATATTTCATATTTTTAATTATTTATTGTTGAGAGCGAAAATTATGTGAAATACAGTGACAGCGTAACAGCAGATTACTTTTTAATCAAATATTAAGGCCGTTATCTTATTGATATTTTCGTTGACTAGGTCACAAAGTCAGCGATGGGCAGCACTAAATGTCAATTTGGTTTCTCGAATCATGACAAGCGCTTATCTTCGCTACTTTGCCGAGTGTTATTCATCTATAATGCCTCCATCGCAAACCCCCAAAGGTAGAAACCCAGACGTATGCAAGAAGTTACCTGGCAGTCCGTTGTTCCTCAGTTCTCTCACGTAGAGCAGCACATAGAAAACTATGCTTCGCTAGACGCCATTGCGCCAAGCGCCCTACAACCTCGGCTGAAAGACAGCATCCAACGAACTGTTCACGAGTCGCGTTTCCCTCGCCTTTTGCTCGTTACTGCGCCTGATGTTCACGACTATTTTACCTTGATAGAGAAAATGGTGACTGACCACCTACCTCGCCCAGATATGCCTGTTGTTTTGGCAGAGAATTTTAATGAAACTCAACTGTTTGGCGCAGTTTATCCTAACCAACAGGATGTGACAACGTCACACTCTGTAAGAGGGCTTCTTCATCAAGCCAACGGCGGTGTACTGGTTATCTCTCTAACAGGCATTATCAGCCAACCTAACATATGGAATCGCCTTAAGAGCGTTATCTCGACGAATACGCTTCATTGGCACTGTGCGAAAGCTGACACGTACTGCGATCTGCCTGCCCCCGAAGACGTATCAGTGAGCGTGATCGTTATTGGTGATCGCAGCCTAATGGCTGACTTTGAATCTGGGGAACCTGAATTACATGGAATCAGCAGCTATTGCGAATACGAGCAGGATTTCCACGTTAATGCTGACAACATTGATGATTACCTGTCCGTCATCAAAGGCTTTCAACAGCAATTCAATGTAAAGCCTTTAACAAATGGTGCAGTGAAGCGCTTCATGCAAGCCGGTGCCCGTTTTGCAGAAGATCAGGAACGTTTGCCTCTTTGCCCATTGTGGATTCAAACCATTTTGCGTGAAGCTGATTACCAATCGAACGATGACGTGATTTCTGAATCGGATCTCGATGCAGCCATCTCTGCAAAATATTTCCGTGAATCTTATCTCCCCCTTCGCGCTGTCGATGACATCCATAAGGGTCAGGTGTTTATTGATACAGAAGGCGAACACATTGGTCAGGTGAACGGTTTAACCGTGATTGAGATGCCAGGCCACCCAATGGCATATGGCGAACCCGCCCGTATCTCATGTGTTGTGCACTTTGGTGATGGCGACATTGCCGATGTTGAGCGAAAAGCGGAACTGGGCGGAAATATTCATGCGAAAGGCATGATGATCATGCAAGCCTTTGTCAGTGCTGCTTTAGACTTGGACGAGCCGCTGCCTTACTCAGCATCGATCGTGTTTGAACAGTCCTACTGCGAGGTTGACGGCGACAGCGCATCACTCGCGGAGCTATGCGCGTTTGTCAGTGCCCTTTCTCAGCAACCGATTAACCAAAGTATTGCGATCACAGGCGCTGTTGACCAATTTGGTCGCGTTCAAGCTGTTGGCGGCATCAACGAGAAAATTGAGGGCTTCTACCACATTTGTGAGCATAGAGGTCTATCCGGTGAGCAAGGTGTCATTCTTCCAATGACCAATCTCAATGCCTTATGCCTAAGCAAAGACGTGACCGAAGCAATCCGTGAGGGTAAGTTCCATATTTGGGCGGTCGAGAATGTTGAAGAAGCTTTTCCTCTGATCACTGGCATGCCATTCAGTGGCGAAGAAGGTGATGAAGAAACTGAAACTCTGCTAGACAAAATCGCGTTAAGAATCGATATGTTCCATCATGGTGAGCATCGTCACATATCCCTAATAAATAGGTTAAAAAACTGGTTCAACAAACACTGATCAGAGTTGTCTAGCGTACACGTGTACGCTAAAGTGCATTTAACTTATTTAGGAGCTGTGTAACGCCGATGAAACCGAATTCTTATGACCGCAATGATCTGATTGCCTCTAGCCAAGGCGAACTTTTTGGCCCTGGACGTCCTCAACTTCCAGCACCAAATATGCTGATGATGGATCGCATTTCAAACATCACTGATGAAGGTGGTGATTTTGGTAAAGGCTTTATCGTTGCAGAATTGGACATTACACCAGACCTTTGGTTCTTCGATTGCCACTTCCCTGGCGACCCAGTTATGCCAGGTTGTTTAGGTCTTGATGCTATGTGGCAGCTCGTCGGCTTCTTCCTTGGCTGGATGGGCGGCGAAGGTAAAGGACGTGCTCTGGGTGTTGGCGAAGTGAAGTTCACGGGTCAAATTCTACCTACAGCTAAGAAAGTCACTTACGAAATTCAAATGAAAC
The DNA here is from genome assembly GCF_050336585.1 of Enterovibrio makurazakiensis. Lineage (NCBI taxonomy): Bacteria > Pseudomonadati > Pseudomonadota > Gammaproteobacteria > Vibrionales > Vibrionaceae > Enterovibrio > Enterovibrio makurazakiensis. Next base: position 8,552 of record NZ_JAKJSE010000047.1, read on the forward strand.
GCGTGATCAACCGTAAATTGGTGATGGGCGTTGCTGATGGTCGCGTACTGGTAGATGGCAAAGAAATCTATGTAGCGAAAGACTTGAAAGTAGGATTGTTCCAAGACACTTCTTCTTTCTAATGATATTGCCAGAAAGCTCTTAAACCGCCCTTGTGGCGGTTTTTTTATGTGTTCAATAATACCAAGCCATTTAACCTTGTTCAGCGAGACTGTGAGCCTGTTAGACAACCAGAACCTCACATTGTCTTTAAACTTGATTCATTCAATGAGTACTCTTAGTTAACTTTGTTCAAACACTTAAAGTTATAGTGCGTTAATGTGTTAAATAAAAGCCCCGATAGCGGGGCTGTCAAATGTGCAAAAAAGAAAAGTATTATTTCATCGACGACGCTTTAGTATCTCTGCCATCTCGCCAACCTCCTAGCCATTGGCTGCGCGCGTCCATGGCTTGATAAGGACATGTCTCAGAGGATCGACCGCTTACACCGGCTTGATAGCCTTTAGCTTGTGCTCGCTCTAAACGATCTCGCTTCTGTCTTTTCATATTTCCGCCCTCTTATCCTTCGATAAACGATTCTTTACAGTACGGCTTCACTAAGGTTGCTCATTTGTGAATCGCACCATTTAAGAGTCAGGCATGGTCAATAAATAATCAAGTATGAACTGGCCCATCCAACAGAAATTTGTGAGGATGAGCCAAAAACAAACATTACTTTCTTTTTCTGAAAAACCCGCCTAACCCAATAAGAATAAGGCCTAGCATACCGATACCACCACCACTTCGTGTGATAACGTTTTCTTCAACTGGACGAGGTGTAATCTCACCACCAGGTAAACGTGTCAGTTTCACAGCCACCAGCTCTTCTTCAACGTCACATCGTGCATTCTGCGCTGTTGATGAATAGCCACCGTCACAAAAGAAAGCCGACGCTGCGATATCGCCATTGTCCGCAATATCAAACGCTTCGGCGATACGGAACTGGTTTGCACCACCAGATCCATTGGTTAGATCATCAAGCAACCAACCATGCTTTCCGTCAAAATCTGCATTCGCTGTGCCGTGGGCATAAATATAACCACGCTGGCGACGCTCTCTATCTCGCGAACTCTCGATATCGACTTTACCCACCAGCTCACTGCTGGTGTTTAGCGCCGCGGCTGTCGCGTTGTAGCCACTAAAGAATAATTCACTTTGCCCCGTGCCGAGCAACGTCGTTGTTCCATTTTCGTTGACAAAGATAGTTTCTGAAAATGAGCCACTGTTTGAATTTCTATATTTTGCGATACCAACAATCGCACCGGTGCTATTAGTATCGGTAGCCATGCTATAGCTAAAACGCTCGCGTTGGTCCTCGAAACCTTCAATTGGCTGTAAGGTCCAGCACTTAGCTTCTTTGGCATCACTCTGTAATGCACTAATACAGGTTGCAAAATCAGCCACTGGCGCGAACTTCACGGCTCTCGCATAAAAGCGATTGTCGTCATAGGTTGAGTAACCCACCAAATAAGGTTTATTGGTGTCATCCCCTAACAGCGCAGCACCAAGAACACTGGCTTGGGCGGTGTCGTCGTCATGACCCGTATTCCCACTAGGAAAACTACTAACGACTGTCGTCGCGTTGACGTCAACGAAGGGTTCATCCGTAGTCAGCCAAACCGACGCTTGGTTAGCAAACTGGAAGTACTGGCAAGCACGGTTTGAGTAATCAACGCTGCTCTGGCAACTGGCTAGGTTAGGCAGGCCAGAATCTTCAGGCGCTTTAGCTTCATCACCGACATCAGCCATATTGGCAACGGACGCTGAACCATACGTAATGGTGACGCCTGCTGCTTCAATGACGCCATGCGCATTAGTTTGGCCAATATTTGGGATAACACCCGTAGCTGAAGCCGGAGGCAGCAACTCTACGTCGTTAATAAAGCCACGGCGCGCAAATGCACGAGCATTGTAAGATCCCGCATCGTAATATGGGCTGCTAGACGCGCCAACAGGAGAACCATTCGCAGTAATCGAGTTAATCACGACATTGGTGGAGTCAGCGTTAACCGTTCCCGCAGGAGGTGAAGCAACGCCAGCACCAAATGGGTTCACCGCACTACCAAGGATTGCCTCGCTATTACTTGCGAAACCCTGCGACCAGGCGTCAATTTCTTTTTTCAAGCCACCAAGGCAAGATTGCTCAGCATCGTCACTTTTACAGACGGTCCCAGACGCTTGGATGCCATACCATCTTTCGTCAGCCCAAGTATCACAGGTGTTATAACCAAGGTAGTCGCGACAGTAGCGATAGAGATCATCTTGGCTATTTATGAAATGCTCTACATCAACCATGTAAGGCAATTCCTGAGAATAGTTAAGACCAACAGGGCCACTTAACACTTCTACCGCAACCTCACTACCATCAGGAGAAATGGCAGTCGCTGCAGCTGATTGGCTAGCCGAAGCATTATCGACACGAGCGACAGAATACAAAGCTGCATTGGCTACTAGGGGAAAACCAGCTATCGCAAGTGCGACAGCTGAAAGTTTGAATTTGTTGAACTGCATTACTATTCCTTCTGCATCTCTTCGAGTTCTTCCCATCGTTCAAACGCTGCATCTAATTCAGCTTCAACCTCACTCAAACGCTGTAAGATTGGCTGAGTCTCCTCAGTGCTTTTCTGGAAGAACGCAGGATCGTTCACCGATTCCTGTAACTGCGATATTTCATTTTCCAAGTTTTCAAGAAGTTGTGGAAGTGCTTCTAACTCTCTTTGCAACTTGTAAGACAGTTTTTTGCCAACTTTCACACTTTCAGTTTGTTTTTTAGGCGCATCTTCTTTTGGTGCGTCTTTCTTTGCTTGAGGTTTATCGGCTCCAATCGTCTGACGATAGTTTTCACGTTGCTGCATTGCGTCATGATAACCACCCACAAACTTATGAATAACACCGTCCCCTTCGAACACCCAACTATGTGTCACGGTGTTATCAACAAACTGACGATCGTGACTCACCAACAACAATGTACCCTGATAGTTGGCAAGCAATTCTTCCAAAAGTTCCAACGTTTCGATATCCAAATCGTTGGTTGGTTCATCAAGAACCAATAAGTTACATGGTTTAAGGAAAATTCGCGCAAGCAATAGACGGTTTTTCTCGCCTCCAGAAAGAGCTTTCACAGGCGTACGCGCGCGGCGTGGATGGAACAGGAAGTCTTGTAGATAGCCAAGTACGTGGCGTTTACGTCCACCCACCTCAACTTCCATCTTCCCTTCTGCTAAGTTATCGACCACGGTTTTCTCAGGGTCGAGCTTTTCGCGATATTGGTCAAAGTAAGCCACTTCGAGCTTTGTACCGACATGAAATTTACCTGTTTCTGACGTCAGATTACCCAGCATCAGCTTCAGTAAGGTACTTTTACCACAACCATTAGGGCCAATCAGCGCAATACGGTCACCACGCATCACATTAAAGCTAAAGTCTTCAATTAAGTTCTTACCATCAAACTTAAAGCTGATGTCTTTCGCTTCAAATACAATTTTGCCCGACTTAACCGCTTCATCAACCATGATGTTAGCATTACCTAACACTTCAACACGCTCTGAACGTTCACGGCGAAGCTGTTTAAGAGCACGCACACGGCCTTCGTTACGGGTACGACGGGCTTTGATACCTTGGCGAATCCAGGTCTCTTCTTGAGCTAGTTTCTTATCAAACTCGGCGTTCTGATCAGCTTCAACGCGAAGCGCCTCTTCTTTACCTTCGAGATACTTCTCGTAGTCGCCCGGCCATGAAGACAACTGACCACGGTCCAAATCAACGATACGCGTTGCCATAGAACGGATAAATGCACGGTCGTGCGAGATAAAGATAATCGCGCCTTTGAAGTCTTTGAGGAAGTTCTCTAGCCACAAGATCGTCGCAACGTCTAGGTGGTTAGTAGGCTCATCCAGCAGAAGGACATCAGGTTCACACACGAGAGCGCGTGCGAGTGCAGCTTTACGTTGCCAACCACCTGATAATTCGGACAGCCTCTTCGAACCATCCAGCTTTAGCGCATCAAGCACCATGGTTAGTTGGTTTTCGAAATGCCAAGCGCCGCTATGATCGAGTTGATCCTGCACTCTAGCAAGTCGATTAATGTTCTTCTCACTAGGGTCCGTTTCCATCAGCCCGAGCAATTCGTGGTACTGCTTAAGTAGCGCACCAGCTTCTGCCAAACCTTCAGACACGTAGTCGACTACCGTCCCTTCCGCATCACGCGGTGGATCTTGCTCTAAACGAGAGACTTTCAAATCTTGTTGACGATTAATACTGCCGTCATCCAGTTGCACCGTTCCGTGAATGACTTTCATTAAAGTCGATTTACCGGCGCCATTTCGACCGACGAGACACACACGCTCATTAGGCTGCAATACAAATTCTGCGTGATCGAGTAAAGGGTTGTCGCCATAAGCGAGTTGAGCGTTGGTGATGTTAATCAATGCCATGTTTAACTAACCATGTTGTTAAAGCGAAAGAATCAAAAGGCCAGTTCAGTTCTTCAATCACTGAGCCGTCTTGGGTTTGAAATGAGATAACAGGAATAGTGACGCCGTAATGAGAAAACAGCGTGTCATCAAACGCAATGTCTATAACGTTCAAAGCAGCGGTTTTACCCGCTGCTTGATACAAAGCCATTGCCTCTTCACAAAGGTGACACCCTTCCGTGCTGTAGAGGACTAAGGCCATTAACCTTCCTTGTGGGTAATAATCCAGCAGTTATGGATCTGCTTGTTACGTTCAAAATCCAAAGGAATTGAACGATGTGTAATATTCTGAGCAGATAGACCGAGCTCGCTGAGTGCTTCAAGGTCCATCTTAAAGTTACGTTTATTGTTCGAGAACACGATCTCGCCGCCTTGACGCAAAAGACGCTTAAGGTCTGACATCAGTTTGATGTGGTCGCGCTGTACATCGAAGTTATCTTCCATTCGCTTAGAGTTCGAGAACGTCGGCGGGTCGATAAAGATAAGATCATACTGGTTTTGCTCGCTCTCGAGCCATTTCAGGCAATCAGCATGAATGTATTGATGTTGACGGCCAACTTTGCCATTCAACTTCATGTTACGTTCAGCCCAAGCAAGGTAAGTCTTAGACATATCAACCGTCGTGGTTGATTTAGCCCCACCTACTGCTGCATGAACAGTCGCGGTACCGGTGTAAGCGAACAAGTTAAGGAAATCCTTACCTTGTGCTTTCTCGCCAAGCATCTTACGCGTATAGCGGTGATCAAGGAACAAACCGGTATCAAGGTAGTCTTGAAGGTTCACTTCCAACGTGACGTTGTATTCAGTCACCTCGATGAAGCGCTTAGCTTCACCCAGTTTCTGATACTGATTCGTGCCTTTTTGCTTTTCACGTGTTTTCAAAATCACGTTATTCGCATTCACACCAGTAACAGCGATCGTAGCGCGAACTGTGTCCATCAATCGGCGGCGAGCTGTTTCTTCTGGAATGGTTTTAGGTGGCGCATATTCCTGAATCACGATGCTGTCGTTGTAGCGATCAATAGCAACGTTATAATCAGGCAAATCGGAATCATATAAGCGGTAGCATTGAACACCCTGCTGTTTCGCCCATTTTTCCAATTTTTTAAGGTTCTTGCGAAGACGGTTTGAAAACTCAGGTGCAACGTCTGGTTGACTAACCACACCTTCAGGTGACACTGTCACCTCGCCACGTGCAGTGATCTGATAAGTTTTCATCTCACAATCAAGTGCGCCGTTACGCAACTTGTAGGTGCTTTCAGCGCGCATACGAATACAACTCAGTAATTCGTTAGAACCTGAATAGATGGATGCCACAGAACCTTTAAATTGCGTTTTAAGCTGAACACCTAATTGTGTATACAGTGCAATCAGCCCTGGGGTTGTACCCAGACGCTCACCATAAGGCGGATTACAGATGATATGCCCTTCACCAAACCCTTCAGGGTTTTGCAAAGTACTTGCATCTGCTTCTTCAAATTGGATAAGACTACCAACACCCGCGCGGTTTGCATTCGCTTTTGCGGTTTCAAGTACGCGACGATCGTTATCAAAGCCAAAGAAACGAGTTTCGCATTTCGCTGGGCCTTTCTTCGACAGGAAGGTCACTTCTGCGTGGACTTCCATCCACTCTTCACGATTGAATGATTTCAGTGACTCAAAGCCCCAACGCTTGCGCTTTAGACCTGGAGCAACTTGAGCAGCAATCATAGCGGCTTCAATAAGCAGAGTCCCTGAACCACACATTGGGTCTAGAAGAGGTTTCTCTGGCGTCCAGCCACTTTTCATCACCAGCGCTGCTGCATTGGTTTCACGCAGTGGTGCTGCACCGGCTTCAGTGCGGTAACCGCGCTGATGCAAGCCGCTACCAACCATGTCGATGCCAAGAAGGCCGTCTTCACGAGACAAGCGCATGTGAATGCGCAGATCGGGTTGCTCACGGTCGATACTTGGGCGTTCGCGGTCAGCTTTGATGAAGCGATCGACAATCGCGTCTTTCACTTTCAATGCGCCGTATTGGCTGTTACGAATTTCACGGTTTGTACCGTTGAAGTCGACAGCAATGCGCTTCTTCTCGCTAAAATATTCTGGCCAGTTAATGGCAGTAGCACCCAGATACAGGTCCATGTCATCACGCACGGTGAACTCGCTTAGTACGAGAATGAAGCGTGATGCAGTGCGGCTCCATAGACAGCACTTGTAGAGGGTTTTCTCATCTGCTTTAAAGCGTACGCCCGCATTAACCGCTTTAACGCTGCTTGCGCCAAATTGTTCGAGTTCTTCTGCAAGCAGGTTTTCGAGTCCGCGAGAGGTGATAGCTAAATATTGATTCATGGAAATGTATTCTGAGGGATTTTGCGCGGGATTATACCTGATTTCGTGACGTAGCGCTCTATCCTGCAGGCATTTCTTTTTTCGGTGATTTGCCACCGTAACAAGCATAAAAGCCTTCGTTCGGTTTTACTCCCATTTAACCAACTCCCATGTCATATATCCTGTTATCCACAGTGACGTAAAAACCAAAATACTGTTTCCACAAGGAAACTATCCTCTTCCTTCACTAACCTTCCTAGTCCCAATCACAAACATAAGTAAATCGTGAATGCTGACACCTTCAATCTGTATATGAAGTGAGCACACACTTATCCACAGAAGCTCTATTTATAAGATTATAGATGTCAGAGTAAAGTGGCCATCTCTCCTAAATGGAAATCAATTTACACCTGCAAATCTGGTATATACCAGAGGCGCGGCAACCTCAGTTTAAACGTGATAAATAGGGAAATTCCACTAGAAATGTTTCTATGGATTATCAATAAATGGCGATTTCATATGCAATCAAACTAGAAACGAGGCCGATTCTGATAGCAATTACGTGATAAAGATCACGCAATTATTTGCATGCAAAGCGACCATCTGCGGTGGGAATTCTCATATTTGCATATAAGTGAGACAACGAAATCGCATGGGCACAGGTGATGAGATTGAGATTAAGCGTATAGATTAAGGGAAATAATGATACAAGCACTCGCCTCTGTTTCAATGCAAGTCGTATCTGCTCGCTTATTTTAGCAACAATATTGCTCGGTACTCATCCCCCATATGCGCACCATAACCACATCTAAATAACTTATAACAGCGCCATCGTTTCGCGTATACGACACAAGATAGCGCAACTTGCATTAACTAATGGATGGTCAGGTATGTATGTATGTATGTATGTATGTATGTATGTATGTATGTAGGGAGTGGCTGTTACAACCGTATGTCGGTACAAGAAATCGGTAACGAGGAGCAGATTGGATTGGAAAGGAAAGAAAAGAGGCTGATAGAGAAATCTCTATCAGCCTACCAACGCATAATGACCACTGCCGCTATCGTATTGCTGTTGGTATATTGATAGCCGATCATTCATTACTTTAATAGCTTCACAGAACCGCATTTGTTTTGTTTCAGTCAGTGCCAATGGTGACTCGCCTGCATGCATACACAATGAAGCGATACCTGCATTTTCAATCACCAAAAAGGATTCACTGCCGTGCTCAGTTTTCAATGTCACAAGCGAGCCAGCTTCTGCGGCTGAGTACCCTTCTTGTTCCTTAAAAAACCAGCTTTTTGGTAGGAGCGGTTTATGGAAGCGATTTGCTGCCACTGCGTTCAAAACGAGTTCGGCCTTGCGAGGGCCTGATAGAGAAAGCGCATCTACTGCATCAAAATACGCTTGAAAAAGTGATGCGTCATCAACTGAAAATGGGGTTTCAGCAAACGCATCGGGGATGAGCTGTTTGCATTCAATGGCGACTTGGAAAACCATGTCTTCGCCCAAATCTAGCATCAATGCTTGTGCTTCATTATCGAAGTACCACTTCCATGCGTTATTTGGTTTCAACATCGTGTTCGCTCCTGCGTTTGCAGAGAATCGGTCCGTGACCACTGAATAAAAGGTGCTYTGGAAGAAGTGTAATCGGGTTGAGATAAAAAAAAAGGGGAAGTAAACTCCCCCTTTTTGTTGGATTCTTATTTATTTTGATTAAATATTTCTAACGATATCTTTAACC
>NZ_JAKJSE010000048.1:0-9736 GCF_050336585.1 Enterovibrio makurazakiensis
ATGTATTGTTATAAGCAATAATATCATGTGTTTGCCGTTATTTTATTGCTGAAAAAAGTGGAGGATTTTTAATTTATTTTCTGGCTTTGTGTGGTGGGTGATATCTGGTAATAGTGGTATGTGTTTCTAATTAATATTGTGGGGTGATTTTAAGGAAAGTAATTATAAATCATGACCATGTGACGCTAAATTGGCGATATTAAAAAGGCTATCGGTTGTTCATTTAACCATTAAATATATTGATTGTGAGTTATTAGTAGTAGGGGTGTCTTCTTGGTGAGAATAAATAAATGTGTTTTTATGAAATCAAGCGCAATGCAATGAGAGGTGGTTGTGGGCTGAATACTTAGGCACCTTTTGATGAGGTTTTGAAGAAGATGACAATCTCGGTTTCATCAATCCGCGCCAATGATCACACAATTATTGATATCACTTTGGATATCAATCGAAAAAACAAGTCATGTAACTCGGTGATTGTGACACATTTGATATGGTGATCAACTTGATATCGAGTGTTGGAATAACCCATCTCATCGAGTATGTGAGGGAACGGACTAAAAGATGGACAACATGGTGTTGATTTACTTTCACTTGGCTACCGCTGTTGCATCATTTTGTATCGGTACGTATTTGTTGGTGAGAAGAAAGGGGAGCCCTGCCCACAGGCAATTGGGTAAGGTTTATATGTTGTTAATGATGGTCACAGCCGTGTCTACTTTGTTCATTCCCGCGCAAGTCGGTCCGCAAGTATTCTATCACTTTGGCTATATTCACATTCTCAGCGTTATTACCTTGTACACGGTACCGGAAGCATTCTTCGCCATAAGAAAAGGCGATATAAAGAAACACCGTAATGCCATGGTGATTCTTTACGTGATGGCTTTGTTGGTTGCAGGCGCGTTTGCGTTTATGCCGGGTCGGCTATTGCATACGTGGTTTTTTGTTTAGGCAATTGGGAAGGGAGAGCTTGGTCGTTGTTGAGGTAACTCGTTTAAGCGAAACCTTAGTTGACGCTCAATAGCGAACCTACAGAGGTCCTCAACACTGGATAGATACTCAGGTCTGACGGAGACGGTGCATAATCTTCAATTACACCGACTTCTCTTTATTTAACAAGGTAACTTTTGGAATTCGGATCTTAGTTATATAAAACAGAATGTTACGTTAGGTGGTACAATGGCAGTTTGTTGTTGTGGAACTAAATGGCGTGTTTAAACACACTATGTTTGGGTCTAATACACTGTTAACTTTACTTGAATTGAGGTGTCGGTATGAATATTGAGGGTTGGAATAAATACGTTTCATGCCTTCGAGATAACTTCGAAGGATGTGTATTCAAAGATGAACTCATAAGTAAATGTGGTGGAAACGAAGACATTGCTATTGCTATTTATTACCACTCACGTGACAACGCATTAAATTGGATGGATAGCACAGTGCCGGCTTTAGACAATAAGATTCCTAGTCAGGAACTTTCTAAGGTTTTTTCAGATTCAGTTCGCCAAGTGATCTGGAGCATTCCTTGCTGAATTCAGCTAACAAGGCAATAAACGTGGACGTTTACTCGTGGTGCATTTTTTCATAGAAACACTGTGATTCAGGCTTTTCAATCACTTTTGGCTAGTAAATGTCCTTTATTATGACGTTATACGCTGTAATTGTACTTACATGTAAGCAGCGACTTTGAGCGTCAAACCACTGTTGTTTTCTCAAAAAAAGCGGTGTGGTTTTGGATCGCTGCTCACCATTGAAAGTGTTGCAAACAAGCCATCAATGACCCCGAAAGACCAAGTGTTCCAAGGGCTGCTTGCAAAGGAAAAAGGCGATGTTCGGCAATTCAAACAGATTGGATAGCTGCTTTATAACAAAGGTTTTGAAGGCGGACGCAAAACATCTCCGCAAATTTTGTCATATCAACTTATGGCGTTTATGGTGGCTTTATTGCGTGAAGCTAATGATCTTCGCCTCCAAAACGACGTTAGGGCGTTTAGGGAGATTAAGAATGAAATATAGAGTTTTCTTCTGTGACTACTGTGAAGATAAGATTCTAGAATCAAAAGATGCTAGAAAATCTAGCTTAGAAGAAATACTACACAGCATGGATTGTGTATTACACATGCCAGGAAACTTTTTTGGAATCATTGACGAAGAAAATAATACGCTTCAGTTTATGGTTAATGAAGATAAAACGATCCTTCTGGATATACCAATAGAAAGTAAAGGCGGCTCTTATTTTGGCGTATATAGGCTAGAGGATTGCATGTTAATTGTAAAAGAGGCTGGAGAAATTCCGTATTTGATTGAGAGGTTCAGCCTGGAGTTTCAATCATGGGGGTGATGGCATCGTCAAGTCATAGCCCTAACAAGGCGCTGCAAGCGACTGCCAAAAATGTCTCTCGTTTTGCGTACCGCAAAACCAGCGCCATTTTTGGCAGCGTCTGAGCGCGGCGTTATATGGCAAGATGGATTCAAGCTAGGCTTCAAGGATGGAAGTGATTTACTCACCAGTTCAAACCTTCAATTTTTTTCACGAGCTATATGATATAATTAGCGGGAGAGTCCTGATTATTCTTGCTTTCTATATATTCTTGAATTTTTTTTACGGTAGATATTTAGAAGGAAAGGTAAATAAGGGGAATTTTCAGTTGCCAACCATTTTTGTTTTTGCTGTTGCTATGTTCATTCCAATTCCTAATGAATTTCAAATCCGAAAATACGAATATGTAAACTATAAGAATTTGGATAATTATGAAAGCGTTATACATATTTCCGGACTGGTTCAAGGACATCACTATGTTGATGAAATATGGGAAGGTAATATATTTGAAAAAGATAAGCCCGGCCAACTTTGGCGTATTCATTATCTGAATATTGGTGATGAAGTTTTAATCTTCAGAGAGTTAAATTGGAAGGTGAATCAGGATTTTTACAAACCAAGGTGCTATCGAGGGCGGTTTGATAAGTTATTCGCTCCTTTGGTCGGATTAAATGTCATGCTTGGTTATTATAAAACTGAAGTTATAAGTCACTTACATGAAAAAGCAAATTGTCTAGTTGATATCCATAGAGTATGAATGTTGACAGTAGATACTACTGTGACAAGCATATAACAAGCGAAGGAAAATGGGACGTTTACTCGTGGCGCATTTTTTCATAGAAACGCTGTGATTCAGGTGATTCAGGTGATTCAGGTGATTCAGGTGATTCAGGTGATTCAATCAGTTTGGAATAGTAAACGCCCGTTATTCTAACTCTGAGAGTGCGGTTTTTTTTGTTCAGTTCGGCTATTGAATCATTAGCTTTTTAGGTGTGAAAGTAGGGCATTTCTCTTTTTCTTTGTTCCCTTTTGGTGTCCGTTTTATCAGATTCAGCATTGAACTATTATTACCAAAATTTCATGGGTTTCAGAAACTAATTGACGCTTCAACTTTTCTTTGGTTATGTCTCATTTTAGCCTGCATCTGTGTTTTCCTCTCAGTATTTATAATTCCAATTATGGCAATGATATTTGGTTCATCAGTTCCAAGTTGGCTGAAACCAAGTGTTACAAATAGCGCAAGATAAAGGGATTGTTTCGTTTCACAGTTATTGCCGTTGAAATGATATTTTTCTCGCTTAATTGAGTTAGCTTAATTAAACTCAGTTTACAGAAAATATCGGTAAATCAGTTTTTTAGCAAGTTTCTCAGGGCGAAAGCAAGGCACGTATAACAAAGCAATTAGAGTATTATTGGTTTTGTTAGTCAGTCTTTCGCACGTGTTATTTCAGGGTTAGGCGCTAAAAATTTAATATCAAGGAATCAATAATGACCACTTTAATAAATATAAGTATTTTTACTGCTCTCATCTTGGCGTCAAGTCATCTTCGTGCTGATAGTTATGACTTCAAACCAGGCTTATGGGAAAATTCATCTACAATCGAAATAATAGAAATAGACGCACCTCCTGAAGCTGAAACAATGATGAGGAGTACGTTTGAAAGGGGAATGGAGACAGAAACAGTATGTTATAAAAGCTTAGATTATTTATTGGAACTTGATGCAGATCAAGAATTTGAATGTAAAAAAGAAATAAAACGTATTAGTGCCAACAAGATGGAATTAGAAGAGTCATGTACTGGAACAGATATGAAATCTAAAACAGTTGGTGAAGTGAATTTAAATGGGGAAACCTTAACCTCAACCTCAATATCTGAATTTGAAACGCCATTCCATGACGGACCAATTAAAATTAAATTGAAAGTGGTTTCGAGTGGGAAATATATTGGAGCTTGCAATTAATCGCCTAACAAAGCATTTAAACGGACAAAAAACAGTGGGTTACGTTACACTTCGCTACACATTTTAACCCACTATTTTTGTCCGTTTAATGCGGCGCTGAAGGATCCCCTCATAATTCGCCCAACCCTGATGAATGAGTCAGCCTGTGGTATTCGAGCATAGCCCATTGATATTGCGGTTCATTGATATTGCGGTTCATTGATACAATACCGTCGATGTTGTCTTACCTCTCGCCCCAAGCGTGGAATAGAGAGAACACGCCGATGCTTAATGGTATTGGCTTGAAAGTCGTACTGCCATTTAGCTTTTGTCGCAATGAGACCGTTCCACCACATCAGTACCTCTGCCGGCAGCGCAATCAATAACAAGATGTTGAGGCGCTTGATACAACGGGTTCGGTTATGCCGTAGAGCCAGTCCATATGCGGGACTTTTTAAGTCGCGGAACGCTTCCTCTATCTGCATTCTCTTTGCATATAAGCGTGTTATCTGAATCGCGTTTAGCGTGTCATTCGGGATATTAGTCACCAGTAGCCACGGCTCGTGTGCGCTTTTGGCAAAGAGACGAGACGTCGTATGCTTCTTGCTGGTGCGGGTATGGCGTTGCACTTTTCGGCCTTTCGATGCCTGTTTAACAAGATGAGCATGACAAGCCAGAGGAGAGCGGCGTGCGAGTTGGCTAGTGCCCAGATAGACGGGTTAGTTGTTTGCCTTGGGGTAGAGTTATTTATTGCATTGCCAAGCAAGCGGTCGACTCGTTTGATGGCATGTTTAGCCGTGGTCATGACGTTAAGGGAGCGACCGAGTTTAGTGAGCGTGAGGTCAGCCCCATCGAGTGAGGATGGGGTCGCAAGTATCAGAGACTGAAGACGTTTTTTATGAATAGTGGGACACTGATTTTGTAGAGTATCTTGTAGAATTTGAACATCGCGCATCGTTCATCCTTTTTGGTGGAATGTGGTTTTTAGCGAAATTCATTAGATAAAAAGGGTCGATGCGCGTCCTTCTCATTGTTTAGGAAAGAGATTTTGAGGGGATTCGCTAGATTTGAACGTTATATGCCAAGGAGAGGCTTTGAATTTTCGATTAGTAATGATTACTTTTACCTTTATGGTTAATGCTGCTTACGCGAGCGGTATGCCTTCAGAGGTAAAAGATCTCAAAAATGCATTTGAAAACATCCCTGGAATAAGCAGTGCTGATGTAGGAAAACATCACTATTCGAAGGAAGATATTGCTGAACTGAATGCCATTTATTTTGCAGGGGAGTATGCTGACTTACCAATATCAATGTATAGAAGAAGTGGAGGCAACCTAAATAATGAAATTTTAATTAATGTTGCGTTCACCATTCAAAAGGATGCGACAGGTTTAAAAGCATTAGAATATCTATCATGGTGGGTGCGTGATCTATCAAGATCTGGTGATAATGTTCAAATACGAACCATCGCTTTACCACCTATTGTTGGTGAAAAAGTTCAGCTTGGCAGCACGTTAAGCTTTTGGTTTGAAGCTTATATAGTGACTGAAAAAGAAGATATGAGGCTTGTGCTAAAAGAAATTTCCGATTTGACAAAATCACTTAACACAAGTCTAGAACTGTACAAATCTGCATTTGATAAATAGGTACATAACCAAGTCGTGAACCGGACACCTTGCCAATCTCGAAGCGCTTAGAAAGATTCGTGAATACATAGGTCTAGTCTGGTTTAGTACTGGAAAGTGGCTGCTATAACAGCGTTATATCGCATGGGGGCTTGTTGGAATTGAATTATTGGTACGCTTTTATCGCGTTAGTGATTTTTCTCAATACCATTGTTTCGTTTTCCATATCAAAGCGCGATGATCTCGATACAATACAGAAATCACTTCAAATTTTAATCGTTTGGCTTCTACCTTTAATTGCCTCTATAGGCTTTTGGCTGTTTCATAAAAACCAAGATGATGACAACAAACCAAGCGGATGTAAGTTTGGCGGTGGTCCTAAAGACAGCATTGGCGTCTCAAGTTCAGGTGATTAAGTCGTATAACAAGGGCTTTGAAGGCGGACGAAAAAACGACCCGCAAATTTTGTTAAATTTAATTATGGCGATTAAGGTGGCATTTTTGAGTGAAGCTAATGTTTTTCGCCCTTTAAAGCGACGTTAGCTGCTTTGAGGTTAATCATTAGTAAGGTGTTGTAATGAGAATTTTGGTAACAGGCTCTGCGGGTAGGGTCGGGCGTGCAATCTATATTAAATTAATGCGAACATATGACGTAGTCGGCATTGATAAAACACCTTGCTCAACAGCCGATTACATTGGTGATATCCGTGATAGCGCTTTGATTGATGGGGTTCTTGAAAATATTGATGTCATCGTTCATACAGCTGCTCTTCATGCTCCTCATGTTGGTTTAGTACCTGATTCAGAGTTTACATCTATAAACGTAGATGCAACTGAGAAATTGGCTTTGGCTGGCGTAAACGCAGGTGTTAAGCACTTTATTTTTACCAGTACAACCGCGTTGTACGGCTATGCCTCGACACCTAAAAGTATTGCAGGTTGGATTGATGAGGAAGTTACCCCTCAACCCAAGTCGATTTATCATAAAAGTAAAATTGCGGCCGAAACTAAGCTAGAAGAAATTTCAAATCTGTTTCAGCTTCCAGTGACTGTGCTGCAAATGTCGAGATGCTTTCCTGAGCCTGCGGATTTAATGGCTGTATTTCGCCTGACTCGTGGTATTGATGCTCGCGATGTAGCAAATGCTCATTCATGTGCTGTGGAAAAACGCTTAAGCGGTTTTAATCGTTTTATAATCTCAGGTGCAACACCTTTTCATTTTTCTGATTGTGAAGCTCTATATACTGAAGCTGGGGCTGTTATCAAACGTAAGTGCCCAGAGATCGCGCTAGCATTTCAACATAGAAATTGGCAATTACCTCAAAGCTTAGATCGCGTATATGATTCGTCGTCCGCACGTGAAAAATTAGGTTGGTCTCCTATACATGGTTTTGAAAGTGTTTTAGACATGCTAGATACTGAAACCGCTGAAGTATTACCAGTTTTGAAACGCAGCTAACAAATAAGAATGCGTGCCGCGCAGCCGACACTTTATTTGGGTGTTGGACAAGTCCGTTGCTGCTTTATTAAGTCAATTGCTCGGGTGAGCGCCGGATAGATGGATGCTCGCCACTGATTAACAGGCGAGGGGCGCCATGAAGTTATTAGGCATTCCATAGCTTCAACGGGTTACGTCACTGTGTATCTATTCTTCCGCGCTTTCTCCTTCGATTAAATGGCTGCCATCCTCCTTATTCTGTTCGCCTTTCGGCTACCTCGGTCGTGTGACGCCCACGAAGACCATTAGTCGTTCCTCGCAGGTTGGACAACATAGCGTAACGGGAATGTTTCGCGGCGGTCATAACGTTAAGAGAGCGACCGAGTTTAGTGAGCGTAAGGTCAGCCCCATCGAGTGAGGATTGGGTCGCAAGTATCAGAGACTGAAGCCGTTTTTTATGAATAGTGGGACACTGATTTTGTAGAGTATCTTGTAGAATTTGAATATCGCGGATCGTTCATCCCATTTGGTGGAATGTGTTTTTTGGCGAAATTTATTAGATCAAAAGGGTCGATGTGCGTCCTTCTCATTGTTTAGAAAAGAGATTTTGAGGGGATTCGCTAGATTACGACGTTATGTTTAATCGGTGAATTAAATGACCTCACTCCGTGAAGTAGTAGAGAGCAATCGTCCGTATTTCGAAGGTGATACCTTTGAAACTGAGCAGTCATTGTCAAAGGTCGAGGTGACTTTAGGTGTTAATCTTCCTGAAGAGTTAAAGTGGCTTCTGATTAATTTTGGCTACGGAGAGTGTTTGGTATTACCTAGTCTTGAGGACTCTGTTTCCGACACAATTAGGTTTAGAAACTATGCCGAATTACCATCAAGATTTTTAGTTTTAGAAGATTTAAATGATTCTGGTGTCATCGTTTTAAATACAACTACAGACAATGGCGAAGTTACTTGGTTAGCATCTCATGAGGTCTCTAAATTGGCTGATACTCACCCATTAAATCTATCTGATGCAGATTATTATCCAAGCCTAAGTGAGTGGTTAACTTTTAAGCTTGAGGAAGAAATTGAGGAATCCCAACATAACAAGTGAAGTCGCGCCGATCCTGCACACTTCGCTTGGATTTCGTGCGGAAAAATACTCGCACGAAACACAAGCTCCGGCATTGGGCGCGTGCTTTAGGCGTTATAACTCATCGTCATCTGAGACTTTCATCAGTAAGGTACTAAAGTGCTCTTCTGCTTTTTCAACACCTGCAGGAGTTAATACGACGGATTTAGATTTGTTTACTGGGTTGTGAATGTAGCCTAACTCATGGAGTTGGTTCATGACTTCAAAGTCAATCGCTTTCCAAGCGCGATAGGAGTTTTCAAACGGGGATTTGTCGTGGAAAGTAATACACATTAGGGCCAAGGCTAGCTCACAAGCTTTGTCTTTATCGTAATCCATAAGTACGCTCCTGACGTTTTGACTGCTTGTGGAGTGTAGGATGGCAGTAGAGTTATAACAAGCAAATGAATGTGTACGTTTACTCGTGGCACGTTCTTCAAATAAGTACAGTGATTCCGGAATTTCAAACAGTTTGGGTTAGTAAGCACCCGTTATTCAAATATTATGTGCTATAGGAAATACTATGAGTCAATTAGTTGTAAGTGGTTTTAAACATGAGAAAATTTACCCGGGTACACCATGCAATTTTCGGAGCGAAAGTCCCATAGGACGATATGAGGTGGTTTTTGAAGATGATGGAAATAGTGGTTATTTTTATCCTTTAGATAACGAGAAAGAAAATAATCCAATTATTACAGCATTTGGTATATATCAATGTAATGAGCCTAGCGAAGACCACATGAAAGTATCAATATTGTGGGGTGAGGATGCGACAAAAGTGGCCTTACTAGTAGACGGTGTTGCGCAAGCATACTTTGATTTTTCTTTGTACAAAGGGACATGCAAATCAGAGTTTTGTCCAGTCAAGAAAGACATTGAGTTTTATGGATGGAACGAACAGTTTATGGAGAACTTTTTAGCTCAAATATAAGAAAGAAGAGTAAGTGTCGTGCAGCCGACACTTTATTTTGGGGCAGGACAAGCCCGTTGCTGCTTTATTAAGCCAATTGCTCGGGTGAGCGCCGGATGGATGTATGCCCGCCATTCTCCTTATTCTGTTCGCCTTTCGGCTACCTCGGTCGAGTGACGCCTACGCAGACCATGAGTCGTTCCCCGCACGTTGGACAACATCGCGTCACGGGCTGTTTGGTGGCGGTCATAACGTTAAGGGAGCGACCGAGTTTAGTGAGCGTAAGGTCAGCCCCATCGAGTGAGGATTGGGTCGCAAGTATCAGAGACTGAAGCCGTTTTTTATGAATAGTGGGACACTGATTTTGTAGAGTATCTTGTAG
>NZ_JAKJSE010000049.1:0-7136 GCF_050336585.1 Enterovibrio makurazakiensis
GTAAGAACATTGAATGTGTAAGAGAAGCTAGTCAGACATTTTCCCAGATTTTCGTTTTTCGCTTAGGCGGGAAACACAACAAAATTTGCTTGGCGACCATAGCGTTATGGACCCACCTGACTCCATGCCGAACTCAGTAGTGAAACGTAACAGCGCCGATGGTAGTGTGGGGTCTCCCCATGTGAGAGTAGGACATCGCCAGGCTTCAAATTCGTTTTCATCTTTTAAGAAAAGATGAAGGAAAAAAGTTAGAAAAGCCCTGACCTTACGGTCAGGGCTTTTTTGCGTCTGCATGTGTTGATAAGTTTTTATTAAATAGCCGCCAGCTCACGGCATTTGTGTTCTGCAAAAAGTGGTTTCTAATAGGCCATACGCAGCCACGTCAGCCAATATATGAATTCTTACTGAGTTATTAACAACAGCTTTGATACTTCTTTGAATTACACACCAAGCATGTATCTATTTTACGTGAACGAGACCTAAGCTAAATTGAGTCGTCGAGTGTACTAGGCTCGGTGTCGAGATGTTATGGGGAATCAGATCAGAATCTTCAGCTCTAAAACATCAACCTCTAGATACAAAAAAGCACCGCTAAATGCAGTGCTTTGCGTTGGTGATATAGAGCAATGCCTATGCTTGGAATTCTGCTAATGAATCAATAACGTTGATGCCAACTTCTATCATCTCTTTGCATGCTGCGACTGTAGTATCGTGTGCAATACCACGGCAAGCTTCTAAGTTTACCCAAACATCAAACTGACCATGCTGCTTTAGCTGCAGGGCTGTTGTTTTTACACAATAATCCGTTGCTAGCCCACCGACTAAAACTACCTTAACTTGTTTAGCGGTAAGCCACTCGATCAGTCCTGTACTGAGCTTTTCCTGGATATCATGAAAACAAGCACCATAGGGGTGTAAGTCTGGCTCTATGCCTTTCCAGATAACATGGTCATACTCAGTGATGCTAGGGAGATCAGGAATGACTTTAAAGCCTTCAGTGCCAGGTACCGCATGTGATACCCAAGTCAAATCAGCATTGGCATGCTTTAAGGGCTTCAACATTTTATCATGTGTGTCGACTACCCAAACCGCATTGGCAGGATGGGCATCTTTGGTCAAGACACGAAGCTGAGCATGTTTTGCTTGATGGTTGAGCGCCTGACCAATGAGGTGACCTTCATGTACCGGTAGCTCGCTAGGGCATAATGGGGTAAATGTTTTCTGCGGGTCGACGTCGATTGATGCGATCACCATTGTCTCCTTACAGGATCTGATTGAGCAAATGATCTGCCCTGATCCGCTTGATCCGCTTCAGAAGTTTCCTTACTTGAGGGGGGTAGACTTCGAGCTTTTCGATTTGTTTGTAACTACCAATAAGTTGTGTGTGTTCGAGGATCTTATCGATCTCTCGCTGTGCTTCATTTTCAAGCAATCTATGTTTGTCGTGAAGTAATATCGCATTCTCTAGATCGAGTTTCCATGCTCGAGGGTTGAGATTGTTTCCAGTGAGCAACATGTAGCTGCGGTCTACCCAAATACCTTTCAAATGGAAACTGTTATTATCGTGTTTCCAAAGGTGAATCTTTAGCTGACGTTTGGCAATTGCAGCTTCATTTCGACGCGCGAAGTTACGTAGATTGATTTCGTAAAGATAAGGCAATCCAGAGATCGTTTTAAACGGTTCTTCGGGTGGGATGTAGAAATCATTTGCTGTTTTATCACCTACGATAATGGTGATGTTAACACCACGACGAAGCGCTCGACGGATTTCTCGCATCACACTTCGAGGGGGATTAAAGTAGGGAGTACAAATTGTGAGATCTTCATGTGCGCTTGCAATTAGTCTGCAGATTTGAGTATTGAGGAAATTTTTTCGTTTTCCTAACCCTACCATCGGTGTTAAGCCAACTTGATCTTCATTGATATGCTGCGAAATGAACGTGTAGCTCGCGCTTTGTAGTCGAGCTCGTAAACTACGAATTGCGGGTTTTAGTGCTTTGGTCTCAGGACGACTTGGTTGCGATAGGCAGTTGACTGCATCACTAGCAACCAATGTGTTTGATATGAAGTTCGCCATGCTGTCAGCAAGCGCTTTGCTGTGAATGACATGATAGCGATCATAGCGATATCGGTCATGTTGAGCCAAGTAAACATCGTTAAGGCTAGCACCGCTATAAATGACGGTTTCATCAATGATGAAACCTTTCAAATGCAGTACCCCGAATACTTCTCGGTTTCTTACAGGCACACCTAAGATGTCAACTTTATGGGCGTACTTCTCTGAATATTCGCGATAAAGCCCTGCATTGCCATCAGACTTCTCAGCACCAATTAAGCCACGTTGAGCACGGTGCCAATCGACTAGTACTTTGACATCTAGTCTCGGGTTCTTTTGCTTTGCTTCATAGAGCGCATCAAGGATCGACCGTCCTGCTTCATCGTCTTGAAGATATAGAGCGACCAAATAAATGCGAGATTTAGCCTGTGCAATTTCGTGCAATAAGCGCTCTCTAAAAGATGCGGCGTCAAGTAGCGTTTCAAGCTGGTCAGGACGATGTGCAATTTTTGGTAGCTGATCGATCAACTGCTTATTTGCAGTAGCTGAATCCATTGTTGCCTCATTAACTTCGACTGATGGTCGTATTTATGCAAATCAAACCCTGAATTATACCAGAAAATACGCGATTTCCAGTGTTCTGGATGTGTCTGTTATCTCGAATTGATACTGTTACTTAGCTAAATACCGCATTGGTACGAGATCTTTGCCACTGTTACAGTAACTGATATAGCGACCTTTAAGTTCTTCGGGTAAAGCATCGGCATCAATGACTTCAAATGCAGCGTTTTCATAAAGTGCGACGAGATAGCGGTAGGCGAGACAATAACAGCGTTTGTCTTTCGTTTGTTTTTCGACGGCATGAAGAAATGCTATTCCCAGCTTTTGTCTCCTAACGTCAGGGTGGATAAGCATTCCAGTCAGAAGTTGAAAGCCCTCGAATTGGCGAAAACGTACTGTACCAATGAGGCCTTCCGATCCTTCCATTGTCCAAATGACTTCGTCTTTTTTTGGCTTCCCTGCAGGGTAGTGGTCTTTGTAAAAGCGTGCAATTAGTGGGAAACGTAAAGTATCTAACGGAAGATATCTATAGTCGGACATGGTTATCAAATCACTGCGATCTTTAGGCTAATGCGTTAGTATACACGGCAATTAATCATTGCAAATGAAACCGCGAGCCGAATGAAAACACTCACTAGCACATCGCTCAAGCCTTACCATACGTTCGGTTTAGAACTAAATGCAAAAAAAATTGTTGAAGCGAATACTGTCGAGGATTTCTTACTGGTGTGGGCGCAGAAACCCTCTGAGCCAAAACTTATTGTGGGTGAAGGGAGTAACTTACTCTTTTGCGAAGATTTTGACGGCACTGTTATTTTGAATCGCTTAAAGGGTATTACAGTTAGAGAAACCAAAACTGAATGGTTTTTGCATGTTGCTGGCGGAGAGAATTGGCACGACTTAGTCACGTGGACTGTCGAAAACCATATGCCGGGTCTTGAGAATCTAGCGCTGATCCCTGGGCTTGTTGGTTCCGCACCGATTCAAAATATTGGCGCGTATGGTGTCGAGCTGAAAGCTCACTGTGACTACGTTGATGTCTTGATGCTAGACGGCGGACATACTGATAGATTGTCTGCTTTAGAGTGCGAATTTGGATATCGTGACTCTGTGTTTAAGCGTCAACTTAAAGACAAAGCTATTGTAACTGGGGTTGGTTTCAGGCTGCCTAAGCAATGGCAACCTGTTTTAGGATATGGGGCGCTGAGTCAATTGCAGGACAAAGAAAACCTGACTGCAAAAGATGTCTACGACATGGTTTGTGAAATTCGCCGTGAGAAGCTTCCTGATCCTAAAAAGATAGGCAACGCAGGGAGTTTCTTTAAGAACCCTGCTGTGACCAAATGCCTCGCTGACCGCTTACTTGCTGCTCACCCAAATATGCCGTGCTTTTATGTGAACGATGCGGAAGTAAAATTAGCTGCGGGCTGGTTGATAGACCAATGTGGATTGAAAGGGTATCGCGTTGGCGGTGCTGCGGTACATAACCAGCAGGCGCTGGTACTGACGAATGCTGATAAGGCAACGTCAAAAGACGTGGTCACGTTAGCTCGACAGGTTGTAGATACTGTTCATCGCCAATTTGGCGTCAACCTTGAACATGAAGTTCGTTTTATGGGGCGCAATGCAGAAACGGATTTGGAGGCAGCATGCCAGCGATAGACAACACACCACGTTTAGCCCTTATACGAACTTTAGCGGATGGTCATTTTCATTCTGGTGAAAAGCTTGGTCAAGAGTTGGGGATGAGCCGAGCGGCGATTAGCAAGCACATCAAAGTGCTTCAACAATGGGGGCTGGACGTCTATCGCGTCCAAGGAAAAGGCTATTGCCTACCATCGCCCCTCGACTTGCTTGAAGAACAAAAACTAAAGGATGTACTCGACGCCCCTGCCTTTTCGCTTATCCCTGTTATTGGCTCAACAAATCAATACTTGATGGACCGTGTTGGTCAATTAGTCTCAGGTACAGCCTGCTTAGCTGAATATCAACAAAGCGGCCGTGGTCGTCGTGGACGTGTTTGGTTCTCGCCATTTGGTGCGAACTTGTATCTATCCATGTATTGGCGTCTCGATGCAGGAATGGCCGCAGCAATGGGGTTGAGTTTGGTTGTTGGTGTGTCTATGGCTGAAACATTGGCAAAACTCGGAGCCAAAGATGTGAAGGTCAAGTGGCCTAACGACCTTTATTGGAATGATAGAAAGCTGGCAGGTATTTTGGTAGAAATGACGGGTCAAGCAGGAGATGCAGCACACTTAGTTATTGGTATGGGGCTTAACGTTGCCATGTCAGAAACTGTCGATGCGGTTGATCAAAACTGGGCCAATTTGAAAGATACTTGTCATGCATTACCTGATAAGAACACATTGGCTGCTGCACTCATCAATGGGGTTATGGATTCACTCAGACAGTATGAAGAGACAGGGATGGCTGGCTTTGTCGCTAAATGGGACAAATGGGATAACTTCAAGGGACGATCGGTGAAATTGCTACTGGGAGAGCGAATTGTTGAAGGTATTGCACGTGGTATTAATGAGCAAGGGGCGCTGCTATTGGAAACTGAGTCCGGCATTGCCCCTTATCTTGGTGGCGAGATAAGTCTTCGCGCCAACGATTAGTATTAACTACTTCCGTACCATCACAGTTTGAACTGCGTGGTTTGTTCCCTTTTGTAATATCAGGCCCGCACGTTCTCTGGTTGGAAGAATGTTTTCGACTAAATTCTGTCCGTTTATCTCCTCCCAAATGTCAGACGCAGTTCTCATTGCTTTCTCTTCTGAGAGGGCAGTGTAGTGATGGAAGTAGGAGGACGGGTTTTGAAACGCCCCTTGCCTAAACGCCATAAACCGCTCGATATACCACGTTTTGAGCAAAGAACACTCAGCATCGACGTAAATCGAAAAATCGAGAAAGTCTGAAATAAATACGCGATGAGGGTCGTGAGGATAATCCATACCACTTTGCAGTACATTTAAACCTTCTACGATGAGAATGTCAGGCTGTTCAACCACCTTGATATCTTTGGTGATGTCATAAACCAAATGCGAATATACAGGTGCTTCTACACAGGGCTTTCCAGATTTCACATCAGAGACAAACTGAACCAACTTTCGAATATCATAAGATAGTGGAAAGCCTTTCTTTTTCATCAGGTTGCGTTCTTTGAGAGTGTCATTAGGATGTAGGAAACCATCAGTAGTGATTAACTCAACTTTCGGGTGCTCTGGCCAGCGTTCAAGAAGTGCTTTTAATAAGCGAGCAGTGGTACTTTTCCCCACGGCCACACTACCAGCTATTCCAATAATATATGGAACAGTATTTCCTTTTTGATCAAGGAAATGCTCTAGGACCTGCGTGCGCCCTTTACGTGCTTTAACGTACAGATTCAGAAGGCGAGAAAGAGGCAGGTAAATGTCTCGCACTTCATTCATGGTCAAGTGTTCGTTAATACCACGAAGCTTTTCGAGGTCGTCCTCATCCAGCGTCATAGGCACAGAATCACGAAGTTCTGACCATTGTTGGCGATTAAAAGACAAATAAGGCGTTAATAGATCGCTCATACTAAAAATGAATCTGTTTCGAGTAAGGACAGCGACAATACATTATCCCCAGTGATAGTGAAAGTGAGATACTGAGTTTAGCTAATGCTATCTCGCTAAATAAAGGCGTAAATTGGCGATTTTATACGCCATAAGAATAGATTTAATGGAAAAATTTAAATTAGCTATTGCAACCCCAAAAATCATTGCATAGAATGCGCAGCACTTGTCGCCGGCTTAGCTCAGTTGGTAGAGCAACTGACTTGTAATCAGTAGGTCGCCAGTTCGATTCCGGCAGCCGGCACCATTAAGACAAAACAAAACAATTTGGTGGGATTCCCGAGTGGCCAAAGGGATCAGACTGTAAATCTGACGGCTCAGCCTTCGAAGGTTCGAATCCTTCTCCCACCACCATATTTCAAATAGTTTGAATAGCTCTACGAGAAACTGAAAGCGGGCATCGTATAATGGCTATTACCTCAGCCTTCCAAGCTGATGATGCGGGTTCGATTCCCGCTGCCCGCTCCAATTCTAAAGTGCTGATATAGCTCAGTTGGTAGAGTGCACCCTTGGTAAGGGTGAGGTCCCCAGTTCGAATCTGGGTATCAGCACCATCTTTCTCTTACAAGTTACTCAAGCCATTTGATTTATACTCAACATAAATCCATTTGTTGTATGCGTGGTCGTTAAGCCACCAAAATACCGTGCTTAGAGGGACTGTCATGTCTAAAGAAAAATTTGAACGTACGAAACCGCACGTTAACGTTGGTACTATCGGCCACGTTGACCACGGTAAAACCACTCTAACTGCAGCAATCTGTACTGTACTTTCTAAAGTATACGGCGGTTCTGCACGTGACTTCGCATCTATCGATAACGCTCCAGAAGAGCGCGAGCGCGGTATCACTATCTCTACGTCACACGTAGAATACGATACTCCTGCCCGTCACTACGCACACGTAGACTGCCCAGGACACGCG
>NZ_JAKJSE010000050.1:0-4347 GCF_050336585.1 Enterovibrio makurazakiensis
CTGAAGGCTGGCCGCTTTGCGGGTCAGTCGGTACGGTTACAATGTGGTCAAAGGCTTGAACCAGCATTTGGTCTTCGTGGCCTTCGACGTAGATGTTACCGACAGAGTCAGCAGTGAACGCACCAGCAGTGATGTTGCCCTGAGTTTTGCCTTCGATGGCGATATAACATGGAGTTGGCATTGCGATGTCCTTATTCAATGGAAGCTCACCATTTAATGGCGAGCAACGAAACGGGTGATACAACGCAGGAAATAACGCAAGGGATGTGCCAGCTTTTGTTATCAATAAAAACAAAGGGTTATGTATATTTGGGAATTGGCGGAGCAAGGAATTGCTCGCGGTTCGGGCGAAAACTTGCTCGCTGAGCAAGATTTGGCCGAATAGAGGGAGGGAATGAAGATGAAAAAAGACACTGAGTTGAAATACGTGGGTAGAATAAAGAAGAAGAGAGTAGAGCCTTACTTTCAATGGAGAAGGCTTACCTTTTGGTCAAATTACGGTCAATGGAGCGAGCAGGGAGCATCATGATCGCTCCCTGTTACACCTAATGGAACTGCATTTCCTATGATTGATTCTTTAATTGTGTGTTTAGTTTTTAATCAGAGGGGTCATGCCCAGTAGCTTGCTAAAGAAGAAGATCTTGCTTTTGGCTAGCTCAATTTTTGTTTCCGATACGCAAAGAACCTGACGAATTTTGTACTTTGGTGTCAGCGTAATGATCGATTTTTGGTTCTGATCATCCACAAACGTCAATGCGGATTCACCGGAAGCAGTCACCTCGGTGACATCAGCACCCGCGAATGAGGCTGCCTTTTCAATTAATGTTCGGCTTTTAGATGGCGTCACCAGACATGCTGCATCGTTCAGCGCGGAAGCATCCATCAAAAGATATTCAGCGAAATCTGCTCTCTCGGACTGATCCATTTCCTTCGCCAGATAGATATCGCCAGCATTTTCGATTGCGAGCTTGCCGCTAAATTCACCAACTATGTATTGTTGTGAAGTCCAAGAATCGACGGGCGTGGAGTAGCTCCCCTCCCATGACGCGACCGCTGAAGAAATGAGAAAGAGAAAGGATGCACCGAGTCTGATCATCGGCTTATCCAAATCACAGCATCACCATGCTCGTTCTCATTGCTTCCATCAAAGCGTTCACCTGCTTCCAACCGAAGGACATCATTGTTCAAATTTGATGTCCACTGTGCTGAGACAGGCACTTCATCATTTGGCAAAGCGATGTGATGGAAGGGAAGTTTTTGATGAGAGAACAGAGAGCCAAAATCCTTTTCACGTGCATAGTCGACCCAGTCTTTTGGGTAATAAAGTGATTTGCGGAATTGACTGTCGTCAAGATTAAAAAGAAGGGTGGCTGCGCCTGATTCCAGTGACCAGTAGCCAAAATGAGTAGCATGTTTGCTTTTATGGCGATTATGCCAATAGCAATTTTTCATACCTTTGTACCAACCTTTCAGATAGGCACTGAGTGCGGTCTGGCGTTCGGGTTTGGTTGGTGATACACCATCACCTTTAATTGCATCGTATAGGTGTGTGTAAGGTTGGTCGAAAACAAGCGAATCTTGTCTTGGTAGACCTTGCAGGCCAACACGGGTATAAAATTGAACAATCGCTTTGTCATCACTGCCATGAGGGTTTTTTCCAGTGATTCGGGCAATGGTAAAAAGCGCATCAGTGTTACCAGTGAGTACAGCGAGGCCTGTTATCAAAAGTAGAAATTGATAGCCGTCTGGCTCCCAGTAATTGATAACTTTGAAAGAAAATTGCTCTTTATGTCTTTGTAAATCTTGAAAAGCTAAGTTAGAGAGGTGTAGTACGCTTTCTAAATTTGCACCACTGGAATATTCCAGCAAAGCGTGTTCAAATTTGGCTAAAGAGAGTGACCAGCTTATCCTTGCACGGTGAGTGATATCTTTGGATTCGTCCGTCAAATGGAGATAGCGTTTTGAATTGTCTTTTTTGAAATACGTACGCTGTTCTTCGTAAACAGATTCTTCGAGAAACGCATCCCTTCTTATCTGATTAAATGTCGGCGTTTGCTCTCTCATCTCGTTACCTCTTCAATACTTCTCGCATTGGCATCTAATCTCGTAATGTTTACTACTTCTCCGGACTCGTCGACAATCATTAGCCATCGCTCATAGCCTTCATCCATGATGTCGTCGGTGGTGTCACGTCCAACTTCGGCAGCAAGTCTGGGTTGGATCCAATCATCGCTCATTTGCTTCGTTCCGTCACGAAGTCTAGAAAGCGATCGGTCCTTAGCTAAGCCATCTGAGTCAATATATTTGCCTGAATCGGTGCGATACTTAGTTTCTGTTATTATATATGGCGGTGGCAAAGCATTCGGCGGCTTTTCGTAAATGCCATCTATGCCACGGCCTCTAGGAGTATCTTCTAAAGATCGAACTTGTCTTGACTCCGGCAGCATGTTGCGGTGACCACTGTTTAACATATGGTTGTCACTAATGATCTCACCATATAACCCTTTTTGTGTGCGTGTTAAAATACGAGGGTTAATCGTTGCAACGCTAGGGTCTAACTCATGAACCGTACGCGCATTAACGTCAGTTCGATAGCTTGGTGAATACTCGTCAGCCTGTTTGAGTAATGCTTGTTCGATATCATCGAGAAGCTTTTTCACGGGGGCAATAGCTGGTTCAAGCATGCTGTCTGCAGATTTTTGAACTGAGCGTACAAGACGTACGGACTCATCAAGCCAGACTTTAACGCTGGCAGGAGCAAAATACCTAATTTGAGCAACAGTATCGGTAAGTGCGCTGACTATTTTGTCGAGATATCCTTTCAAAGTGGCGGCGTTGACTTGGCTCCCAACGCTTTTGATGGCCTCAGCGATTTTCTTCAACGCAATATCAATTCGCGGAACATCGAAGATTTTTCGTACTTTTTCATTTTGTAGGAAGGAGATGATGGGCGCCATTGCGGGACGAATGGCTTTTGAAACATCCCCCCCCATTTTCCTGATGAAAAGGAATAGGATCTTTAGAACACCTTTTGCAATGGATCCAAGTGATGGTATTAAGCCTATAAGTGTAAAACAAAGGGCTATCCATGCGTTTACATCACTTTTGTCTTTATGGATATTTCGGCAGTTGGCGATTAAATCACGGCAATCCAACACCTGATCAACGATGGGAATGATACCCAGTGCGGCATTTGCGGCGATTTGCCCCGTTGTTTGATTAGCATTGAAATCCCCCTGAAGTGCTTCCCATATCCACTCGAGAGCACCAATGGTCGAGTCATAGGCATCCTGTGCTTTTTGAGCGATGTATTGTTCGCCTGATTTGTAGGCTTCTTCAAGATTGTCGAAGAGATACGCGAAAAGGTCATTTCCCCACATTAGCTGTTACCTCCAAGCAAGGATTTAACGCTACTGGTTAGCGAATCAATAGGTTCTCTTTCCGGGTCTTCGAATTCTGCATCCGGGTCATAATAGATTCGCACTGGACCTGCCGGAACTTCCTCAATGCGGGCATAGCCATCACCATCGAGTGTGCCTGACACTTCTGTACCGTCACTTAGAATTGCGCGATAAGGTGTGTTGGCGAAAGGTTGCATGTCAGGGTCTAGATATTCAAACTCAACCCAGTTTGGGACAATCACGCTGGTTAATAAGCTGGAAATGCTTGGAAGGGTCGGTGTTGCGCCACTGCCGTTACCTGTACTTCCGCCAGAGTTAAGATTCACCACAGCACCGGAGAGGTGCACGCCAGCAGGATCAAGCTTGACGAAACCCGCGGAGGTTTTAATGGTGATTTCCGTGCCTGCTTCAATAATGATTTTGTCGCCAGCTTTATGATGGATCTCAGAACCTGCTTCAAGAAGGTGTTTTTTGCCTTGTTTGATGTGCAGTGAACTGTCTGTGGTCAGACTGATATCACCAGCGACATGGGCTTTGCTTTGCCCATCGACCGTCAGGTGGTCATCCACCTTGATGTGTGAAAAGCGCTCGTTTTCCACATCCAAGTGCAAATCATGTTTGATGTTGTCTTTGCGGTCGTTCTCGACCAGCAGGTTCATGTCCTTTTGGGCATGCACATAGATTTCTTCTTGCTCGGCTTGGTCCTCAAAACGCAGCTCATTAAAGCCTTCACCCTGATGGGTTTCTGTTCTGATAACCGTGCGGGTTTTGTTGGCAGGCAGCGGGTAGGGCGGCACATTGGTGGCGTGATAAGTGCGACCAGTGATAATCGGTTGGTCAGGGTCGCCCTCTAAGAAAGAAACAATCACTTCATGACCAATGCGCGGTATCGCCATCATGCCGTATTGACCGCCCGCCCAGCCTTGGGATACGCGTACCCAACAAC
>NZ_JAKJSE010000051.1:0-4220 GCF_050336585.1 Enterovibrio makurazakiensis
CCATACATGGTTTCAGAGTGGACTGATAAATTGAATAAAAAGCCATTGCCAGAAAATATCAATGAATGGTCAAAACCACTCCCAAAAGAAAAATGGGAAAAACCCAGTGAAGAGTTACTAGCGCAAAAAGCAGTAATAATGAAACATTTCGAAGCTGGTGGGACACTAGCAGATTTCAATCAAACTAAGGCATAGTTTGCTATTTTCTTAAACATATCTACCCCAACAACTTCCCTTTAATCCCATTGAACACCGCCAGCACCCTATCGTGGGCTGGCTTGTGGTCGGCGATAAACGACAAACAGGCTAAGGCGCTTTCGTCATAATCTTTAGGTAATTTAACATTCAAATCCTTCGAGATCGTCTGAGCGTACTTGAGTTGTTTTTCTGTGGGTAGCTTTAGTTCATCAGGGATCGCTGCATGGATTGTGTCGGTAATATGATCCGCAAATACCGGGCATTGAATGAGGTCAACGGTGGTTTCTTGTGCGAGTCGTAAGAATTTCTTTTGCTCGGCGGTAAGCGAATATTTAAAAGTTACTGCTCCCACGGAAAAGGTTATGTCGTCCACTTCGTTCCCTGATAATGGCGTTTTTATTGCTGAATCTTATCAGTACCAAAGCACATTTAGGTGTCTGATCACTGTGTCGGTGATGTAATTAATGCAGGCACCATCCGATGTTTGTCACCATTACCCCATTCTATAATTCGGCCAAATCTTGCTCAGCGAGCAACTTTTCGCCCGAACCACAAGCAATTCCTTGCTCAATCAATTCCAAAACAAACATAACCATTTGTTTTTATGGAAATTTAAAACTGGCGCGTCCCTTGCTTTTATCACCCGTTTCGTTGCTCGCCAAAATCTTGAATATCTCGACCTACTGGTCGAAGTTACCTCAAAATTTGGTACAGTGTTGTTTAAAGAACAGTCTGGCGCCCGATATACCATTAACCTGCAACAGCCTGAGAATATTGAGAAAGTTGAAGATAACCTCTATCTCGTGGAGCAGTTAGAAGAAGACGACGGTCAATTGACTCTCAGAAAAGCCTTGGAGTCAGCTTTACTCCCCATCAGAAACCCAGAGGTTACATTGAAGTGGGTGGCGAAGGTGGCATGATTTTCCAAACCCAGCAAATGTGGTTACTGTTCTTGATGAGCCTCGGTATCCCTGTCTGGCTGCTTTGGAGAAATGGAGGCGTGATGGGATCGACACATTAGAACAGATTTGGATGCAACTAAGTCAGCCCAATGAGCCTCTAATACTTGGGTTGCCTATTTACCCAAGGGAGATAAACACCCAACACATTATTATGGCAATGGATTAACATGTTCAGAAAAAACAAAAGCCAAGAACTCGACTTAAAGCAGCAAGAACCTAAAGCTGGAGAGCGCCGAAAATTTCTATCAGGGGAAGCCGTCTTTTTTTCACCGAAGCCCATGCCTGCGTATTACTTGAAAGACGATGACACAGTGCCCTCTTCAGAAATACTCGACATCAATGATGCTTATATGGACATTGGTGCTCGCTGCCAAGGGAAAGCATTTCAGGTTCAATTTGGGCACATATGCATTAATGCCGTCACCTTACTTGTGATCACAGTGCTTGTCTCTGTTGCATATTCAAACAGCAATGTTACTGGTGGGTCGTATTTCGGCGAACTATTGAGAGGCTTAGGTGAAATAGAAGTCGTCCTCTATATATTCTATGCAATATGTGGCGGAGTCGTATGGTTCGTCATCATCAAAACGTCGTTCGATTATGCTCGCCAACGCCCCATTCGCTTTCATCGCCAACGGCGCGAAATATGCTATTACCCAGATGGTAACAATACCCCAGTGATCGCACCTTGGGAGCAAGTGGTTTCTTGGGTTGCTTTAACAAGAGGCACGACGGGCACCAACGTCATGACCACCTATACATTTGGGATTGCCATTCCGACACCCGATGGCAAAGATTATTGGCTGTTACGCCAACCCGTGTATTCAGTGGGTGAGGCGCAAAGAAAATGGGAAACCATGCGTACATACATGGATGAGCCARAGAAAAAMTGGCCAAGATCRCGRCCATTTGTCAAAGAAGACCGMGCCATGTTTGATGCCGAGCGCAAACGTATCTGGTCTAAATTCCTAAAAGGTCCGAGAAAGTGGGTATCATTCAAATTCACCGATCCGGCAGACTCGTATTTCACCTTATTTTCATATTATTTCTATCATATTCTCGCATGCTGGAAGATCCCATACATGGTTTCAGAGTGGACTGATAAATTGAATAAAAAGCCATTGCCAGAAAATATCAATGAATGGTCAAAACCACTCCCAAAAGAAAAATGGGAAAAACCCAGTGAAGAGTTACTAGCGCAAAAAGCAGTAATAATGAAACATTTCGAAGGTGGTGGGACACTGGCAGATTTCAATCAAACTAAGGCATAGTTTGCTAACGGCTTAAACATATCTACCCCAACAACTTCCCCTTAATCCCATTAAACACTGCCAGCACCCTATCGTGGGCTGGCTTGTGGTCGGCGATAAACGACAAACAGACTAAGGCGCTTTCGTCATAATYTTTAGGTAATTTAACATTCAAATCCTTCGAAATGGYTCGGGCGTACTTGAGCTGTTTTTCTGTGGGTAGCTTTAGTTCATCAGGGATCGCTGCATGGATTGTGTCGGTAATATGATCCGCAAATACCGGCCATTGATTGAGGTCAACGGTGGTTTCTTGTGTGAGACGTAAGAATTTCTTTTGCTCGGGAGTGAGCGAATATTTGAAGGTTACTGCACCCACTGAAAATGTTATGTCGTCCATTTCGTTCCCTGACAATGGCGTTTTTTATTGCCGAATTTTATCAGTACCAAAGCACATTTGGGTGTCTGATCACTGCGTCAGTGATGAAATTAACGCAGGCACCATCCGATGTTTGTCTCCATTACCCCATTCTATAATTCGGCCAAATCTTGCTCAGCGAGCAACTTTTCGCCCGAACCGCGAGCAATTCCTTGCTCCGCCAATTCCCAAATATATATAACCCTTTGTTTTTTGTTCACAACAAAAGCTGGCACATCCCTTGCGTTATTTCCTGCGTTGTATCACCCGTTTCGTTGCTCGCCATTAAATGGTGAGCTTCCATTGATTAAGGACATCGCAATGCCAACTCCATGTTATATCGCCATCGAAGGCAAAACTCAGGGCAACATTACTGCCGGTGCATTCACTGCTGACTCTGTCGGYAACATCTACGTCGAAGGCCACGAAGACCAAATGCTGGTTCAAGCCTTTGACCACATTGTAACCGTACCGACTGACCCGCAAAGCGGCCAGCCTTCAGGCCAACGCGTKCAYAAACCGTTCAAGTTCACYGTGGCACTGAACAAAGCCGTACCGCTGATGTACAACTCCCTRGCATCAGGCGAAATGCTGCCAAAAATTGAACTGAAGTGGTACCGCACGTCTGTGGAAGGTAAACAAGAGCACTTCTTCTCAACCATTCTCACTGACGGCACCATCATCGATATCGATTGCCAAATGCCGCATTGTCAGGACGCAGGCAAGAAAGAGTTCACCCAGCTGGTCACCGTGTCTGTGGCTTACCGCAAGATTGATTGGGAACACACTGTCGCGGGTACTTCGGGTGCCGATGACTGGCGTGCGCCGATTGAAGCCTAAGGCTTCTTCGCAAGGGGCGTAAGCCCTTTGTGACCAACCCGCCTTCTGGGCGGGTTTTGTCGTCAAGCCATGACGCAGGACGACCGGATTTTATTGATGTATCAACTCTGACCACACAGGGTCTTGCTGGGATGGTTTATGGCTACGGAAAGCGGTCTCCAATTTACTCTTGCTGTTGAAGGTTTACCTGACGACGCCTTYGCGGTRRYCGAWTTCTCAGGTAGCGACTGCCTGTCTGAACCTTTTCTGTATCAGGYTCATTTAGCCAGCCGACAAKCCACCTTCACGGAAAATGACACCGTTGACCGTAATGTCACCTTAATGTTGTGGAGCGACGGSGAGCTTGAACAACGCTTTCAYGGCATTRTKCGYCGYTTTACTCGCGGTGACACGGGGTTCAGCCACACCCGTTATTCATTGGAAATGGTGCCTGCCCTCTCGCGTTTATCCCTTCGTCATAACAGCCGTATTTTCCAGCAGCAATCTGCCCCTGAAATCATGAGTATTTTGCTGCAAGAAATGGGCATTGATGATTATGCTTTCTCCCTTTCAGGC
>NZ_JAKJSE010000009.1:0-221092 GCF_050336585.1 Enterovibrio makurazakiensis
ATTTCTAACGATATCTTTAACCAAACGTGGACCGTGGTAGATAAATCCAGAATATACTTGAACAAGCTCCGCGCCTGCCATCATTTTTTCTTTTGCAGCCATCACTGAGTCAACACCACCTACACCAATGATTGGCAACTTGCCATTCAATTCTTGATGTAGACGACGGATCACTTCCGTACTCTTATTTTGAACAGGACGACCACTCAACCCACCCGCTTCATGGGCGTGAGGCATCCCCTCAACCATGGTGCGATCTAACGTAGTGTTGGTAGCGATTACACCATCAATATTGTGACGTACTAACGCATCAGCAACTTGTACCAATTCGTCTTCGCTCATATCTGGTGCGATCTTCAATGCAACGGGGACATACTTGCCACGACTATTCGCTAACTCCCCTTGGCGCACTTTCAATGCAGCAAGAAGATCATCAAGCGCATCTCCATATTGCAGAGAACGAAGCCCAGGTGTATTTGGTGAAGAAATGTTTACTGCGATATAACCTGCATGGTCATAGACCTTATCCATACAGATCAGATAATCGTCCTTGCCGTTTTCTAATGGCGTGTCTTTATTCTTGCCAATGTTAATACCAATGATACCGTCGTATTTGGCTTTTTTAACATTTTCAACCAGCGCATCGACACCGTGATTATTGAAACCCATACGGTTGATAATGCCTTCGGCAGGAATGACGCGGAAAAGACGTGGCTTATCATTACCATCTTGTGCTTTAGGCGTTACCGTCCCTACTTCAATAGAGCCGAATCCCATTGCACCAAATGCATCGATACATTCGCCGTTCTTATCTAAACCTGCTGCGAGCCCAACTGGGTTTTTGAAATGCAATCCCATGACCTGAACGGGACGAGGAGGTAAGTTTTGACGATAAAAAATATCGAGAGGAGTACCAGTGAAGCGAGATAAATTCTTGATTGCCAGCTCATGAGCATGCTCTGGGTCTAACTGAAAAATTGCCGATCTGGCGAGGCGGTACATCATGTAACCTCCAAAAAAAAGCCCCGTATAAACGGGGCTGTATTATCAACACTTTGTCGATCTAATTCAAATTTAAAAGTGTAAGTTCCCGCAATGCAACGGAGAATTTAGCAAATTCGTGGGCTGTGCCTACTTTAAACTCAGCAACAATGCTTTCCCAACGACCCAAATTCACCGCATGCTCAACCATCCAAGACTCGAGACCCAACTCTGCACTCTCACCTTTATTCATATCTTCAAGGATATGCGCGGTCAAAACACGTTGTTGCCAATCAAGATCTTCTCGGAATGAAGCGCGAGCCAATGCTTGCCAATGGTTTTCCACTGGTTGATTGGTGATTTGTTTGAGGAACCAATGCAATGACAAGGTATCGCCCAATACAAAGTACAAACGCGCAACCACATCGAATGGTTTGTTCATCTGCTCAGAAACTTGCGCCAAATCAAGACCAGCAAACAAGCTGCTCAAACGGGCAACCTTATCGGCAATTGCCTTTGGCACACCAAGAACAATGTACTCTTCCGCTTGCTCTTCGTGTTCTTTGATTTCAGCCGGGACCAAATAAGTTTCTAGGTTATCCGTTAAGTTCTTAACCGCAGGTTTATAGAACGCAACTTGATCCTCTATGCCCTTGCCTTTCATTGGATTACGCAAGATCCAACGCGATGCTCGACGAAGCATGCGACGACAGCGGTACATTACGGCGTATTGCACCTGTGCAGGCAATTGATTGTCGAGCGCACGAATGTCTTCAAAGGTCTTGTCGAACTCAAAGACTTCATTGGCAATCGCATAAGCAGAAGCAATGTCACCGACGCTCGCGCCTGTTTCATCTTGCATACGAGTGACAAAATTAAAGCCCATCACGTTCGACATTTGGTTCGCCAACGTTGTGGCAATGATTTCACCACGTAGCGGGTGCGTTTCCATCGCTTCTCGATAGTTACGCTGTAACTCTTTCGGGAAGTAAGCCGGTAACATTTTGCCAAAGTGCGGGTCTTGAGTGATTTGTTCAACCACTAGCTGCTCTTTTAGCACCATTTTACCGTAGGCCACCAGCACCGCCACTTCTGGGCGAGTCAAACCTGTACCGTGTAGTTGGCGTTCAGCCAACGTTTCATCATCAGGTAAGTACTCCAATTGTCGATCAAGCTTGCCGTCTTTTTCCAAATAATGAATAAAGCGGATTTGTTCTTTCAACAGTGCAGCTTTTTGATTACTGGTCACAGAAATGGATTCGCTCTGGCAATACGCATCATCCAATACGATATCGCCAACTTCATCTTCCATTCGTTCTAGCAATTCATTGCGTTGCTTATAGGTAAGATCCCCTGCTGCAACCAAACCATTGAGCAAGATCTTGATGTTAACTTCATTATCCGAGCAATCAACACCACCTACGTTGTCAATGAAGTCAGTATTTACCAGACCGCCATTCATCGCGAATTCGATACGGCCTAACTGAGTCATACC
This sequence comes from Enterovibrio makurazakiensis, assembly GCF_050336585.1. Lineage (NCBI taxonomy): Bacteria > Pseudomonadati > Pseudomonadota > Gammaproteobacteria > Vibrionales > Vibrionaceae > Enterovibrio > Enterovibrio makurazakiensis. The sequence goes on from NZ_JAKJSE010000009.1 coordinate 2,477, forward strand.
CAAGTTGCCGCCTTCACCGATGATTTTAGCTCCGAGCTCATTGCCGTTCAAACGCAGACCGTCGTTGGCGCGGTCACCCACCTCGGTATGCGTTTCAGACTCGGATTTCACATAGGTACCAATACCACCATTCCAAAGCAGATCCGTTTTTGATTTCAGGATCTGTTTGATCAACTCGTTTGGCGCCATTGATTGCTTACGCACGCCCAACATCTTCTGAATTTCTGGAGATAAATCGATTGATTTCGCTTTGCGCGAGAAAATACCCCCCCCCTTAGAAATCAGTTTCGTGTTGTAGTCTTCCCAGCTTGAACGAGGAAGCTTGAACAAACGATCGCGCTCTACCCACGATTTTGCTGAATCCGGTGTTGGATCAATAAAAATATGGAGGTGGTTAAACGCGGCTTGTAAGCGGATATGCTTAGACAGCAACATGCCATTACCAAACACGTCACCCGCCATATCACCAATGGCTACACAGGTGAAATCTGTTTCTTGGCAGTCAATACCAATTTCGCGGAAGTGACGTTTTACCGATTCCCAACCACCTTTAGCGGTGATACCCATCGCTTTGTGATCGTAACCATTCGAACCACCTGAAGCGAACGCATCACCCAACCAGAAGTTGTATTCTTCAGATACCGAGTTAGCAAGATCCGAGAACGTCGCCGTCCCTTTATCTGCTGCAACAACCAAGTATGGGTCATCTTCATCATGGCGTACTACATTGACTGGCGGCGTTAACTCGCCTTCAATGATGTTGTCCGTAATGTCGAGCAAGCCACGAATAAATATACGGTAGCAACGCTGACCTTCTGCGAAAATTTCATCTCGACCACTCAGAGAGTGCTGCTTTTTACAAACAAAGCCACCTTTTGCTCCAACAGGAACGATAACTGTGTTCTTAACCTGCTGAGCTTTCACCAACCCCAGCACTTCTGTTCGGAAATCTTCTTGACGGTCTGACCAACGAAGACCACCACGTGCAACCTTGCCACCACGTAAGTGAACACCTTCAATGTCTGGTGAATAGACGAAGATCTCAAAGAATGGAACAGGTTTTGGAATTTCAGGGATGTTTGAAGGCTGCAGTTTCAAAGACAGATAGTCTTTAAACTCCCCCGTCACCTTGTCTTTTTGGAAGTAGTTCGTACGTAAAGTCGCAAGGATCATTTCCATGTAACGACGGATAATACGATCATCATCCAAGCTCTCAACGTTCTCGAGCTCTTCTTCTATCTGAGCGATGATTCGAGCCTGTTCTTTATCACTAGTCTTTGACGGCTTGAAGCGAGTATTAAACAGGTTAACCAGATATTGAGCCAAATCAGCATGAGACGCTAACGTGTCTTCGATGTATGTTTGGCTAAATGGGAATGCCACTTGACGCATATAACGAGCATAAGAACGAAGGATCGTGACTTCTCGCCCTGTTAAACCAGCATTTAGCACCAAACGGTTGAAACCATCGCTTTCTAATCGACCATGCCAAATAGCCGCGAATGCTTCTTGGAAACGATCACGCGCTTCTGAAAGATCGAAGCTGTTACTCGCACTATGTAACATCGAGAAGTCGAGGATCCAGAACACATCACCTGTCGTTGTTGTTACCTTGTATGGCGATTCACCAATAACACGTAAACCAAGGTTTTCGAGCATTGGCATCACATCAGACAAGTGAATTGCTTCATCTTTTTGGAACAGTTTTAGACGAACAGCGCGAGACGTTGAAGGTTCTTCCTGTGGTCGGTAGAACAGCATATCTAGCTTATTGTCTTCGCCCAAGTTTTCCAGTCGCTCGATATCAGCCACCGCCGAACCTGGCAACATGGCTTCTTTGTATGAGCGAGGGAAAGCACCAAGATAGCGTTTCGCAATTGGCGTACCGCTATTCTCACCAAAGTTTGCAATGACAGATTCTTGTAGACGATCATCCCAAGAAGACGCGGCTTCAGTCAGGTTCTGCTCCAATTTCTTCACATCAATATCAAAGTTGTTGTTATCAACACGCACAATGTAATGCGTTCTCGCGAGCGGGCTTTCAGAGAAGAACGTATTGAATTCCACTTCCTGTTCAGAGCCAAAGTAGTTCTTCAAAATACGTTGAGCTGCGATACGGAATTCAGTGTTATAGCGTTCACGCGCCACATACACCATGCACGAAAAGAAACGTCCAAATGGGTCACGTCGTACGAATACACGCAACATATCGCGATCTTGTACCTGTACAATGCCCATCCCAATATCGAGCATTTCAGCTTCAGATGCTTGGAACAGCTCATCACGAGGGAAGTTTTCAATAATGTTGGCGAGCGCTTTCCACGAATGGGATCCTTGGTAGTAACCACTGATCTCTAGGATCCGCTGCACTTTGTTACGCAAAACAGGGATCGCATTGGTTGCCTGGTTGTATGCAGCTGAAGCATAGAGGCCATGGAAACGGTGTTCACCTATCACATTGCCCTTTTTATCAAAACTCTTTAGGCCAATGTAATCCATGTATGCGGGACGGTGAACTCGAGATTTACTGCTACCTTTGTTGATAATCAGCAATTCTTTACGAAGAGCAGTCGCACGAGCTGACTCTGGCATTGCAGATAATTTAACGCCCGGTCGTTTAAGATCTAGCTTCTTAGCCAGACCCAAACCTTGTTCACTAGACGGTTTGAGTTCATGGTCACCCTCTATGGCATTCAGCTCATAATACTTGTAACCCATAAACGTGAAATTGTGGGAACCAATCCACTGAAGAAACTCAACCGCTTCATCTTTACGTTCTTTATCGACAGGCGGCTTATCTTTCTTAAGCGCTGCAATCAATTCCTGCATTTTGGCTTGCATTGGTTGCCAATCATTAACGATTAGCGCAACATCGGTAAGCGTTTCCGTTACCTCTGCTTCCAAAGCTGCCATTTCTTTTTTGCTGGTCATGCGGTCGATTTCTAGATGGAAGACGGTTTGACGAACCCCCTTCTCTCCGCCAATCTCGACAACATGCCCACCACTGTCTTTTAATACATGCAACGGCCCATTGAGCATGAGGTGCGAAGCTATATCAAGACGATTCAAAGCCATGCGAACAGAATCAACCAAGAAAGGTGCATCCGGCGTGACTATCTCAACGATTGTATGTGTTGACTGCCACCCATTGCCGCTCAATGTAGGGTTGAATACCTTTACAAAGATCTTATCTTGTTCGAACGTATTTAGATGATGCCACAGGCTGATAACAGCGCCGTAGAGGTCGGATTCATTCCTTTCCTGTAAATCATCATCTGAGATGGGACCCAAAATCCTTTTTGCCAAAGTTTCTACGAGTGGTTGTTGTTTCTTGTCCAGTTTTTCAGCAATGAGGTGATAAACTTTCTCAAGCAACACCGGCACAATAGGGTCACGCGCGGTCATGGTTTACTCCATATATTTTTTATGTAATCGCTATGAGTATAGAAGTTAATTAGTCTTTGCGACGTATGGAGTAGTTTACGACTTTGTTAATAATTTCGTTACATCAAATAACGTTAATTACGTTCGAGTTTTTGGATATGTGATTGCCGTACGGTTTACGCTATTTGCTCGAGAGATTTAAAACGATTGGCACCATCAACAATGAGACGAAAGTTCCCTTTTAAGCCTCTTTGAGTAAGGTATGGACGTAGGCGCGATGCAGGCAGTTGCAGTGTTAACCCTTTGTCTGTTCTAACGACAACGGTTGAGGCAGCGCCCGCATAATGTTGCAGAAAGACATGGTATGAGATATCCAAAGTAAATAAATAGACATTCGCGTTCATAAAAAAAGCCGTCTCCTGTGTGACGGCTTTAAATTACTTATTCCAGCGATTTTATCAAGTGCCGTCTTTACACTTCGAGTGCTTTATTGATTTTCTCGTAAAGATCTTTAGCAAGGTTATCTAACAATGCCAGTCGTTCGAGTTGAGCTCGCATCAATGACTGACGATCACTATCAAAGCGCTTAAATTTCAGCAATGGATCTATAAGCCTTGACGCGACTTGAGGGTTAGATTCATTTAGTTGAATCAAAATATCAGACAAGAACTTATAGCCTGCCCCATCTTTTGCGTGGAAATGAACAGGGTTATTGTTACAAAATGCCCCAATCAAAGAACGCGTGCGGTTTGGGTTCTTCAAGCTGAATGCGGGATGAGACATCTGCGCTTTCACATTATCCAATGCCCCTACTGATGGATTACACCCTTGAAGAAGGAACCACTTATCCATAACCAAACCATCGTGCTGCCATTTGTCACTAAATGCCGCCATCACTGCGTCACGATTTGTTAATTCTGCATGGGTTGCTGCAGCCAGAGCCGCTGCTGTATCTGTCATGTTATTTGCAGTTTCAAAATGTGCAGATACCAATGCATTGCCTTGCTCACCAAGAGCAAGATACCCCAAACACACATTGCGAAGACTACGTTTGCCAATAGATTCATGCGTAATGGTATAAGTTCGTTGATTCAATGAATGGTAGAGCGCGCTCAATTCATCAGCCAGTGCAGTTGAAAGACTAAGCTTGATGGCATCACGTACTTGGTGAATAGCATCCACATCAACAACATCGAACCAACCACCGATTTCATTCTCGCTAGGCAGGGTCATGACTTCAGCAATAAGTGCGACATCAAGTTCTTCACTCAGTAACACGCCACGAAATGCATCGACAACTTCTTCTGGGAAAATGATTGTTTCACCCGCTTGAACACGAGCTACATTAGCTTTGATATGTTTAGCCAGTAACATCTGTCCCGCGTCCCAGCGCGCAAATTCATTACGAGCATGGACCATTAAGAAGGCCAAGTCTTCGTCTGAGTATTCATAATTGAGCGTCACTGGCGCAGAGAACTCTCTAAGCATTGAGATAACAGGATTCTCTTCCACGTTATCAAACACGAAAGTTTGCTTTGCTTCTGTAACGCGAAGAACGTTATCTACCGCCACTCCGTTACGCTGTAACTCGATAACATCACCATTTGCCGCGTACAACTCAATGTCGAATGGGATGAGTAGAGGGAGCTTCTCTTTTTGATCTGCCGTTGATGGTGTGTACTGCTTCACTGTCAGAGACAAGGTATTAGCCTTGTCGTCAAAATCACTGGTAACCGTTAATTCGGGAGTGCCCGATTGGCTGTACCATAAACGGAATTGCGCTAAATCTGCGTCTGAAGCGTCTTCCATCGCCTTAACAAAATCTTCGCAAGTCGCTGCAGTTCCATCATGGCGTTCAAAATACAATTTCATGCCACGCTGAAAGTTCTCTTCGCCCAGTAAGGTGTGCATCATTCGGATGACTTCACTGCCCTTTTCATAAACAGTTAGTGTGTAAAAGTTATTCATTTCGATAACTTTTTCAGGACGAATTGGGTGCGCCATTGGGCTGCGATCTTCTGCAAACTGAGGACCGCGAACGATACGGACATTATTAATACGGTTCACAGCACGAGAGCCAAGATCAGAAGAGAACTCCTGATCACGGAAAACCGTTAGGCCTTCTTTAAGGCTCAATTGAAACCAATCACGACAAGTAACACGGTTACCCGTCCAGTTGTGGAAGTACTCATGACCAATAACAGCTTCAATACCCAGATAATCCGTATCTGTTGCTGTATCTGAGTTAGCCAAAACATACTTGGAGTTAAAGACATTCAGGCCTTTATTCTCCATGGCACCCATATTGAAAAAATCAACTGCAACGATCATGTAGATATCAAGATCATATTCAAGATCAAAACGATCCTCATCCCACTTCATTGAGTTCTTCAAAGATGTCATGGCATGTTCAGCGCGATTTAAGTTACCTTTATCAACAAAAATTTCTAGGGCTACATCTCGCCCGCTTCGGGTTTTGAAGTTATCGCTTAACAAATCGAAGTCACCCGCGACTAGCGCAAACAAGTAACTCGGTTTCGCATAAGGGTCTTCCCACTGCACCCAGTGGCGTCCATCGCTTAACTCACCAGCACCAACTTTATTGCCATTACTTAAAAGAAAAGGAAACGCTGCTTTATCGGCGGTTATCTTTGTCGTAAATTTTGCGAGAACGTCAGGTCGGTCGAGATAGTATGTAATACGGCGGAAACCTTCTGCTTCACATTGAGTGCAATACGCGCCATCGGAAAGGTACAGACCTTCTAACGAAGTATTAGCTGCAGCATCAATGTGGGTTTCAATCTCTAAGTCAAACTCACTTGGTAATTGCGAAAGATGAAGACCTTCAGAGGTTTCTTCATAGTGCGGCCACGGTTGTCCATTAACTTCTACGCGTTGCAGTGACAGCGCATCGCCATCCAGAAACATAGAATCTGCGCCAGTAACCTGCTGCGTTATTCGGCTTTTCGCGATTACGCGACTCATTGATGCTTGAAGATCAAAATCCAAGTCGATATGCGTTATCGTAAAGTCAGGAGCTTTGTAATCTTTACGGTACTTAGCCTGAGGTTGTTGCGTCATGTCAGATTCCTTTTATTGCATAACGAATATCAGCTTGGCAGTTAAATACGCCAAGCTTATGTCTGATTTTCGGAGTAATCTTCTAAGATACTCACTAACACAACCTATTGCTATAGCTTAACTGTGTACTGAATAACCAAACACGCTAGTACGATAAAAAAAAACAGAGCGAGATCTGATTATCAATAGGTTGACTACATAGGCCAGTTTGACGTTAAATTTGCACCCTTAAATATAAACGGCCTGGAACAACTAGGCGAGAATTGCCGCGACTGCGCGAACACTCAATTCAGAGGTACTTTTTAAGGCATGCAAACGCCCATTATTTCGTCATTGCTAGACACGGATGCCTATAAGTTAAATATGCAGCAAGCTATCTACCATCACTACCCTGATGTGATCGCTTCTGCCGAATTTCATTGTCGCAGCAATGAAAGTCTTTCTGCGTTAAAAGAGAAAATAGAGTCTGAAATTCGGGCCCTATCCGATTTACGCTTTACCTCTACTGAGCTTGAATACCTTTCTACACTTGGTTTGTATCAACCTGATTACTTAGCATTTTTATCATGTTTTGCATTGAACAAAGACCAAGTAACCGTTTCGATTTCAGACAATCAATTAGCGATACACATAGAAGGTAAATGGCTCGATATCATCCTATGGGAAGTGCCTCTTCTTGCTATAATTTGCGAGTTACGTTGTCACGAAAAATATCCGAAATCAGGACCTAAACAAGCCGTCAATTTACTTAAATCCAAACTGGCTTCCTTATCTGTGGCCGATGCAGACAAAGGGTTTCAGTTCGTTGACTTTGGAACACGTCGTCGTTTTTCAAAGGCTGTACATCATGCCATTGTTAAGCACCTCGTCCACTACTCTGCACACTTTGGTGGTACGTCAAATTTACTACTGGCTATGAAACATGGTATCCCAGCCGTAGGAACTCAAGCGCATGAATGGTTCCAGGCGCATCAGCAATTGACCGGTGACTTGGCAGATTCGCAGCAATTAGCATTGAACCGATGGTTACAAGAATATCCCAATAGACTTGGGATCGCGCTAACTGACTGTATCAATATGGACGCGTTCTTAAACGACTTCACCCCCTATTTGAGCCATCAGTTTTCGGGACTTCGCCATGACAGTGGTGATCCTATTGCATGGGGTGAAAAAGCCATTGGACATTATGAGAGCTTAGGCATCGATCCGATGGAAAAGACGCTTATTTTTTCTGATGGCCTCACGATCAACAAAGCACTGTATATTCACCATCATTTTTGTGGCCGAATAAACACATCGTTTGGCATTGGCACTCAACTCACCTGTCACCTACCCGAGGTGGAAACACTAAACATTGTGATTAAGCTGGTGTCGTGTAACGGAAAACCCGTGGCCAAAATTTCTGATGAACCCGGTAAGTCAATTTGTCGTGATCACGAATATCTTGATGCACTTAAAAAGGCCTTTAATATCTAACTGTCTTTGAAGACGCTCATCATAAATCACGTCATCCGAATCCGAGCCATTCATCAGACTCATCAAAAAAAGGGCGCTAACCATTAGCGCCCTTTTTCAGTTTCCTAGTCGTACATATAAAATTGAACAACCCGCATAACAAACATTCGTCACTCTAATTGGCGTCGAAGCACGGCTTCCATTCCAAATTGCGTATTGGTTAGCGTCAACGTATTTGAATCCAACTCAAACTGTGAATCTTGTTGTCCGCCACGATAAATCAAAACAAGATGATCATTCTCTAAAAAGTACACGCCACGATGTGTAACCTGCTGCCCTTGCTTACCGGACACGCGAACGGAAAACAGAAAGTCTGGACGTAGCATTAACGCAAGTTCATCCACTCGCTCATCGACATCCTTTCCGCCAATCACATCGCTGAACCAAGCTCCAGATAAGTTGTGTGGCAAAATTTTAGTGAACTTAGCGCCTTTCAACATTAACTGATTATGGCTGAGCTTGTATTCATGCTGTTGGGAATCTCCGAAGTCATCGTTAAGAACCAACGTATTTTCGTCTAAATCGTAGAATCCTTCTGCCTCTTCGATTTCACCGTCGCTTTTAAGAAGCTTCACATCGAAACGATAATCAGAACCAAAGGATATATTGATGGCTTTATATGTGGTTTCTTCGTTTGTGTTGTCTTGCTGCTGATCAGGGCTGAACCAGTACCAATCTCCAATGAGTAAAGGAAAATCAAACTGGGTGAGGTCTTGCGCTTTCACTGGCATCGACACAGAGATAACGACAATCATTAGGCTAATCCACTTACTCATCCGCTTCCCCTTAATTTGATTACGCACTGTTAATTTTAGACGCATATCACTGTAAGGGACGGTTTTATTCTGGATTTTGAGAATATAACGATTGAAAAAAAGCGGGCTAATGCCCGCTTCTACTAGGTAAGTTCAGAATACCATAACTAGCTATTCAGCTTCTTCGCAAGATCAAGCGTGATTAACGTCGCCTCATTGAGGTAAGCGTCAGGTTCTTCATAATCTTTTGGAACATCGTCCAATGTCTTGAAGACAGGCTTGCCCAACTGAGATTGACGTTCATTCAATCGCGTAAGACGCTTTACATCCGACTCTTCTTGCTCTTTGATTCGCACTTTTTCACTAAGAGAGATCGTATTGATGTCTTTCAATGATTGATACTCTTCAATATCACTTAATATAAACGCAAACTCAGGGTCGGCGTTTATTCGAGCCTGATGTGCTTTGTCCAATTTAGACAGTGAGCCTTTAAATTCTCCGACGGTTTTATAAGCTGCTGGTGCAATGCTATCCCAAGGAAGTGCATTGTCTTCAACACTCTCACCCGTTTCAGCCGGATCGATGGCTGTTGGAAACGCGATGTCTGGCACTACACCTAGGTGTTGCGTGCTACCACCATTAATACGGTAGAATTTTTGGATCGTGTATTGAACATGACCCAATGGCTTATCAGGAAAGTCATATATCTTTTGCAGCGAACGGTGTTGTTGAACGGTACCCTTACCAAAAGATTGCTCACCCAATATCACCGCGCGACCATAATCTTGAAGTGCAGCAGCAAAGATTTCAGACGCAGACGCAGAATAGCGGTTAATCAACGCAGTGAGTGGCCCATCATAGTAGATGGCATTATCATTATCGCTGTTAACTTTTACTCGACCGTAAGTATCGCGTACTTGAACAACTGGACCGCTTTGAATAAACAGGCCAGTCAATGCCGACGCTTCACTCAGTGCACCACCGCCATTGTTTCGAAGATCTACGACGATACCGCTAACGTTTTCTTTCTTCAGATTCGCAATTTCTTTCTTCGTGTCTTCAGCCAGCCCCACATAGAAGCTTGGTACTGAAATCACACCAATTTTGGATCCTGCCTGCTCAATCACTTCTGATTTCACCGCACGATCTTCAAGTCTGATTTTGTCACGAACTAAAGTGACATTGTAACTTTTGGCATTTGCACCTTCAGGAAGTATTTGAAGTTGAACCTCACTCCCCTTGGGCCCTTTAATCAATTGAACAACGTCATCCAATCTCCAACCGATAACATCAATAACCTGCTCGGCTCCCTGAGCTACACCGATAATACGATCGCCAGGAGAAAGCTTTTTGGATTTTGACGCTGGTCCACCAGCAACAAGCGAACGGATAACCGTAAAGTCATCTTCGACTTGCAGCACAGCACCGATACCTTCAAGAGACAGATTCATCTCAGACTGGAATTGCTCAGCGTTACGCGGAGAAAGGTAGCTAGTGTGTGGATCGACTTCACGAGAGAAAGCATTCAAGTAAACTTGAAACACATCTTCGCTTTTTGTTTGGGTAAGACGTTTAATGGCACTGTTGTAACGCTTTGACAGTGTTTCCTGAATTTCAGGCCACGTTTTCCCTGCCAATTTCAAATTTAGTGCATCATTTTTAACGCGTTTTCGCCAAAGCTCATTGAGCTCTGCAGTGTCTTTTGCCCAAGGCTCTTCGCTTCGGTCAATCAACATATTTTCATCTGCATCGAACGTAATTTCACTGTCGAGCAAAGAAAGCGCGTACTGGTAGCGTTCAAAACGCTTCTTCAATGACGTATTGAAAATGTCATATGCGGCAGACGTATCACCAGAACGAAGTTGCTCATCAATGTTATTACGCCATTTTGACAGCGCATCTACCTCTACCTGCGTGAGGAATAGGCGATTAAAGTCTAATGTTTCGAGATAGCGGTCAAAGACCTGAGAAGAAAACTCATCATCCAGCGTGAACTGTTTGTAATGCGATTTTTCAAAACTGTTGGTTATCCGCATACTTGCGGCCTTGTGCTGAGGTTCTGAAACCAGCGTAGGTAACTCAGCAGTGTCGTAACTGGCCTCTAGGGCCTGAGTGGATGCTGCCAGCATCAAGCTGGCAGCAATCACGGAAAAGCGGAATCGACCTATCATGCGTCGAGGTATCTCCTTTACGAACTGAGGTGCTCCGCTTTTACTAGCATGGTTAGACCATTGCTTAAACGAACGCGAACCTCGTCCTTGTTGAGTTCTACAATCGTAGCAGGCATGTTGCCATTGCCCATATTAACGTTTACGTCTTTACCTACGACAATATCTTCAGCCTTGAGTTCACGACGTGGCTCAACTGGCTTCTTAACAAGCTTAGTATTCTTTGCCTTAGCTGGTCGAGAATTTGCTTGGTTAGCTGTTGATTTATTTGATTTTGGCGCTCTTTTCTCTTTTGCGTTGGCTTTTTTATCGCCATTCTTCGCTGCTTGCTCTTTACGACGTTCTGCAGCGCGTGCTTTGCTTTCTGCCAATGCAGTTTGAGCATGGTCAACATGCTCTTGCTCTAGCTCACCACAATCGTTGCCGTCAAGATCAACACGAACAGCGCCAGCTTTTACGCCGTATAGGTAACGCCAGGAAGATGTATATTGGCGTAGTGCCGCGCGAAGTTGAGTTTTACTGACTTTAGCATCATCAGCAAGACGTTCAGCCAAGTCTTGGAATATGCCTATTTTCAGTGGACGCGCTTCACCTTCAAGGGTAAAGCACTTCGGGAAACGTTCAGCGATATAGGCGATAACTTGCTTGCTGTTAGCTAATTTTTCAGTGTTTTCCATTTTTCTTCCTGTCTCTTAGCGCAATGGCGACAACAGAGATCATGTACGAGTTAACAAATTTAGTGCTGCGTATTATAGATACCTGTGCCTGAAAAACCACAGAGAACCTTAAATTTAGAGGTGTTTTTGCAATTCATTGACCAATAAAGTGAGTCCGGTTTCATCATCGCGATCAAATCTTGCATTTTTTGGCGAATCTATGTCCAAAACACCCAATAGCTTCTCACCTTGATACAAAGGTAAAACAATTTCTGAGTTACTTGCTGCATCACATGCGATATGACCTTCAAAAAGATGTACATCATCCACCCTTTCAACACGTTTGTGACTGAATGCACTTCCACAGACCCCTCTCTGATAGGGAATTCTCACACAAGCGGTTTTCCCTTGGAATGGACCAAGAACAAGTTCGCTCCCGTCATCGAGATAAAAACCAGCCCAATTGATATCTTCTAACGATTGAAACAAAAGTGCACTGATATTCGCGAGGTTAGCGATAAGATTTGGTTCATTTTCAACAAGCGATACAGCTTGTCGGGCAATTAGTGCATAGAATTCTTCTTTGTTATTCATTTATCATGGTATCCGTTATGTCATAAAGACTAAAATAAAACCTATTGTGGAAGTGTTCAATAACGGTACCTTGCCTATGTTTTACATTGACATCAATACATGGCGAAAAGAAACGCGAATTTGATAAAAAGTACGTGTTCTTAAGTAACAGATTGATTAAGATGCACATTTGCCAAAACACTCGAATTCGATGAAGTATCAATAAGTGATGTAGGTAGATTCAGCGCTAACTGAAGTATCCCAAGGATCGGGGCTCGATATAAACACCCCAGAATATGTGGTGTTAGGTTATAAATTATATCCACGCCTAAGGGTAACTCGAACCACCAAAGGGGAATAGACGCCATGCGCGTGCTTAAGTGCACATCCTGTGATTTGTTACTGCAACAAATCCCCACACAGCGTGGGTTCAGTGCTTGCTGTCCGACATGCGGCTCCCGTGTAATCAAAAACTCATCACTGAGTCGTTCGGGTGAGATTGCGATTACGCTTGCAGCGCTTGCTCTATTTTTACCTGCCCAGCTTTTCCCTCTCATTTCAATTGATTTATTCGGTGTGACACTCAACACCACGGTCACCAGCGGCGGAATCATGCTGCTCAACACATTCCCTTTTGTTGGCGTGTTGGTGATTGCGACGACTGCCATCGCCCCTTTGGTATTTTTAATCTCTATTCTCGTGGCGAACCTCGCCTTAAAGGCTAAGCAAGTTCGCTCTCTATATATAGCGACTTACTTACTCAAGGTTGTTAAGCATTGGGTTATGATTGATGTCTTTTTGGTCAGCCTTGCAGTTGCTGGGTTTAAGGTCATAGAAATTGCCGAGCTTTCAGTCGGTCCCGCCTTACTGAGTTTTGTGTTTCTGCAAGTGTTAATGGCTTACCTACTCTCTCGCGTATCTCCAGCTCGATACTGGGAGGCGTTGAGCAGAAATAATGTCGCCCTTCAAGACATTGAACTTGGTGATACCGACACAACATCAATCATTCGTTGCCAGCATTGTGGGTTAACACAACAATCCGACCACACGCACTGCAAGCGATGTACAGCAAAGCTAGAAAAGCGTACCTTTCAAAGCCTGCAAAAGACGTGGGCATCCCTGCTTGCAGCCATTGTGTTTATCTTTCCTGCCAACTTCTACCCGATATCTGTATTACTGAGTAACGGTAAACGATTTGAAGATACGATTTTTTCTGGCGTGGCAGGTCTTATCAAACAAGGAATGTATGGCATAGCCATCATTATATTTACAGCCAGTATTATCGTTCCCGTCGCTAAGATTATCGGCCTTCTATACATTTTGATTTGTATTCATTTGAAAGTTGATTCTGGTCGCGGACAGCGAATGAAAATGTACCGTTTCGTCAAATGGATAGGCAAATGGTCAATGATGGATCTCTGCGTCATTGCTATCATGGTGTCTCTGATTGATCGCGGTAACCTATTAGATTTTACTCCTGGGCCCGGCGCTATTGCCTTCGGATTGGTTGTGGTATTAACCATGATTTCCGCTGGTAGCCTCGATTCTCGACTTATTTGGGACAAACATGAGCAACGTTGAACACTCTCCAGTGACCACACCTCAACTCAAAAAAGATAGAAGTATTTCTCCTCTTTGGATTTTTACCGCTCTCGCCTTCTTACTTGCTGGCTGGCTGCTATACAAATCTGTCAATGAAGCAGGCGAACGCATTCAAATATACTTCACCGATGCACAAGGTATCGAAGCAGGTAGAACCGCTATTCGTTACCAAGGCTTGGAAGTCGGTATCGTTCGAAAGATCACACTGTCTGACGATTTAAAGAGCATCTCTGCCGAAGCTGAAATCTACCCAGAAGCCACTAAAATCCTTCGCCAAAACACTGTGTTTTGGGTGGTACGACCAAAAGCATCTATCACAGGAATCTCAGGACTAGATACGCTGGTTTCAGGTAATTACATCGCGGTTCAACCGGGTAGCGGGGACGTACGCAACACTTTTGTGGCTGCTGAAGAACCGCCTGTGAACATCTCTGAAGATGGCAACTTGCACATCCAGCTGCAAGCACCTGACTTAGGTTCGTTAAGTATTGGCTCTGGGATTTATTTCAAGAAAATCCGCGTTGGCGAAGTGGTGGACTACCGATTAACGTCAGACAAGCAAGGCGTGACAGTGTCACTAAGTGTTAAAAAAGAATATGCCAAACTGGTGATGAAAACATCGAAGTTCTGGAATGTCAGCGGCGTGAGCGCTGACATTGGTTTTAGTGGCGTAGATATCAACGTAGAAAATCTTGCTTCAGTTTTGGCTGGTGGTATCGCCTTTGATTCGCCACAAGGCGGAGAGTTGGTGACGCCGTTACACACATTCACATTGTATCGCTCAATCAATGACACAGATCGTGGCCTTCCTATTTCGATCGTGCTCCCTGAAAACCATGGAATCACTAATCCGCACTCTCCCATTGTTTATCAAGGCTTAGAGATTGGGCGTCTCAATGGTATTGATTTTAATAACTCGTTTTCCGGCACAGTCGCAAAAGCCAATATCAATCCTTCCATGGCATGGACACTCACCACTGGGTCTCAGTTCATCATCAATGCTCCAGAAGTCTCATTAGGCGGCGTTAAGAACATCAGCAACTTGGTGACGGGCAATACCCTCTCCATTGAACCAGGTGACGGAGAAAAAACGCACGATTTCGTTGCTCAAACAACTCAAACCGTACTTGCCAATGATCCTCGTGCATTAACCATTACACTCAACGCCGAGAACATCTGGGGGCTAAAAGAAGGCACCAAATTAATTTATCGCGGTATCCAAGTGGGCTTTGTGCATAAAACACAGTTAAACCCCAATGATGTTTCGATCAGTCTTGTCGTTGATCCAAACTACAAGCACCTCGTAAAGAGCGACTCTCGCTTCTATGTCTTAGGTGGAATTAACGGTCAAATCAATGCCGAAGGGATCGAGTTTAGCGTGCCAACATTTACGCAAATGGTGGATAAGAGCATTGGATTCACCAGCGAAGGCGATCATCAAGCACAATCAGAGTACACCTTGTTTGGGTCAGAAATTCTTGCGCGAAACGCTAAACAAGCATTGAGAGGCTTTAAGCGCATAACACTCATCGCGAATAAATTGCCGTCAGTTTCTGAAGGCAGCCCTGTGATGTACAAAAACTTTAACGTAGGCAAGGTTGAACGCTTTGAACTCACCAAACAACAAGTACATGTAACGATTCAAATTGATAATAGATATCACCATTTGGTTACACCAAACTCTGTGTTTTGGAACCATTCAGGTGTGGATATCAAAGCAGGCTTATCTGGCGTGCAAATTGATACTGGCTCATTGAAATCCATGATTGCCGGTGGAATATCTTTTGGTGAGATAGAGGGAATTGACAATAAAGTCGGTAAGCATTGGAAACTCTATGACAGTTTTACTGATGCGCAAAACTATGGCGTAAAACTGACATTTACCGCAGATAACGCAATTGGCCTCTCTTCAGGTAGCAAAATTCGCTACCAAGGGGTGGACGTGGGTGAAATCACTAAGCTCTCTCCAGCGTTTCAAGATGATGGCGTAATGATCAATGCGACTATCTACCCTGAGTTTTCGGAACAACTTGCACGCGCAACCAGTTATTTTTGGGTAGCTCAGCCCTCTCTCAGCCTGACTAAAACAGAGAACCTAGATTCGTTGTTTGGCGCATACATATCTGTCGTACCCGGTAAAGGGGCGAAACGTCAGTCATTCCAGCTACACAAGTCGGCTGAATACGCTGGTGGCTTAACATTGGTATTAGAAAGTGAAAACCGAGGCTCTGTTTCTATAGGTGCCCCTATCCTATTCCGAGACTTCGAAGTGGGTGCAGTGACAAACGTGACCTTAGGCCGCTTTGCCGATCGCGTACTGATTGAAGTAAAAATCAGTGATGATTACAAACACCTCGTTAGAAGCAATACGGTATTCTGGAACCAATCGGGTGTCGATGTTTCTATTGGCTTGACTGGCGCCAACATTCGCACGGGTTCGTTGGATAGCATTTTGAAAGGCGGCATAGCCTTTGCGACCCCTGAAGGCGAAAAGCTCGCTAACCCCGCGAGAACTGATCAGCATTTCTTACTTCATAAAACACCCAAACCGGAATGGACGTCTTGGCGCACGGCTATTCCGTATTTCTGATTACCGATAAACCATATCCCCATATAACCTGAAGGCGCAGGATTCAGGTTAATTGGGTGTAAGTGGCCCTATTAAGGCGCGAATCCTACAGGTTTCGCGCCTTTTTATCAGCTGACAAACGCTTCCATCTGGTTTCTCAATCACTTTCCTTTTACACTCCCCCGTTCAGAAACCCCATAGAGAGACCGTTCAGGTGCATCCAAATATCGACATGCCAGCATTGTTCTTAGCGCAAATAGAGCAAATCCTGCCTTCCCATCTTTCCATGACAGATTTTGTGGCCGCCTGTCAGCGCCCACTGCGTCGAAGTATTCGCGTTAATACACTTAAAACGTCAGTTGAAGATTTTAAGGTCAGAGCGGCAGAGAAAGGCTGGACGCTAACACCCGTACCTTGGTGTGAGACGGGTTTCTGGATCGATGAAGATGAAAACGAAGCCGTACCACTAGGCAATACCGCCGAGCACATGGCGGGACTTTTCTATATTCAAGAAGCGAGTTCCATGCTGCCGGTAACGGCGCTGATGGAGAACAACCAAGGTGAGTGGGAACGACTACTCGACATGGCGGCCGCTCCTGGCTCCAAAACTACCCAAATCGCCGCTGCTGTGGGGAATTCGGGCTTACTGGTTGCTAATGAATACTCTGCCAGTCGCGTAAAAGTACTGCACGCCAACTTGCTTCGTTGCGGCGTACACAATGTTGCCTTAACAAAATATGACGGCCGTGTATTTGGTGAATGGCTACCAGAAACATTCGATGCCATATTGCTTGATGCACCTTGTTCTGGCGAAGGAACCATTCGTAAAGATGCCGACGCATTCGCGAATTGGAGCCTAGAAGCGGTTAATGACATCGCTAATACGCAAAAAGACTTAATCGTCAGTGCGTTTCATGCGTTGAAAGCAGGCGGAACCTTGGTGTATTCAACCTGCACATTGAGTCACGAAGAAAACCAAGATGTTTGCCATTTCTTAAAGCAAACTTTTGGTGATGCCGTCGAGTTTGAATCACTCAGTACACTGTTCAACGGCGCAGACGCTGCATGTACAGAAGAAGGCTTTCTTCATGTGTTCCCGCAAATCTTCGACAGCGAAGGTTTCTTTGTCGCTCGCCTTCGTAAAACACAGAACGTCGGCAGCGAAATGATCAAAAAACGCCCGCGCAAATTCCCATTCCAAAAAGCCAAACCAGCCGATGCAGAATCGGTTGAAGCGTCACTTAAAGCGACGTTAGGTATTGAGATTCCTCAATCATCAAACGTTTGGTTGCGCGAAAAAGAAGTATGGATATTCCCAGCCGCCGTAGAATCAATCCTGCCGGAAATTAAATTCGACCGTATTGGCCTTAAGCTCGCAGAGTCTCACAAAAACGGATACCGCTGGCAGCACGAAACCATTATGGCGCTCGCGGATGGTTCGGAACCGCTATGTGTGAACCTATCGGCACAAGATGCTAAAGAGTGGTACATGGGGAGAGATATTCGTCCTGAGAACCTATCGGGGAAAGGTGAAGTGATTGTGTGTTACCGAAATCAACCTATCGGCATCGGTAAATGGGTAGGCAATCGGATCAAAAATGGCCTTCCTAGAGAGCTAGTTAGAGACGTCAATTTATTCATTGCTTAAGTGATGCTAAAAGTCTTAATGATGCTACAACCTTTGTGCCTTGCAGCGACTAACTTTTAAAAGGTTATTAATCTCCATTTAAACCAGTTAGCGCAAGGCTCTAACGAGCCATTCCCCTAAGCTCGGAACAGGAATCGTTCCGAGCTCTTTTTTTGTCCTTAATTTGCAAGCAGCTTGCTCCTCCGTAGAGAACTTGATGTCTCTTCCTACCCGTTTCCATCGTTATGAACCCCAATATATGACGTACAGGTACAAAAAAAGCTGCCAAAGCAGCTTCTCTTCTATACATGTCGTGCGGGTTTACTTGATAAGGTAAATGCCGTCTTTTTCGATACGAATTCGACGCTCTTTGTACAGACTACCGATGGTTTTCTTGAAGGTCGCCTTGCTGGTGCGGAAAATTTCGAAAATTTCGGTTGGGCTGCTCTTATCGGTAACTGGTAAGAAGCCATCTTTCAGCTCCAAGCTACGAATCACTTTGTCAGCCAAGTCATCAACCTTTCCTTTGCCAAGCTTTTGAAGCGACAAGTCAATTTTGCCATCTTCACGAATCTGCTTAACAAACGCTTTCAGTGATTTACCGACGAAGATCTTTCCGAACGCTTCGGTTTTGAAAATCAGACCTGAGTGAGCATCGTTGATAGCACATTTGTAACCCAAGTCAGTCTGCTCGACGACAGTAACATGCACTTGCTCACCCACTTTGTATCTCGCAGGGGTTTTATCAAGAAACTTGTTGAACTTAGTCGTGCCAACAATTCGACCAGACGCATTATCCATGTATAAGTAAACAAGGTACGAATGGTTTTCTTGCATCTTCATGCGTTGTTCACTGAACGGCACCAACAAATCTTTTGGTAGGCCCCAGTTCAAAAACGCGCCAACCGGTGTCGTGCTAATGCAATTAAGCTTTGCAAACTGGCCAACACTCGCCAATGGCTTTTCTGTGGTGGCGATAATTTCATCTTGTGAATCAAAATAGATGAACACCTCAATCTCATCGCCCAGTCGCGTGCCTTTCGGGACATATCGCTTAGGCAGTAAGATATTGCCATAGTCCTCACCACCATCGACGAATACGCCGAAATCTACTTCTTTGACCACAGTAAGAGTGTTCAACTGACCAATTTTAATCATTGAGGTTTTGCTCATCTATTTTAACTACCGCGCAGTATACGAGATTTATCGCTTTGACGGTTGTAGTAATTTAAAAACCCACACTTGATTGGTTTTTTATTGCACGTTTCTCCTTGTTTTCACCACTAGCAAAAAGAAAACGACGCCTGATTGCTTTACGTGTAGAGAAAACCCAATGCACTTATGCGAACGAGAACAAGGAAGCAGAAAGCAGAAAGCAGAAAGCAGAAAGCAAGAAAGGTTACGGCAAACATAAATGGCGGCAATGCGTTGAGCGACGAATGAAACTAAGACGCCACGTTAGACGTGGCGTTTAGCTAATGTTCTGGTCTTCGTATTTACTGATATACAACAGACACGTTGGCAGCTTCGGCCAGTTCAACAATGGCACTATCTGCTTGCTGAACTAATACTTGGACAGGCTTTTCCGCCAATTGGGTTTTTCTGATGGTATCCAAAATCAAACTGCGCACCGCTTCATTGTTCTTGTTGAACCCGTATGGCAGTGCATTATCATAAAAATCCACACCGAGAGTGAACGCTGCAAGATTGTCCACGTCTATGACGATGCCATCAAAGTAAGCGAGCAAAGGTTCAGCAAGTACCGCATTCGATGGCAGTTGGCATGCAAGTAATACCTTTAACCCATTTGCACCGCGGCAAAGGCCTTGTTCCGCGAGTAAATCAATAATGGTTGCGGCTTCGCTAGACGTACGAACAAATGGTACCACGATCTCAATGGGAAGTTTTTTGTCATAAATCGCCGATTTCAGCACGTCACATTCAAGTACAAACCCCGGCTTCCCGACTTTACTGGCAAAACGAGAGACACCTCGCAACCCCATCGCAGGATTAGCTTCACTCGGTTCAACGTTTCCATGCTCAAGGTCACGTAAAGAAAACGCGCTCTGCTCATTTAACATCACACGGAAGGGTTGTTCTGGCGCACGTTTGTAGGCTTGTTCAAGCAATTCCACCAACGATTCAATGGCCTGTTTTTTATCTTCGAGCGATGCAGGGTGAACACCAACAACATTATTATATAGCTGCCCCAATGCCACGAGCCCTATGGTCTGATCAGGGTTATCAAGCTGAGCGGGAATTTTAAGAACGGTAGAATAATTCAAATCCATCTGAGACATAGCGCACCAATACTGCCTTGTAAAAATCAACATGCCTAAACGGCACAAATAGCTGTTGAACTGTTGGCGACTTTTTCGCAAGCGCCTGATTTTCGTCCATCTACTTCAAAACATACCCAGAGTAGTAATGCGTTACAAGCGAAAAAATCAATTTGTTCATAGTTTTACTTATCAACGATTATTACGGCGCGAGCCGTGTAAAATTGCAGCAAAAATAGTACAAATACCCACCAATACCTAGAATAAATCGCTGAAAGATAAACTCGTTGCTTCTCTGAGTCCGAATTTTTGGTATCTTACTGCCTTTGCAACAACGCTGAAGTAAAGGAAGGCAGTGTCCATGCCGATTAAAACCGACGAACTAAGAACGCAACCTGTTGACACATTGCCAACGCCAGCAGAAGTGGAAGCTGCGTCTCCACTTTCTGATCATGTTGCAAACCATATCGCTCAAGCACGTCAGCAAGCTGAAGACATTTTAGCTGGACGTGATAACCGCCTGCTTGTCGTGGTAGGCCCTTGCTCTATTCATGACCCAGAAGCAGGGCTGGATTACGCAAAACGCTTAAAAGCATTCGCTGATACCCACCGCGACACGCTGCATATCATCATGCGCACCTACTTTGAAAAACCACGCACCGTCGTTGGCTGGAAAGGCATGATCAATGACCCTCACCTTGATGGAAGTTGCCACCTTCGCGAAGGCCTCTTCAAAGCGCGTAAATTCTTGTTGGATGTGAACGAACTTGGTATGCCAACCGCCACCGAGTTTCTCGACATGATCACAGGTCAATACATTGCCGATTTGGTGTCATGGGGCGCCATTGGTGCGCGTACGACGGAATCACAAATCCACCGTGAAATGGCGTCTGCACTTTCTTGCCCAGTTGGTTTTAAAAACGGCACCGACGGCAACACGAAAATCGCAATTGATGCCATTCGCTCGAGCCAAACGTCACACCTTTTCTGCTCGCCAGACAAACAAGGTGTCATGACGATTTATCGCACCAGTGGCAACCCTTATGGGCATGTTATTCTGCGAGGCGGACATCAGCCTAACTATCAACGTGAACATGTTGCAAAAGCTGCTGAGGATCTTAGTGCCTTTGAATTAACGCCACGCCTAGTGGTTGACTTCAGCCATGCTAACTGCGAGAAACAGCATAAACGCCAAATTGATGTGGCAGCCGATATTTGCCAGCAGATCACTGATGGCGATACCTTTGTTGCAGGTATCATGGCGGAAAGCTTTATCGAAGAAGGTAATCAAGCCGTCGATAAAGACAAAATTGATAGCTTAACTTATGGTCAGTCTATTACTGACCCATGTTTAAGCTGGAACGATACGACGACAATGCTACAAATGTTGTCAGATGCTGTAGAAAAACGTAACAGCTAACGCATAGAAAGCGTTAGCATCGTTACTCATATTATTAATTAGATAAACATCAGGAATACACTATGCCTTCTTTTGATATCGTGTCGGAAATTGACAACGTTGAACTAAGAAACGCCGTAGATAACTCAAAGCGAGAACTCGCTACTCGTTTTGATTTTCGTGGTGTTGAAGCCAGCTTCGAACTAAACAAAGAAGTCGTGAAAGTGTCTGCTGATTCAGACTTCCAAGTCACCCAAATGATCGACATTCTTCGTGGTAATTTGGCAAAGCGTGGCGTAGACGCCAGATCAATGGAACCAAAAGACGTCGTTCATACCGGTAAAACTTGGTCGCAAGAAGTTCACTTCAAAAACGGCATTGAAGCGTTGGTTGCAAAGAAACTGGTGAAAATGATCAAAGACGCCAAGATCAAAGTGCAAGCGCAAATTCAAGGCGAACAAGTGCGCATCACAGGAAAAAAACGTGATGATCTACAAGCTGTTATGCAGTTGGCACGTGAATCTGATCTTCAGCCATTCCAGTTTGATAACTTCCGTGACTAAGAATTACGTGACTAAGACTGCCTTGACTATGACTTCCTTGACTTAGTTACACGCATAAACGTATTAGCTATGTATATACAAAGCCACTTCCCTTTGGGTAAGTGGCTTTTTTATTTCACATCTACCACTCGGCTCGCTTTTTTATACTGCACGCGCCACCCATTCCATGAAGGAAGCTCCCAACGTTTAGGCCCGTCTTTTCGGTTTCCAGAAACATGGTGAACAACAACGGTGCGCTTAAACCTAAAGTATTCTGCGCTTAACGTCAGTTCAGGCAATACAACCCGTAACGGATAGGTTTGGACAAAGTCATCGAACTCCCATGAAGGGATGCCATCGAAATGAAGGTCATCATCACCAATGAGTTCCATGTCTTCGGCAGTTTCAACCCCTAACTCTGACAGTTTGTCCTCTAGCCATTCAGCAACATCAACGGGAGCTAATGGTTTTTCCGCGATCAATTGTTGATATAAATTCCAGTAAGCTATTTGGGTGCGACTCGTTTCACCAACGCCTTCCATTAAAGCGCCATCAAGAATCTGATTTACTATCGCCCTAAGCAAACTCGCCCCTTCAGCTTGATGCTCAAACTGGGCAATGACTCTCCCTGCATACACTTGATGGCGAACATCAAACACTTCACCATTGCGCTCAACCTGTGCAGCAACCTCTATATCCCCGATGTTGGCATCCGCGAGCCAAGAATAAGGCAATGGAGACATACAGGTCGCGTATGACGTGGTCTGTTTAGCGCCTCTTCCCGCTAGGTGGAATTGATCAAACACTATCGCCGCTTGATATTCTGGTGCGAAATCACTGTCTCTACTCAATACAACTTCACTGATCCCATTGCCAAATGCCTGTTGACGTTTTTCTCTTCTAACAAAGGCCAACTCTGGAGCAATGTCTATGACATTACGTAAAAACGATTCTCGCTGGAAACGGCTAGCAGCCTCCCATTGTGGGAGTTCAAACGCCTCACGCAACGACACCGCCAAACGCCTCGCTTCATCCAGCCCAAGCAGATCAACATCAATTTCTTCTGGCTGCTCACCACGAAGCACTGCGATAGATGTGACAGCGTCACACAGCGTTTGATTCCAAGCTTTCACGTTATCTAGCGCCAAATCACCCGCTTTTCTTTTCCATACAGACATTGGTGTTTGAAGTATCGCCACGAGATCACACATGGCTTCTTTGTTGGTTTTACTTGTCATACCGGAGATTAGGTGGGCAAACAATGAATCTATAGGCAATGGATAAAGCAACTTGCCATGCTCAGTCACAGAACCACTGTCTTCAATGGCCCCCATTGTGATGAGTCGGTTATAAGCTGAATTCAATGACTTGTCAGGCAGCGCAGAAAGAAAAGACAATTCATCTAATGTGAATCCGCAACATGCCGACGCAAGCATGGTTTCAATCAAATCTTCACGCTCAAGTTCCGGTGGCGTAAAAGCCTCCAACGGCGCGTGCTCGCCATACAACCTTTCACAATAACCAGCGCTTATCCGGCCTGCTCGCCCTGCTCGCTGTTTCGCACTGGCTTTTGATATCGCATGTAGCGCGAGCGCGGTACGACCATTGCGCTGGTGCGTTCGTCGCTCCATCCCTGTATCTATTACCGTCACGATACCCGGAATCGTCAAAGAAGTTTCAGCGACGTTAGTCGCTAGCACAATGCGTTGATGGCTCGCTGAGTGCAGTGCTCGTTTGCGGTCACCGTCCGTGACAGATGCATGAAGAGGAATAACATCAGCCCCAAACTCTTCTTCCAGCCCTTTTAATGCCGACGCACATACGTTGATTTCTTTTTTTCCCGGTAGAAAGACCAATATATCGCCACCACGCGCCAGTGCCAGTTCGACAATTGGCTTTACCCGCAATTCAAGCTGCTTGCCTGAAGGCATCAATTGGCTGTCATTCGCGTGATGCGATATAGTGACACCGTAACTACTTACATCTGCTTTTATCAAATCCGCATTAAAGTAGTAACTGAGTTTTTCGCTTTCCAACGTCGCGGAAGTAATAATCAATCGATGCGCATTGTGTTTGACTAACAAGGCCGCGAGTAAATCGGTTTCTGCGCGGCGTTCATGAAATTCATCAATCATTATCACGTCAAACGTCGCCAGTTTGTCTTCACTAAACCAACGTAAAACCACACCAGGCGTGGCGAATACTATTTGGGTATCTTCGCTGAATCGATAATCAAACTTAATGGCATAACCCACTTGTTGCCCAATTCGGTCCGCCGCTGATTTGCCCTTTTCACCGCTTAAGGTTTCCGCCACAAACCCGGCGAGAGATGTGCACGCGACACGACGCGGTTCAATCACGAGCACCCTACCTAATTTAGATGCCCACACAGGTAAACGTGTCGATTTTCCTGTGCCAGTGTCCGATTGGATTATCACGTTGCGATGCGCTAGTACGCTTTCAACCTCGGATTTAATCGAATCAATAGGAAGATGAATGACTTTAGAGGGAGTCATCTGAATTGGGTTAGATTTGCTCATGAATTCAATACGAAGGCGTGTGAATGGGAATGCTGCTAGTGTACCTCAGAAAAGAAGGTATGCACCTTCAGGATAAGTTTTCTCTGTTATGTGTCGTTTCCCACCCAATGCCTTTGGTCTAGCTCACTGTTTATGTGAACAGCAGACGCGTTTATTGACAATGCACTTGAACCAATAGGCTCTATCCCTCTACTATTGACGTTCTGGATAATTATTCCAACGTCCAAATTACTCACATAGCCAACTAGCCTTATATTGTCGAATCCTGCGTATTCAAGGTGCTTGGTTATACTTACTATTAAAATATCATTCTGAAAGAGTTGAGTTGTCTCCTCCATGCATAATCAAAAGCGCCCTCTCTACATTCCATACGCTGGTCCAGCGTTGCTTGAAACACCGCTCCTCAACAAGGGCAGCGCATTCTCTGTTGAAGAGCGCATGTTCTTCAACCTAGAGGGGCTTCTGCCAGAAGCTATCGAATCTATCGAAGAACAAGCTGAACGTGCTTATAAACAGTATCTGCGTTTTGAAAATGACATGGATAAGCACATTTACTTAAGAAATATCCAAGATACCAACGAAACCCTGTTCTACCGTCTGGTGAATAACCATATCAGCGAAGTGATGCCAATTATCTACACGCCAACAGTCGGTGCGGCTTGTGAGAATTTCTCTGAGATCTACCGTCGTGGTCGTGGCCTGTTTATTTCATACCCTAATCGCTTCCGTATTGACGACATGCTTAACAATGCTTCTCGTCAGAACGTCAAAGTTATCGTTGTCACTGACGGTGAGCGAATTCTCGGTCTGGGTGATCAGGGCATTGGCGGTATGGGGATTCCTATCGGTAAGTTAGCACTGTACACCGCATGTGGTGGTATCAGTCCAGCTTATACCCTACCTATCGTACTTGATGTCGGTACCAACAACCCACAACGCCTTTCTGATCCTATGTATATGGGTTGGCGACACACGCGCATCACTGGGCAAGAGTACGATGACTTCATTGAAGAGTTCATCCAAGCAGTTCAACACCGCTGGCCTGATGCACTTATTCAGTTTGAAGATTTTGCTCAAAAGAATGCCATGCCGATTCTTGAGCGCTACAAAGACCGTGTTTGTTGCTTTAACGATGACATACAGGGTACGGCTGCCGTTACTGTTGGCTCATTAATTGCTGCATGTAAAGCGGCTGGCACCAAACTCTCTGAGCAACGTATTACCTTTCTTGGCGCGGGCTCAGCAGGTTGCGGCATTGCCGAAGCAATCATTGCGCAAATGGTCTCTGAAGGTATTAGTGACAAAGAAGCTCGCCAACGCGTGTTCATGGTCGATCGCTGGGGCTTGTTGATTGACGCCATGCCTAATTTGTTGGATTTCCAACAGCGCCTGGTTCAGAAATCATCTGCCATTAAAAACTGGGAGCTGGCTGACCAGAACATCTCATTGGTTGATGTCGTGAAAAACGCCAAGCCCACTGTACTTATCGGAGTATCTGGCGCGCCGGGCTTATTCAGTGAAGAAGTGATCAAAACAATGCATGAGCATTGTGATCGTCCGATTGTATTCCCACTGTCTAATCCAACGAGCCGCGTTGAAGCGACACCTTTTGATATTCTTCGTTGGACAAATGGTGAAGCACTTGTGGCAACGGGCAGCCCGTTCGAGCCAGTGGTATTGGACGGAGGTAAAACCTTCACCATCGCCCAGTGCAATAACAGCTACATCTTCCCAGGTATTGGGCTAGGCGTATTGGCGACAGAAGCAAAACGTGTCACGGATGAAATGCTGATGGAATCAAGCCGTGCATTGGCAGAGTGCTCTCCTTTAGCGAAATTTGGTCGCGGGCCTTTGCTTCCGCCTCTCGAGGAAATTCAAACCGTATCTCGTCATATTGCGCTTGCTGTTGCAAAGAAGGCTATTGAACAAGGCGTCGCCCTTGAGTTAACAGACGAAGCATTGCAAGAGCGTATTGACGCTATTTTCTGGCAACCTAAGTACCGTCAGTACAAACGTACCTCGTTCTAATACTTCATGGATTGAGTCATTACAAATAACCTCCGCAGATCTTAATTATGCGGAGGTTATTTTTGTCATTTTCCAAATTTTAGTTTAACCTTCTGGTTCCTCACTGGTTTTAGTGCCTTTCAAATTGTGATGTCATTTCGTAAAGCGTCAATTTTTGTCTCAATCATTATTACTGCTTCGCTACTGAGTATTGTGGCGATGGATCTCTGGGTGTCTTTTCAGGCAAGGGATCGAATTTATGACTCTATTGAGGCGACCCCTTCACGCAACATAGGTCTCGTATTGGGCACCAGTAAATACATCGGCAAAACACTAAACCCTTATTACACGTACCGTATTGAAGCCGCGCAACAGCTATACATGAACGACAAAGTTGATGTGTTACTCCTCAGCGGCGATAACGCGCATCGCTCATATAACGAGCCGTGGACGATGAAGCGGGATATGCTCAGAGCAGGGATTCCCGATGATCGCATCTTTCTTGATTACGCAGGGTTTCGCACACTCGATTCCATCGTAAGAGCCAAGAAAGTATTCGACGCCGATGAGTTCACGCTCGTCACCCAAGCTTTTCACTGCGAGCGTGCACTGTTTATCGCCGATTTCTACGATATCGACGCTATTTGCCTTGCTGTTCCCAGCCCAAAAGGACTTGCAGGCCTTAAAATTCGTACTCGTGAAGTTCTTGCTCGTGTTAAGGCGATACTAGATATCTATGTCCTAAACGAACAACCCAAGTTTTTGGGCCCAAAAGAGACCATCAAAACAGATTCGCTCTCTATTCCTCAACATGCCGATGAGAGTGTAAACACGCCTAACTGATCCCTTCGTGTTCAACGATAGCTATACAACAAACAACAGGCACTAAACATCCGGCTCTATGCCGTGCTAAACGAAATTCATCCCTGCCATTTCCTCACATTGAGTTACATCCCCCAACCCTATGGGTAGAAAACCACCCATTAAGAAATCACGCCATCGCAGTTTTAAACATCCGCGCTACATCTTGTTCATAACGTGGCTTTGCGCTCTCTACAACTCCATTAACTAACGCAATAATGCTTTCGATTTCAATAGAAAAACCCTACATATAATTAGAGGAAGTCGATATGACAGCATTAACCCTTGCTTTCAAACATTGGCTATTTAACAAAAATAGCCTAATTCTCTTAGCCGACGTGGCACTGTTTGCCATATTAATGAACGTTCTCCCGTACGAGAAAGATGTTGTTATAGGGTTAAGCTTACTCGTTTTTGTCGCCATACTTTGGCTGACAGAAGCTCTACACGTCAGTATTACCGCCCTTCTTGTTCCCGTATTAGCTGTAGGCTTAGGCGTGTTTAATACACCCGCCGCGCTCGCCAATTTCTCAAACCCAATTATCTTTTTGTTTTTGGGCGGCTTCGCACTCGCCGCGGCACTTCATACTCAAAAGCTTGACCAAGCCATTGCAGATAGAGTGCTGCTTCTAGCTAAGGGCCGAATGAGCGTGGCGGTAATGATGTTATTCGGCGTCACCGCAGGCCTCTCCATGTGGATTTCAAACACGGCAACAACCGCCATGATGCTTCCTTTGGTACTTGGCGTACTGGGCAAGGTGAATGCTAAATCTGAACGTGGAACCTATGTGTTTGTACTACTTGGTATCGCTTATTGCGCAAGTATCGGTGGCATCGCAACGATTGTAGGTAGTCCGCCAAATGCGATTGCAGCCGCAGAAGTTAACTTGAGCTTCGTCGAGTGGATGAAGCTAGGTTTACCCATCACAGTGACACTATTGCCGATCACCATTGCTGTGCTGTATTTACTGACTAAACCAAACTTAAGCCACACCTTTGAGCTGGACCACAAGCCCGTTGAATGGACCAATGAACGTCGCATTACCATTGCAATTTTTGCACTTACCGTGTTCTGTTGGATATTTAGTAAACCTATCAATCAAATGCTAGGAGGCTTGAGTAAGTTCGATTCATTGGTCGCTATTTCAGCCATCATCCTTCTCGGGGCTTCTCGTGTGGTTAAATGGAAGGAAATCGAAAAAACAGCAGACTGGGGCGTACTATTGTTATTTGGCGGCGGTCTATGTCTCAGCAATGTCTTAAAAGCAACAGGGACCAGTGTTTTCTTGGCTGAGGGTTTGAGCAGCTTCCTCTCTTCTGCAGGGATGTTCTTTACTCTGCTTGCTGTGGTTGCCTTTGTCGTATTTCTAACAGAGTTTGCAAGTAACACTGCCAGCGCAGCCCTGCTTGTTCCAGTGTTTGCCACTGTTGCTGAAGCACTCGGTGTTTCCCCCGTGATCCTTTCGGCATTGATAGCAGTCGCTGCATCGTGTGCATTTATGCTCCCTGTCGCGACACCACCAAATGCGATTGTGTTTGCATCAGGCCACATCAAGCAATCTGAAATGATGCGTGCTGGTATTTACCTCAATATTGTCGCTATCACCGTACTCGCCATCTTTGCGTGGATGTTCTGGTGATCACTGAAGGCGCTATCATTTGAATTCATATCATTGGTAGCATTCTGCCGTAACAATCATATCAAGTGGCCTTTTGGCCACTTTTTTGTTTAACCACTTATTTTACTGGTGCCAAAGCGTCGGTTATTTGTTTCAGCCATTCGCAAGCGTTAGACTGAGTGCAATTCCATTAGAACAAGAGACTATCATGCCATTTGCAGAAATTACGGGCTGGGGGAAATGTTTACCTCAGGCTGAGCTTACAAATAATGACATCAGCACAATCATCGACACGTCCGACGAATGGATTTCATCACGTACAGGTATCAGCGCTAGGCGTATCAGCCACGTTAACACTTCCGATATGGCTACCGTTGCGGCAAAACACGCGTTAGCAAGCGCAGGCATCAATGGCGAAGACGTTGATTTAATCATAGTGGCCACCTGCTCTCCAGATACGCTGATCCCGAACATTGCATCGAAAGTCCAGCTAGATATTGGCGCGAAACGCGCTGCAGCCTTCGATTTAAACGCAGCCTGCACAGGGTTTCTTTACGCATTAGAAACCGCAACGCGAATGATCCAAGCTGGCGCATATAAACACGCAGTGGTTATCGGTGCAGAGCGACTGACGTGGTATCTCGATTGGAGTAAGCGAGATACCGCCGTATTGTTTGGAGATGGTGCTGGCGCCGTTGTTCTCAGTCAAACCGATAAAGAAGTGGGTTTGCTTGATGCACAATTAGGCTGTGATGCTGAAGGGCGTGACGTCTTGGCCATTCCAGCCTTTGGTACTGCCATGCAGCGTTTTGAAGAGGACAGCGGATACTTCAGCTTCAATTTCGTGGGTCGTGAAATTTTTCGACGTGCAGTGAAAGGCATGGGAGCAGCCGCCGGTGCTGTCCTGGGTCGCGCTAACGCAACCGCCAATGACATTGATCTTGTTATCCCTCACCAAGCAAACAAACGCATTATTGAAGCGCTTTGCGATCACGCTAAGATTCCGTTAGACAAAGCATTTATCAATATACATAAGTACGGAAATACCTCTGCCGCCACCATTCCTATTGCGCTATGTGAAGCAGTAGAAGAAGGTCGCGTAACACCAAACAGCACTCTGTTAATGGCAGCTTTCGGCGCAGGCTTAACATGGGGTGCTGGCATGATTCGTTGGGGCGATCGTATCACTCCAATTGCAAACTCAGACGCAGCATTACCCCCGCCGGAAACATCGGCACTAGGCCTGCTGGAAAACGCTGTCAAACATTGCAAAGAAAATGCCGAGAAGAACCAATAGTGCCGGCATAGGCTAGCTGGACAAAACGGCTCTCTCGATAAAGAAAAAGCAGCGATTATCGCTGCTTTTTTTGTGCTCTTTCTGTGCTTTTTTACTTAACGTTTAGTGCGCTGGCGTAACAGTACAAATTACATCAGGCATCGGCTGGTATAAGCGATTCAGCAAATACCTCTACCCTATTTCTACCACCGTTTTTCGCTCGGTATAATGCGTCATCGGCGTCAGCAATCATTGCTGCGATAC
Source organism: Enterovibrio makurazakiensis (assembly GCF_050336585.1). NCBI lineage: Bacteria > Pseudomonadati > Pseudomonadota > Gammaproteobacteria > Vibrionales > Vibrionaceae > Enterovibrio > Enterovibrio makurazakiensis. The sequence continues at coordinate 33,194 of NZ_JAKJSE010000009.1, forward strand.
TCGCTTGACGCATAGAAGAAACACCAATACTGCATGACAGTAATTCACCATGAGGCCAAGTTGCCGCTTCAAACGCCCAACGGATCTTTTCTGCAAGGAATGATGCTTGTGCTAAATTTCGTTTCGGACAGAAAATCACAAACTCTTCGCCACCCCAACGGACGATAACATCGCCACCTGAAGCAGATTCTCGCATGATGTCTGCAGCCAACACGAGTAAACGATCCCCCATATCATGTCCGTAGGTATCGTTAACGCGTTTAAAATGATCGATGTCTATGCACAATACGGTGCAACTTCTGTCAGCACGTGACGTAATACGCTCTTCAAGCGCTTCATAAATATCCAGACGATTTCGTAGCCCTGTCAGCGCATCCGTCGTTGCTAACACAGACAAAGTTTCACTTTTTTGCTTTAACGCCATATTGATAGACTTGAGACGCTCCGCTCGCGAGCGCTCCTGCTTATACGTGAGTCGGCTTTGTCTGTACTTGAGGGCCAAAATCACCACAACAACCAGTAACCATAGTGATGTAATCCCTCTAAATAGCTGCGATTCGGATAACCAAAGCCCTTCAAAACGTATACTTTTAATCACCAACACATGATCACCAATAGCTGGAGTACTGCTGGTTGCTATTTCGATTAGCGGTACGTTTGTCAGTTCTGGTCCTGCATGCTCTAGCGCCAGATTCCGATCTGCAATCCACCATGATAGAACCTGAAAGGCATTCAATGGCAACGTATATTCAGATAAGACATCACTAGGGTTATATTCCAATCCATTGAATTTCATGGACACTGGATCTTCTACACTCGAATATTGCGGGTTATAGTTGCGAAGGTAAACTCGTAGTCGCTCATTGGGCATTGGCGCCTTATATGCGGCTTCAATAACCAATGAATGATAATGCGTCAGATCGACACCTTGTGTTACATCATCACTGATGCTAATCGCGACCTCGCAAAACGGCCACTTATACGCTTCACCTAAAGTGCAACTTAATACGGCATTCCCTGATTCATCTGTAGTAACAATACCGCGAGTATCTCCACCCATCGGGGTGTCATCAATATAACGGTAGGTTAATTCCGTAGGTGACAAGGTAAATGTTGATTTAGCGCCACCAGCGTAAAACCACAAAATTGAAGCAATAGAAAAAAATACGAGAGTGAACAGTACGATCAATGTTCTCGACGTGGATGCACTTGAAATCACAGAATCATTCATCCATTTATTATTAACACCAATCTTCACAGCGAGTTCGTCAATGCCTCAAAACAAGAAGGTTAATCAAAATGCCATCGTTCCATACAAACAGAAAAGGCATCGATACGATGCCTTTAAAATCAGACCGCGACCATTATATATTTAGGAACGCTGCACCGCGAACACCGCCGGAATCGCCGTACTTAGCTTTGATTACTTTGGGTGGATTAGCGATAGACAACAGATACTTAGGCAAGCGTTTTGGCATTTCTTCATAGATATATTCGAAGTTTGACAAGCCGCCACCTAGAACAACAACATCGGGATCAATGCCTGTAAACAGACCACCGAAAACCATCGCCAACATCTCAATGTACTTGTCGACAAATTCCGCGTCACGCTCAACGCCCGCTTTGAAGTCAGAAATAATATCAATGGCTTTTTTGTCTTCGCCGTAAAAATGCGAATAAAGCATTTCGAAACCACGGCCTGATAGGTAATTGTCAATACAGCCTTTCTTTTCACAACCACAGTCAAAAATTGGCGCGTTGTCACCAAGATGCAACCAGGCATCGATAGGCATACGCATATGACCTAGTTCACCAGCCACATTATTTTTGCCTGACAGCACTTTGCCATTTACAACGATGCCGCCACCAAAGCCGGTGCCCAAAATCAAACCAAGAACAATCTTCTCGCCCTGAAGTGATTTATCCCATGCTTCTGATAACGCAAAACAGTTCGCATCATTATTGAGCGCAACTGAACGTCCGATTTTTGCTTCTAGGTCAGCGCGAAGTGTTCTGCCCTTTGCAGCAGGAACATTCACTGTCAAAACCGAACCATCCTCGGCTTTTTCAATACCAGGAATACCAAGACCCACAGTGCCTTCACACCCCAACTCTTGATCATACTTTTCAACCAAGTTCGCGAGCGTTTCAATCAATAGTGAGTAGTTGTCACCTGGCGTGGGCACGCGTTCCGACGCCACACGATTCAAATCGCGATCAAACGCGCCAAATTCAATTTTTGTCCCACCCACGTCAAAGCCGTAATACATCCTTTACTCCATTGTTCCTAAGTTAAATCTATAATCTGTCTGAATTATCCCTGTTTCAAACGCTTGGGAATGTGATTAAAGACAAAATAACCTTTCGTATGCGTGACTGACCACTGTGATTATGAGCGGTAAGTCGCAATAATCTATCGACTATGCTGGCCGAATCTCTCTAAATTTATCCAAGGCACCTGGAATGGGAAGGTCTAGTTGCCGCTTACCGGTTAAATAATGCTCACGAAACACATCAAACCAAGCGTCGAGACAAGCGGATGCTTCTTTTTCACCCGCTAATTCAAGCACTCTCGCGGCCACTTCAGCCGTCGCTAGCTGACATTCGCCAGCCGCTTCTCGCATCTGATAACGAGATTGCGCATCGGGTTTGATGCTAAGCACTGGAATAGTGTCCAACCAAGGGCTTTTGCGGAAAATCTTTTTCGCCTCACTCCATGTTCCATCTATCATGATGAACAAGGGTCTTTTCCCTTCTTGAAGCACGGGCTGACTAACAACACGCTGCTCATCAGCATATTGCCCTGGGAATACAACAAAGGGTTGCCAGCGAGGATCCTTGATAAGAGCGAGCATCTCTTCATTAGGCTGTTTACGCGACCAAATGTAGGCAAAAGTATCCTTGACCGTATCCGCAATCAACCGGCCAGTGTTACTTGGCTTCAATACTTCATCATCATACATGACAAGTAAAAATCCCGCGTGTGTCGCCAAAGTGCGTCTTTCTGCGCAAATACAAAGCCTTTCAACAACCATACAATGAATACAACGAACCACGCTAGCACCTCGCGCACGAAAAGGTTTCGTGGACTGAGCTAAGCGTTGCTCATAAAGCTGATGAATTGAATGGAGTTTCATTAAAGGCGCCTAAAGAGAATAAAGGCGCATTTTAATCAGAGAATGGTTGGGTGCAACAACAAGTTAGTGATTGTACGAAAACAGGTGTTACGCATCAATCACCGATAAGGCGTCAAAACCTAAGCGCACTCAGCAACAGCAGCATCAAAGAGGTTCTTAACAAGGCCGATATACTCTTCGAGGACATTGATCTGCGCATAGGTAGGTTTTTGCTTCCAAACTGAACTCAAAATCTCTTCCAGATCAGCGACGACCTTATCTGCTTCACTCATCACCTTAAAGCGAAGAGTCTGAGGCATATCCTTGATTTGATCACAGATTGTCATGATTTGGCTGGCGACTAATTCATGAACAAGGTCTTCAATTGTTTCAGAGCCGACTTTGTCTCCAGCGGCAGAAAACGAACCTAAGTTCTCAACAAAATACTCGATCAAAGCCTCATACCCACTTGACTCAACGACCATCTAATTTCTCCGTTACATAACTTCTTTGGCCCAATTTTATTGTGCTAATTTGAAAATTGACACCAATAAATTGGTCACATGTCACTTATTTGAATCATAGCGCTCACAACCTAATCATGCGTACTACATTATAAGCTCATGTGGTCTGAATGGATTTTCAGAGACTCGTCTATTCATAATATTTGAATTGTACTCATAACGGTGAAAGCGCTTAAGAAACATACAGATCGCACTTGAGGACAAAGTGCACTTCATCAAGGATTCGAGATGTCAGAGAAGCAAATTCAACGCGCAAACCAATTTCCTTTTTCAAAAAGCATTGTCGGAAAAGTCGGTTTCATCATGGCAATGATGACGCTTTGCGCCATGCTACTTTCCGTTTCTACTTATGTTATGCATGACAGTGCAAGCATCGATACGACAAACACCAGTCAGTTAGAAATCCCAAGCGCCCTTTTGTCAGTATCAATGCTGCGGTATGCGGGTGAAATGAATCGGAGTATGTTGAGTTATGCTCTTGGGCAAGATGGCGCGCTAGACACTTACTACAAAAAAAAGAATAAGTTTGAAGTCTCTCTGCTTGAACTTCGCAAGATCCATAAAAGTGACACAACACATCTTGAACAAATCGAATCAAATTTCGAAGYCTTCGTTAGCAAAATTGAAAATGACGTGATCATGCATTATGACCCACAGAGAGAGAAGTGGGCCATGAACGAAAAACGGCTCATCAAAGCGCAATTTGGCGTTGAGTTTTTTCGAATGATCAGCTTATTCCCAAGCCAGACTCAGCTTCATACCCCGCAAGTACACATTGAACGGGAGTACACAATCAAACTTCTCAAAGAAGAGGCGGACGACATGATGACGTCAGTCTTTTTCTATCTCAACGGAGAAGATAATCAAGTCAAAAAATTCAACGAGAACTCGGCATTCTTTGCTAAGCATATTGAGCAGTTAAGAGAGACAACCATTGATTCAGAAGAGTTGAAATCACTCAATGAGATCCAATTATTAAACGAAGCACTTGCCATTCGCACTACACGTATTTTCAACGAATATGAGCCGTTGAAAAAAGAACAAGCCATACAATCTTTAAAAACGATCAACAACCTTGAATACAAAACGCTCGAGTCGTCACTGACTGAATTTTCTAGGGATGCAAGTTTTAGCGCAGCAAACTCGATGGCTAGCTTGCACAGCGTGCTTAAAAACAATCAGATTTCATTCTTTGCCCTGTTCGCCATCATGTCATTGGTGAGTATCGTTTTAACCGTCTATATCTACAAAATGGTCACTCAGCCAATTGCTCGACTCGCAGATACCATGCGAAATTTGGCGGATGGCAATACTGAAACCCCAATCCCATATAAAAATAGGCCCGATGAAGTCGGTCAGATTTCACATGCGTTAAGCTCGTTCCGCGATCACATCATTTCGCGTAATCAGGCAAGAGAACAATTGCTCTATCAAAAAGAGTTGGCTGAATCTGCATCAAAAACAAAAGCTCAATTCCTTGCAGCAATGAGTCATGAAATTCGTACGCCGATGAATGGCGTGATAGGTATGATTGATATTCTTCGTCGTTCGAAACTCGACTCCACGCAATTAGGCGTTGCCAACACAGTTCGTGATTCCGCGCTATCATTGCTTTCCATCATTAACGATATTCTCGATTTTTCTCGTATCGAAGCCGGAAAAATGCGAATTGATGATGTGCCATTCTCCCTTCGTAACATTGCAGAACAGGTGATGGACAACTTAGCGACTGAAGCCAGTGACAAGAATGTCTCTTTGACGCTTTATGTGGCACCTACTCTTCCCTCTTCCCTGTCTGGCGATCCAACACGAATCCGGCAAATTTTGTTTAACCTGATTGGTAATGGCATCAAGTTTTCTGGTGGGCAACCGCACCGAGGCGAAGTTCAAGTGTGGATTCGCAGCCAGCTCGACGATAATAACAATTCATTTGTATCAATCGAGATCCGAGACAATGGTATAGGCATTGGTCCGGACAAACTCGAAGCGATATTCATGCCATTTACCCAAGCAGAATACTCCACCACTCGCCGATATGGCGGTTCAGGGTTAGGTCTAGCGATTAGCCAGAACATCGTCTCATTGATGGGTGGTCATATCAGAGCAGAGAGTGAAGAAGGCATTGGCTCAACATTTACCGTGAACTTTAACCTTCCGTTGGCGAAGAATATTAACACGCCGAGCAGTTGCAACATCGACCAACTGAAACAAGCGGCAGCTTCTTTAAACAATATCATCTGCGTCAACACGTTAGAAAATGGTGCGCTTAAAGTCGGTATTGATAATTACTTACAGCAACTCAACATCTTGAACCATAGTCTTTCGGTTGAATTGCTCCATCAGCAGAAATTTGAAAGAAACGATGTTAAGTACGTCATTATTTGTCGTGATTATCTGCAAACTAAGCAGCTCATGCCTCCATTCATTTCAACCAATGCCGATATACGCTATCTAGAATTAGACATGACACTCCCTGTGCACCGCTACGGTGGTATTGACGTGTTTGCCATCTATGCATCTCCAATGAAGTTATCTATCCTTATTAGTGGACTACGCATCTGCGTTGGCTTAGAAAGCCCTGACTATCCCGCACTTGATACCACTGCTCGGGAAGCATTTATCGAACGCTCAGATCAAGACAATGGCACCATTTTAGTCGCAGAAGACAACGTGACTAACCAAACTGTCATCAATAAGCAATTGACGTACCTTGGGTATAACGTCGTCATGACATCTGACGGCTTAGAAGCACTGCGCGCCTATCGAAAACAATCTTTCACGCTAGTCCTTACCGACTGCCACATGCCTAATATGGATGGCTACGAATTAACTCAAGCTATTCGTGTCATTCAAAAAGAGCGTAATGAGTTCGTTCCTATCATTGCACTCACGGCCAATGCCCTTGTGGGCGAAGCCGAGCGTTGCATAAAAACTGGCATGAACGATTTCATTGCCAAACCAGTAGAAATAGACGTGATACAACGAGTACTCAGCAAATGGTGCTCTAAAAGCGAACCTTATTCGGACGTTGCTCTGCGTGCACCAGCAGATAAGCACGCAATGGAAGAACACTCGTTGGAATTGGCTGGCACCGCGCCAATGAGCAAATCAATAGTGGGAGTTGTTGAACTCGAACCCAGTGTACTCGACAAGCTCTTTTGGGGAGACAAAGAAACCTATTGTGATGTTCTCGGTGAATACATCAAACACTGTGTGCCAGAGTTAAAAGATCTCGCTGTCTCACATGCCCCTTATGACTTTGAACAAATCAAAGCCTCTGCGCACAAATTAAAAACCTCTTCTCGGAGTATCGGCGCGTTTGATTTGTCTGATCTCTGCGTGTCATTGGAACAAAGCGCTGATACAAAAAATAAGGATATTGAATCACTTCTCTTTGCCTTAGGAGAGCAACTTGAAGGCACCATTCACGCCGTAGAAACCAAAAGATATGACCTCCTGACAGAGCTTGATTATGGGAAAGTCGACACACCAAACACGTGAGAACTCAGCACGTTTCTAAATTTAGTGCCAAACTTGACGAGATAAATCTAATAAAACCAACGAGCGAGCCATTTATGAGAAAGACAAAAGTTGTCACGACAGAAGATATTCTACTAAAGCTTTGTCAGTCAGTGACTGCCGTGCTAAGCAAAGCGACAGACTCATCGGTTCATCATTCTGCCATGGTGCAGAAAATCACTAAAACCAGTTTGAAACCCGATTTTGGCTGTTTCGTGTTGTTTGACGGCGGATTCTCTGGCCTTGTTGTCATCAATTTCGACGCTAAGTCTGCGCTTGAGCTGTACAAAAAGTATATGTCTCACATGGGTATGCCCGAAGAAGAGCTTGCGACACTTCACACATCAGACGAAGTAGCAGACGTGCTTGGCGAACTTATGAACCAAATCGTTGGCGACTTTACAGGCAAAGTGAAGCGCTCTCTACAAACAAACATTACGCAGAATCAACCCAAAATGATGGCCATTAATAAGAACATTAATGTCACGATTGATAGCAATATCGAACGACCTCAAGCACGTAGAGTGAGCTTTAGCACTGAAGACAACAATATCTTCTATCTTGAGCTGGCGATGGAACGCACCGAATTTATTCAGCTTGAAGAGTTCGAAGAGGCAGAAGAAATTAACCCAGATGCCATTTTAGAAACGGAAGTGGCTAAGAAACTGAATGGAAAAGACGCTAAATCTGCCAAGAAACAACCTGTAGATGAAACAGATTCTTTGATGGATGACCTCGGCATCTAGATGCCTGCTCACCGATAAATCTAGATAGCCTAGTGGCGAATATCCGCCACTATCGAGCCACTTCATTAACATCAAGGAGCTCAGGTCTATGCTTGTGAACGAAAGTTGGTTTGAAGACATACAAGCTTGGTATCAAAAAGGCAGGAATGCCAGCAGCCAAGAGCTTGTAACGCTTATTGCTAACACCCCTAGCTTCCTGTTTTCGCCTCCTATTGATGATCGCCAAAGTGACGCTATTGCTTATTTTGTCGATGGATGCGATAAGTTACAGCGTCACTACGAAAGTGAAGGACAAGTAGAAGAAGCGTATAATCACATGCAATTTTGTTATGCCAAACTCCAAGCTCTTGCTACACACGCCGATGCTGAAAAAGATGTAAAAAGATGGAGCCTTAAAAAGCTCGACACTCTCATCGTCTCGATGATGGAGTTTTGTCAGCAACAACACGACAATGCATGGCTAAAAGAAAGCGAATTACTTGTGGAGTTACACGTCGCATTTATGCAAGGTCAAAATGGGTTGAACCTCTATCAATCACGACGATCATTGCGATAGGGAAGCTTACAACCTAATAGAACAGCGTTATCCTTAGGAAGAAGAGCCGACATCACTGTCGGCTCTTTGTTATTTCATCATTCGTATCGGATCTTTACTCATCACTTTCGTTCTAAGTGACGCCTTAAATACCGCTATACCGCTTGTGGCAAGGCTTGCACCCCTTCTCTCTGCTTCAGCGCTGCATACGTCACACCCGTCACTATCGTACCGGCGGCAATGGCACCCAAATAGAACAAAACTGGCGTAATTGCATTCGGAATAAACAACACGAAGATCCCACCGTGAGGAGCCATTAGTTTTGCTCCCACCAGCATAGATAACGCACCCGTTAATGCGCCACCCGCAATACATGAAGGGATCACTCTCATTGGATCGCGAGCTGCGAACGGAATTGCCCCCTCAGAAATAAAGCAAAGACCAAGAACAAAGGAAGCCTTACCCGCTTCACGCTCCTGCATAGAGAACTTACTTCTCGCTAACAGCGTCGCTAGGCCCATACCCATTGCTGGAACCATACCCGCTGCCATTACCGCTGCCATCGGCGTGTATGTCTGTGACGCGAGCAAGCCCACACCAAAAGTATAAGCCGCTTTATTAACAGGGCCACCCAAGTCAAAGCACATCATGGCACCTAGAATCACGCCCAGTAACACGGCATTGGTAGAACCCATGCTGTTCAAGAACTCGGTCAAACTATTCATAACGCCAGCAACAGGACCACCAACAACAAATATCATCACTAGGCCGGTGATCAAACTCGCCAGCAATGGAATGATAAGAATCGGTTTTAATGCCGCCATGGAGTCAGGCAGCTCCAGTTTATCCGCAATAAATTTCGCGGTATAGCCTGCCAAGAAGCCCGCAACAATACCGCCAAGGAAACCCGCACCTGTCGAACTTGCTAACATGCCACCAATCAAACCCGGCGCTAAACCAGGGCGGTCTGCGATTGAGAAAGCAATAAAGCCTGCCAAAACAGGGATCATGAGTGCAAACGCACTCCCACCGCCAATTTCCATCAATGCGGCAGCTAACGTGCCTTGTTGTTTAAACGCTTCAATGCCAAAAACAAAAGAGAGTGCAATACACAGCCCACCAGCCACAACGAGCGGCAACATATGCGAAACGCCTGTCATCAGATGCTTATAAGCGCCGGTGCGTTCGTTTTTGTTCGCGTTAGCCGATTTCGCTCCACTATGCATATACACTTGTGCTTGCTCGAGCGCATTATCTAATTCTTGTTTGGTTTTCTTAAGCGCCGCCCCAGTGCTTGTTCGATATACTCGCTTTCCATCAAAGCGAGACATATCCACTTCAATATCAGCGGCAATAAACACCAAATCGGCCTGCGCTATTTCTTCCGCCGTCAGTTGGTTCTTTGCCCCCACCGAACCACGAGTTTCAATTTTCACCCGCATCCCTTGTGCTTTTGCTTCCTCTTCTACTGCTTCCGCAGCCATGAAGGTATGAGCGACACCAGTAGGACAAGCGGTAATGCCTACAATGTGTTTTTGAGCAGGTCGTGATGCGCAATCTACTGACTCTGTATTTTCTTCACTGTGTACGTACGCTTTCGTATTTTTCGCTGCACGTTTGAGCAAGTCGCTCACATCGGCATAGCATTCTTCCAAAGAGGCCTGATAGACCTTTTTGCCATCAAAACGCGCCATACCAGATACTGGACCCACCGCAATGACCACCTCTGCTGATTCGAGATCTAGCTCAGAAATAGTTTCCACCGCTTTAACTGTGTTTTGACACTCAATAACAGCCTGCCATTTCAACGCTGACGCTGCTTTTTCTATCAGACCGGCTGCAATAATGGTGTTGGCTACGCCACTTGGGCACGATGTAATAATTACGGCTCTCATCTCTCTACCCCTGCTTGATTGTCGACGGATAACGATTCAACGCGAATTTCATTTTGTATAGCGGTCACTTGGTGAATATCAGACACACCAACATTAATTTGGGTAACAGCCAATGCAGATAATGCCGTTGCAAAGCTAAGTGACTCTTCTTTTGTCCACTGATTAAGTTCAGACCAACACATGCCTGCAACTAACGTATCGCCCGCGCCCACGGTACTAACCACCTCCATTTTCGGAGGCTTACTCGCAAACCACTCACCATCAGAACACCACAGCACGCCATCAGCGCCTCTCGAAATAACAACGTTCTGAATACCTGTATCTGCCAATGCAGAACCTGCATCTAGTAACGATTGATAGTCACTCAACTCTCTTCCCGCCCATTGAGATAGCTCTTCATCATTTGGTTTTACCAGCCAAGGAGATGCTTTTAACCCCTCAACCAATGCAGCATTGCTGCTGTCGAAAAAGACTTTCTTCCCTTTCTCGCGCAATACAGAAATCCAACCGTGTAAATGTTCAGGTGTGACTCCAACAGGAAGGCTGCCCGCAATCACAAACAAATCATTGCTTTCAGCCAGCTCCAACAAGGTGTTTTCAAATGTCTGCAATGAATCATCGTCAACCGTGACACCGGGAAAGTTGAGATCCGTCACACGGCCAGTATCTTCCACCAATTTCACGTTGATACGAGATGCTCCCTCAACACGAATAAACTTGTCATTCACCCCAAGTTGTTCAAACAGATGCGCGAATGGATCTTGGTTTTCAGCACCTAGAAAACCGGTTACTGTCACCTTTGCACCAAGCTCAGCGAGAACTTTGGCGACATTGACGCCCTTTCCCCCTGGATTTAGGTTGGATGAATCGATCAAGTTAACGAAACCCGCCTTCAGTGTTCCCATCGTGCCTGTCATGTCTAAAGCGGGGTTTAAGGTGACAGTCACGACACTGTTACTATTCATCATCATTTAGCCCTCACCCAAACCATTGCTGATGGCTTCGCCAATGGCATCAATTGCTTGCTGTGCATCAATGCCATCCGCCGTAAATTCCAGTTCGTGCCCATGTTTCACACCTAACGCGATCACTTTAATCAAACTCTTGGCATTCACTTGCTTAGCGTCAGTGCTGACATTGGATACCCAAATCTGTGACTCGTATTTTTTCGCCACACTCACCAACATCGCGCCTGGGCGTGCATGTAGGCCATGCGCATTTTTTATTTTGTACGTTTTGTTAATCCCAACTTGGCGCAGTTCTGTCAGCGCTTTAATGACATCGCTGGAAGACTTTGCATACAAATCAGCCACGTTTGTGTTGAACAGAAGTACACTTAGGTTATTCATTATTTCAACGTGCTCCGCACCTAACACGGCAACCGTCAATAAACCTTTGACGGGCTTACCATCGAGTTCAAATGGAGTTTCAACTGAAATAAATGACAGTGCGGGTTGGATAACGCCCGATGCAGAAGAAGCTAACCAAAGTCCCTGCCCTAAATATGTTGCTGAATTCGTCAGCAAATCAGTAATAAAAGCATCATTGATAGTTTTCGCATTCTTTAACTTGCCCGCACTCACGGCGAGCATTGAAATGACATCCGCTGCAGGAAAATCAATGGTGATAACGGAATCATCCAAAAATAGTTTTTTTTGATTGTCACCATTTAATATGGCGAGCACATCGTTAGCTGACGCTGCGTTCTTCAGCGCATGTTCGACACCATCTGCAGATAACACATGGGTGAGCTGTTTCAATATGTCCAAATGCTCATCAGATTTGGCAGCGATACCAATGGCAAGGTAGACCGTATTGCCACCTTCCCAATCAACACCCTCAGCAAAATGGTGGATTTGAACGCCGGTTTTGTTAACTAAATCTCGTGTATCCGTCGTACCATGTGGAATAGCAATCCCATTGCCAAGAAACGTCGAATTTTGTGCTTCACGCGCTAACATACCTGTCTCATAGCCTTCAGCGACTAGCCCTTTGGTGACTAAATCTCGGCCAATGCCCTTTATGGCTTCTTGCTTGGTTGTGGCGTATTTACCTAAGAGAATATCGTTTGATGTCAGTTCCAACATGTTGCTACCTCGCCGTTAGATGAATCGTAGTCACCCATTGTTACGTATCTCATTCATGTCTATCACCTCAAAGCTGAATCGTTTCAGCTTTGAATTAAAAAAATGGGTTTAGCGCACATTTTTAAACATGCTGAAACCTTTCAGCTCTTGATGCTGAATCCTTTCAGCTTATAATGCAAAGAATGAAGAAGATCCAATTTGCGTTTTTTGATCACGCGCACACACTACGGACATGAAAAACCATGAAGCTTGATGAAATTGCCAAACTGGCGGGTGTTTCACGTACCACGGCAAGCTATGTTATCAATGGGAAATCTGCCAAGTACCGCATTAGCGAACGTACCCAGCTGAAAGTGATGGCCGTAGTGAATGAACACAACTATCGACCGGACCATGCAGCCAGCGCACTAAGAGCTGGAACTAGCCGCTCTTTTGGCTTAATTATTCCAGATTTGGAAAACACCAGTTATGCCAAAATCGCCAAGCTATTGGAGCGAGATGCGAGACAGGCAGGCTATCAGTTGATCATTAGTTGCTCTGATGACAATCCAACCACGGAAATGCAGGTCGCAAACACTCTACTCAATAGAAAAATTGACGCGTTAATCGTTGCCACATCCTTACCCGCAGACAATCATTTCTACCCAGCGATCCAAGCATCTGGTACACCAGTAATCGCCATTGACCGCGCATTAAACGATGAAGACTTTGCCTGTGTCATCAGTGAAGATTTAGAAGGCGCATTTGCGTTAACTGAAAAGCTACTGGATGGAGAAATAAAGTCTGTTGGCTTAATCGGTGCTGTTCCAGAATTAGGTATTTCACGAGAACGCGAGCGCGGCTTCATTTCTGCGGCTAACAAAGCTGGCGTTGCTACTCAGGTCATCAACGGCGAGCACTTCAGTCAAGAAGAAGGCAAGCGACTAATGCTTTGTTGGTATGAAAACAACCTGTTGCCCGACGCCGTTGTCACCACATCTTATGCACTGTTTGAAGGCGTACTAGACGCCATTCTTGTTCACCCAGAAATTGCTACACGAACACGATTTGCCACCTTTGGCGATAATCGCATGCTGGATTTCATTCCCATGAAGGTTCATTCGCTGCCTCAGCAGTTTGAACTTATCAGTGAACACGCGCTGGAACTCACGTTGAATGCCATTGCAGGCCGATACCAGCAAGGTGTGGAAGTTGTGCCGAGAAAACCGAAATGGCGCTGTTGATTGATTTAGGCTGAACGAAGAACGTTGATTCGTCACTTCTGCTGGTGAACTGTACAGATTTGCGCATGATGTGATAACAAATGCGCAAGCTGGCGGATTAAGGTCACATTTTTAGGAAAAGACAAAACACTTGCTGGTATACTCCCACACATCAAATTAATGACAGATAAACGCCTTAAAGCAGGCCTTTTGATTTGGAAGGCACCTGAACAAGGCATGTTTAAAAAGGCAAAGCCATGAATTTAAAAACGACCCTGCAAGAAGATAACGCAAAGCTTGATTTGTGCCGCCGTCAGCTAGATGTTGCTAACGTGACCAAAAACCACGAAGACATTGAAACGCTGACTACTCAGATCAATGAGCTGACGATGAAGATTTCTGATACCAAAGCGAAGCTTCAAAGCCAGCTTAGTGAAAAAGCTCAGAAAATCGTGGCGTTGAAATTCAATCGAGCGTTATCAAAAGCAGAACAAGCAGACATGGGCAAGTTGAAAAAATCTGTCCGCGGTTTGATGGTTGTGCACCCGATGACAGCATTAGGTAAAGAAATCGGTGTTGAAGAAGTAACAGGCTACGCTCACAAACCATTCTAATCACACCAGCATTGAAACAGTGAGAATCCACTTGGCAGCGAGATCCTACTCCGCATCATGGCATTCTCACTATTCATTCCATACCATCGAAAACGTGGCTGAAACTCTTCCTTGATGATGTTATCTGCAATAGCGACAAAGCCGTAATTTACACTATTTTATAGACCTGCCTCGATAAAACTATCTAGGTCTCTCACCTTCGACTCCCGCTTTGCCTACCCTGCACAAGTACTCATTTTGCCTTAACAAAAAGGCTATGAAAATCCATTGAGTCAGGAGTCACTCATGAGGCGTTTCAACGGACTGACACTCATTGAAATGATCGTTTCCATTTCAGTACTGGGTGTGATGATGGCGGTTGCAGTCCCTGTTTTTAATCATCAATTTAACCAAGCTCGCGCGGAAAAACTTGAACACGATATCAACCAACTCGTCGATTCTGCGACTTCGCATTCAGTGCTTCGCTGGAAGCCCACATACATCCATTTAATCAATATTCCATCTGACGAAATGACAACGGACAGCTCTTGGTGCCTTGTCGCCTCCACTTATACCTCAGTCACAGAATGCTCTGATAAAGACGATACCCCAAATGAAATAGCCAATGAAAAACGAATTGCAACAGTTTGGGGAAAACAGCATCAAAACCTACAATTAAAGCGGTTAACCAGCCAAACAAAAATCAAGTTCGATAACAATAGCCATTCACTATTCTTAGGTGACGATCGCCAATTTGACATCAGTTTTATAGATGCACAATCAGGTCGCAATACGTTTACTGCCAAAGTTACGCACTTTAGGGATTTCGAATTTAAAGAAGCAATACCTGAAGAAGATGGTAGTTAATGGAGTAAATGATTCAACGGTGATCCGCTGCATGTGCCAATTTAATATATGAGCATTTATTCTTACCACATCGCACTAATTTATGTAAAACCAAAATCTTACAAACAAAACAGTGCGTCGTTGGACGATTGAGAAAAATATGTTTAGTATGACCACAAAAGGCGTCGCTAAAACTAACGTGGTTACATAAACGCGATATTCGGTTTGTGCATGGGTGAAAGTCTATCGATAGGCTTTTATATCTCGCCGAAGCCTTAGGTAAGGGTTATCCGTTGACGATCGAAGGCCATTTAAATCCGGGTATCTCCCAATCTGAGAAATCTACACTGTCTGCCGTTATTGAAGCTTGCAGTAAACTGACGAAAAATCTTGTGGAAACTAGTATGACTCTCACTAATATGGCTATCTATCAGTTTTTTGCTTGGATGATTTGGTTATTCACTGTTTCGAGTGCCTCTCTCAGCCTAATGTATTACTTCTTTATTGCTTGGCTTGCCTTTTCATTTTCACTCTCTGTTTTCCTTCACTACAAACAGAGAGGTATAAAAGGACCTGAGTATATATTTTTCGGATACGTACTTTCAATTTCGGCATGCTTATCTGGGCCTTTGTGGCTCCTCATGATAATGGGAAACGGACACAAATAACATGTATTCCTGACTACTAGTATCGTGCAAAGAAAAAGAACCAAATGCCTTAGATTGTATAGATGGGTGAGTCATATTAATGCTAAAAAAGAGACAAAAATAGCAATCTGGATAGGCGCGACTTTCTTATTTATGTTGATGTGAAAACCGAATTTCAAAGTATTCATATATAACGTAATGCATATTACCCAAGATCAGCCCATTGGGAAACCGCCCTACTGAACAGTTGATATATCATTGAGCATCAACACTACCATCTACCAATATAGCTTGCCAATCGGTTGCCAGTATCTCCTTAATCAATAAAGCCACTCTGATATTTGTGAGGTAATCATTGAGATAAAAATACTTCTCAAACACATGACTTCTCCCCTTATATTCAATCACAAAATACAAGGTTGTACGTCCTTTACTGGGTATAGTTAGTAAGTTGATCGTACCACTAGAGTGTTGATACTCATTGACGATAATGGTTTCAGGCGAGTATTTACTATTGAAATCGAGAATATCTTCCACATGACTTGCTAGAGCGGATACATCACCTTTGGAATACACTTTATAGCTCAAGTCGGCAAACATCGAAGGTGGAGCTTGGATCATACCTTGCAGTTTTTGGTTGTTATCAGCGTTTAAGAAATAGTTGGTGATAAGGTCGTAGTAATGAGTTGAAACTAAATTTTTCCCATAACGTTGATTAAAATCCGAATCAGACAGAGCAATTAACTCCGCGACAGTAAATTGTGGCTCAGCTTGGCGTAAGCTATTGAAAATAGAAAATCGCTTGCAGACCTCAAGTTGACTTCCCATAGTGAGATCAACACCAGCACCCAGAAAGACATGAACTTTGTTTATGGGATCATAATCGCGTCTCGTCAAAATGATCTCATCAAGATATGGGCCTATGTATATCAAGTTATGGTCATCTTGATACAGGACTTGGATGGGACTGGCAACGACGTTACGTTGCCAAGCAGCCCAGTCAATACTATCTTTTCCTGCATCTAATTCATGAATTTGAATGCCCACGTCGTCAATAGATAAGGCTATAGAACGGGTATTTGTTTCACCTGCACTTTTAGTCGCTTTTGCCATTAAGTAGTCACTATTCTTCCTACTGAAGAATCGTTGAATGGCAAGTGGATCAATAAAATGATATTTACTTCGGCTAGAAACACGGCTGAATTGGCTTTCAATATCAATTTTCTGTAACGGTAACTCAACAGAAAACGAAGACCAAGTGTGTGGGCTACTAGTATCAGCCAGTGTAGACAAGGATTGTAAATAACCTCCATCACCCCAAAACTTATCAACCAAACAGGCGTTAATATTTTCGACCAATGACTCTTTGTGAAACATAAAATCATCATGGAGTTGCTGTTGGTTGTCTCGAGCTTTTACCAATCCCTCATTTTCTGGCTGCACCAGACGCCAATATGAACGATATTGCTCGCCAAATATCCCGCCAATAACGAGATCATCAATTACCAGTAACTCAGGCACATCATCCTTGGTGTTAATATGGATATTGCTACCAAACAAGTTGCCCGATACAACAGTAAAGCCCTGTTTTATCGGTTCGCTAGCTTTTAGAATCTCGAGATGATTGTCATATTTTTCAGTGTATTGATAAACACTTAGCAGGCGTTGTTCAATATCCAAATAGAGAATTTGATCTTGCAAGAGTTCATATTGATAATCTAGCCCTAGAGACTCCCTATCACTATCTTGATAATGAGATAAAGAGTCAAACAAATAATAGCCCGACTTCATTTCAGTTGCTGAGGCTTTCATTGAAGACACTAACAAAATAACCATTATTGTATGACGAGAGATTTGGCTGAAAACTGGCAAGTGAGACCTCTGGAATTGACTGACTAACTCTTCTCATTGAGACGAATTGATGGTTAGTGTATTTAAACAGCAGAATAGACAATTTCAAAAAACGATCTGTGAATTTAGATACAGCTCATCAGACCCTACAAAACAAAAGCGCCGACAATCGTCGGCGCTTTTCAAACAGGCAACACCACTGACCAAATTACTTCGCGATATTGAAGAACGCACCGTCTTTGCAGGTGAAGGTATAGTATTTCTCTCTTTCCATATACTTTTCAAAGCCTTTGCCTTCACAGTAGGTGGCGTTAAGGTCTGTTGAAATATTCAAACGTCCATCAACCACACGTTGATCTGGGTTTGGCATTGATTCCGCAGTTTCAATTGAGGAGCAACCTGCCACTGATGCGACAATGGCCGCCATCATCAATATCTTTTTCATTGTCATTCTCGCTTTATAAAACGTAACTTGAACCATCGATGCATGAGAGTTTCACTTCGCCTTCAAGGCTTGAAACGAAATCCTGAATTCCCATGCTTGAACAATAGACCCTGTCCATCTCGACTATGTCATCCAGTGAAATGTCACCACGTATCACATAAGACGAACCGCTGTGACACATTACGCGTAGACCATCAACCGTTTGAGAAAAGGCTTTAGCACTATCGCTATGGCAAAGTTTTATCGCTGCTTCAATGCGCTCATCCACTGGATCAGGAGAGGTTGAACAGGCTGCAAGCGACAAAATAAACCCTAAGGTAAAAATTGGCTTAATCATTAGGCAATTTCCATTTTTGCTTTTTTGAGTGCTGTAACAAGATATCGTCATTACAACATATTCAATACATTAGCACACCCTCTCAGTCGGATGTAGCTCAACATATTAGACAAGCAATTGGAGGTTCGATCTCAGTCGCTCTGGTGATGAAGCCGCAGTTACGGGGGTAATGCCATAATCAAAAATGGTTTTCAATATCAGTGCTGATGGGGAAGAATGGTGTTGTTGTGCTTGCACTTGAATATCTTCTATCAATGCACAATTGAGCAAGTTGTCGTAATCGTCTGGGAGCTCATCAGGGGACTGTTCATAGGCACCATCAAGTAATGGGCTGTAACCAATAATCTCTGGTCGACAATCCAAGGCTTTAAGTGCTCCAAACAGGTGTTCATTGAGGATCACTTGGGGCCCAAAATCTGCAATGGCGTTTGGCGTGATTAATGAATAGCGATACTGGGCATAGGCAAAAGGCGTTAGTTGATTTTCTTTGATGACATCAGCAAGCTCTAGCAGGCGCGGTTCTCGATAATTCGATACCCCCAATTGTTTGACAATGCCTTGCTCCACCAGTGAAGAAAGTGCTTTCCAAGAATCAAGTAATGGCGTATCAAGATCATCCACATGAGCATAGAGGACATCTATGTGGTCGGTATTGAGACGAGCAAGGCTTTCATCCACCGAGCGTTTAATATTGTCTGGAGACAAACCATCAAGCTTGTCGTAGGTAAAACCGTCCACAGAACGTGCACCGATTTTCGTCATAATTTCAACGCTGTTACGCTCTTTCGTTGTTAACCACTCACCCAGGACGGTCTCACTTTCTCCTCCGATCCCTTCAGGGTGCCAACACGCATAGTTATTGGCCGTGTCTAATCGGCCTCCTCCCATTTCTATAAACGCATCTAGCACTGCGAAGCTGTCTTCTCGACTAGTGTAAGTACCAAATCTTGCTGTACCTAAAATAATGGGAAACATGCAGAGACTCCTTGCCGCGCAAAGTGATCAGTATTCAACCTCATCACGTGTTGCTATATTGTTAAATGTCTATTTAACAATAGCCTTTGTCTGTGTTTACAACAATCAACCACATAGCGATTCGAACGACAATCGTTCTTAAAATGGATGATTTCCCAGAATTGAAGCGACGTTGGCACTCAAGACAAATGTGTTCAGAGACCTTTCGATCAGTAGCCAGTAGCTTCCATGAACCCAACTCCCGTCGCTGAACCCTCAACGAAAATTGGCCCCTCCCAATATGGAAAAGCAAACGGCAGCCAGTTATTGGTATTTAGCGGAGAAGTGCGTAATGAAATATCTTCTTTTTCTATGTCGATTTGCCATTCAGTTGGTAAATGGCGTGATGTTGGCATTTTTGAAAAAGACAGTGGCAACATGGTGATATCGGTGTGTGACAGTATTTTCGTTTCACCGTTTGGCAGTGTCAGCGATCCGAATCGATAAGGGCCGTCATCGGCTCTTACCTGCACCACCATTAATGCACGACCATCGTTAAGTTGTATTGAAAACCAATCCCACCCTTGCTGATCTTCACTTAATGCTTGTGTGCTCCACTCTCGATCGACCCACCCATTTCCATTCACGGAAATCTCTTTCCCTTCAAGGGTCAATGTCCCTTCCAATGTAATGGCCGGAACACTGAAGTAGTAGGAACCTACGTCTTTATTGAGGTGTTTTCGACTATAGCCGTTATCACCTTGAAGGATTTCAGGCTGAGTTTGTGCCATGGTCAAACTAATACTAAAGGTATCATCTTGCGCTTTCAGCGCAGCAGGGAACGGCGCTTTGGTTTCGCTTTGCCATTGCCAATTGTCTAACCAAGCATGAAAAGGTTCACTTTCAACACCTGCTTGCCCTATCCCAGCGCGAGCAAATCGTTCCGCATAGAAGGTATGATTTTTAGTAGTAACAACCGCATGAGCCATGTAAACCTGTTTGTTGTTCCAACCTTTACCTTGCTCTGGAGATAACGCACTGCGAAACAAGGTCCATTGAACACCGTAATCATTGCCCTCTTTGTCAGTTAGGTTCGCGGTGACATACCACCACTCTTGGCGAAAATCGTCATGACGACCGTAGTCAGCCGGAAATTGAATATTGGCGTTGCGCGTAACCGCTGTAAACCCTTTGATGTTCTCCGCCACTAAGATATCCACGGCTAATTTGTCAGGATCATCACTTCTCAGAAGAATCGAACCAAATAGCGCAAGCGCCGAAACGAAGATCGCTAAACTCCAGCCAATAATGGTCAATATAAAGGGCTGAGGTGTATCTTCGTCGCGCATTACTGAGCTTCCCGCAATGAAAGAATGGCCGAGCGCTTAATCAAACGCCAAACAGGCCAGCAACCCGCCACCAACAAAGTGAGCAATGCACCCCCTAGCGTAGTGACATAGCTAAATGGAAAGTAAGATACCGACATCGTCCAACCAAATGAATACTTAAGAACAATATTGATCAGCACCTCGGCAATGAGAAGCCCCAACGGCAAAGCAAACAACGCTGAGAACAATCCAATGAGCATTAACTGGCCACCGCCGAGAAAGGCTAACTCTCGGCCTGATATCCCCATATACCGTAATAAAGCATATTGACGCTGGCGTGACAGTTCTGTCGCCAATGTAGAAAAGAACAGTCCACAAATCGCGATAATGAGCGTTAACGTGCAAAGCGTGTCCGTGACAAGGAATGTTCGGTCAAAAATCCGCATTGCTCTAGCAAGAATGTCCCTCTGATTACTAACCTGAGTTTCCATCAAACCAAACTCTTTACGCATTTGGTCAACGAGTTTCTTTTCATCATCATCGTCGTTGAGAAGCGCTGCCACGCCCACTCGCCCTTCTTTTTCCATCCAAGGAACAAGCGGTGAGCGATCAGAGATCATGACCTGACTATATGGATTACCATAATCGAAGTAGATACCAACGACATTCCATCCCTCTCCAAAAGGGCTAGGGAGTGTTATCGTGTCGCCTGGATGAACATCGAACTTTAAGGCTAGAGATTCACTCAGCAGCATGCTCTTATTCTGGTGTAAATGACTCCAATAGTCTGGCACCGTCACTTTCAACGCCAAAGCTTCTCGCTCTTCTTTACTGGTACCAAGGGTAAACACTTCAACCACACCCTGCGCGGTATCAATCTCGTGTCGCCACTGCAATAAGCTCTGCTTAACACTGCTCTGATTTTCCAGCCATGTTGATAGCGGTTGAGCCATTTCTTTATCAGGGCGTACATAAATATCCGCGGCGAGGCGCTGTTGCAACCACCCTTCGGTGGTGCTTCTGAAACTGCCAACCATGGTTTCCATGCCAATATTTGTGGCAATTGCCATCATAAAGGCCATGGCAGCTATGCCTCGGTAACTCAGGCTGGCTGATGCATCAGACAAAAACCAACGTAAACGAGCAATGCCGATTTTTTCCGAGATAAGAACAAACGTCTTTCCCATGATATATGGCAGCAGCAAACCGCCACTGATCAAAATGAGTGCAATCAAGGTGAAGCCTTGAGCTTGGCTTTGTGGAGCGCTATACACAACCAATGCGATCACAATGAAGGCTGCTGCCACTATGGCTTGCCAACGAAATTCGGCATGGGAGAAACGAACCAAAGACATGCGTTTAGACAAACGTGCAGGGGGCGTTGTGAGTAGTCGATAAAGAGGCCAACCGGATGCCATTGCAAAGCCACATACACCCAACAAGAAGCTATAAAAACCCCATTCCCATTGCCAATTGAGAGTAAGCTCAACATTAGCGCCATAGAGATCACTCAAGGTCGTCGCTACGGTCGGGATCAATTTCTGCGCAAGAATTAAGCCCGCAACATTGCCACTGACTAGGCCGAGTAACAGCCAAATTAACATTTCGCCTGAAACGACAAAAGCCAGGGATTTCCTGCCGACTCCGAGCTCTCGCATGATACCGACCAACGGTTGACGTTGAGCCATCGACAGAGAAATTGCTTGATAGAAAATGAACAAGCCCACGACGAATGCCAACAAACCCATTGCAAATAGGTTTAAGTGAAACGCTCGAGTCAGCGGGCCTAGTTGCGCAGTTTCTGTTCGAGACAAGGTGATTGTCGGCGGGAGAGACGCTCGAAGTTGGTCTCGTTTCGCCTTGTCCATTTCGCCACAATAAACCAGTGCAAGGCCTGAATGATCAGAGATATTCCGTATGACAGATATATCACCAATCAAACGCGTTCCGGCACCAATTCGGCCGCCATCGATTATATTCAACGGGCCAACTTCTTGTCCCCCTTTCAAGGTAAGTGTCTGCCCATCCCTCCAGCCAAAGTGATTGGCTAGCTCTGTACTTGCCCAGAGTGTTCCGAAGCTGTTATTCAAGGGGATAGTGTTGGCGAATGAAGCAGGGTTGGCATTATTAAACGCGAACATCGCGATGGTATCGATACCCATTAGTTGAATATCTTTCCCGCTTTGGGTTGATGTTCGGTAGAGGTCAACAGGCACACATTGGTTGTAGCCCTCTTTCCGCAAAGACACATAGAGGTCTTCATCAATGCGCTTTCCACGCTCTCGATGGTGGAGCACATAGGGAAACGGGTTACTAAAGAGGCTCGCGCCTTTCTTATAGCTGTCTTGCGCATGTTGGTTGATAGACATAACACCAACCAACAACGCAACACCGAGGGTTAAACCTAGCCATACGAGAAAGACTTGAAATGGGTGACGGCGATAATGACCAAAGAGCGCTTTAGCGACAGGAACGGACATTCAACACGCCCCCTTGTAGCGTGACACGGTGCCCGAGATAATCAGCCACCTTTTCACTGTGCGTAACGACCAACAAGGTGCAATCAAGTGACGTCGTCAATGTGGTTAGTAGTCGCATTACGGCATCGGCGTTACGTTCATCCAAGCTCCCCGTGGGTTCATCCGCGAGTAGAATTTTGGGCTCCATGTAGAGAGCACGAGCAATAGCAGCCCGTTGCTGCTGGCCTCCAGAAATCTCTTCAGGGTAACGCCCCAACAAAGGCATAAGATCTAACGCTGAAATGATTTGTCGCCAAAGGCTGTCGTCTTCATGTAAGCCCTTGAGCTGACGACAAAAACGAATATTGTCTGCGACGGTAAGTGTCGGGAGCAAGTTATATTGTTGAAACACCATGCCAATGTAGTGTCGGCGATAGCGTGTTCGTTCGCGCTCGGTGAGTTTGTGTATGGCAGTACTATCGATCCACACTTCACCGGAATCAGGATTATCAAGCCCGCCAATAAGATTAAGTAGCGTACTTTTTCCTGACCCGCTCTCTCCCATCAAAGCCACTTGATCATGGTTAGCTAAAGATAGCTCTGCGCCTTGCAAAACGGGGTGGAATTCACCGCCATCAAGATATCCTTTGCAAAGTCCAAGTATCTCTAACATTTAAACCCCTAACAATAGCCTTTGTATCGATGCGAGAACGATCACGCAAACGATTGGTCAAGCAATTTACCCCAATATCGGGCGTCAAGAAAGCAATTTGAACCAAGTGCTCATTTTGACAATTTATCTCGGTCACTCATCCCCATCATTTAACCCGTGCATTTTTTGTCCCGCGGAGTGCCTACATATTCATTCAGAACCCCCATGCTGTCTCGTTTTCACGGCAAATGCATGATATGGTCATTTCTCTGACATTGTGCTGACAATACGATGTAATAACGAAAGATGTTCACTTTTCCAGCAGAATTCGAGAATGCTGAATGCTCACTTTTTCACCAATTAGACTCGGGGTAACATGCAAGCAGTCACTGGTAAAGTTCTTGTCATTGGTGCAACAGGATACATTGGCCATCATTTAGTGTCAGAGTTACTGAAGAACCAATACACTGTTGTTGCTGCGAGTCGTCGGCTTTCTAGGGTTCGTAATCAGCCATGGTTCGAACACCCTTGTCTCGAGTCACAACAAGTAGACCTTTACCATGGAGATGGGCTTTCACGTGCATTAGAAGGTGTATCTACCGTTTTTTATCTTGCTCATGGCATGGCGTCGGGTTCTGACTTTTACCAATACGAATTGGATATGGCACATCACATGTCTCGAGCTCTTGCCAACAGCATGGTTAAACGCGTTGTTTATCTCGGCGCAACCCAGCCAGAGGGAGTGTCATCAACGCACCTCGCGGCTCGCAAAGCCACTGGAAATATACTGAGAGACTCAGGTAAGCAAATCATTGAAATAAGGGCTGGTATTGTCATTGGTTCAGGCTCGGCAGCCTTTGAAGTGATGCGTGATATTGTTTCCCACCTCCCTATTATTACGGCGCCCGTCACCATTCAGTCCCAGTCTCGCCCTATCGCCCTCGACACCATGATTGGTTATCTCATCGCTGCCATAACCTTGCCGATACAAGATTCAGCGACCTTTGACGCCTCAGGGCCTGAAGTCATCAGCTACGAGAATCAAATGAGACGTTTTGCTCGGATCATTAATAAACGTATTACTATTTTCAAAGTACCATTCTTAACGCCAAACATGGCGACGCACTGGCTAAGCATTGTCACCACAGTACCTAAGCCCATTGCCCAATCTCTCATTCACGGTTTGAATTACAATTTACTTCCGACTGGAACCGACTTATCAACGCAGATTTCTTTGCCCCAAATCAGCTTTGAGCAAGCCGTTGAATCTGCATTGTCTAATGAAAGTGATGTGGTGAAAAATGACATTTGGGGGTTTGACTCTGAAGCTCTCGCTAGGTGGCACAAAGGCTATGGCTATTACCCTAAACAAGCGGGATTCTGTGTTGACACTGATGCAACCGCACATGATCTTTGGCACAAAATACGCCATGTTGGCGGCGACGAAGGGTATTTCTTTGGCGACGCGCTGTGGACGCTTCGTGCTTATATGGATGCAGCGGTTGGGGGAAATGCGCTGAAGAAGCGACGCCCCGCTCCTGATTCACTAAAGGTGGGTGATTACATCGACAGCTGGAAAGTCATTCGGTGTGAAGATAACCTCCACCTTTCGTTACTGTTTGGTATGAAAGCGCCCGGTCTAGGTAGACTTGAGTTTACCATCGTTGATCATGGTGAATATCGAACATTGGATATTCGCGCATGGTGGCACCCTGCAGGATTTCGCGGGTTATTGTACTGGTTCGCCATGATGCCAGCACACTTATTCATTTTTCGCGGTATGGCGTTCGCATTGGCAAAAAAAAGCGGTGCCAAGGTTATTACACCTTCACACCGCTGATTTTGCTAAATCGTCACTAAATGTCGTTTAGAGCAACAAATTACGCTTTTAGGCTCTCAGGTAACACCACTAAGCAATTTGCTTGGTTACGCGGCCAAAATTTGTATTCGCCATGGTATTTAATGATCGACTTGTAATCGGTAACTTTGGTCGCCAAGAAGCCATGAGACAAAAACATCTCGATAAACTGCGGCTCGCGGCCTCGAACATACACACTCAAAGGCTTCACAAGCTCACCCTCTTCGTTGAAGCTCTTTTCAAGCGCAGCGCTGTTTGCGACAAAGGAATGCTGGCCATCCGAAATCACGCGCATTTTACGGTTAATTTCCTGATCGGTATGCACCATCCAGTCATTCTCTTCAAGATCAGTCAATAAATCCTCGAACTGACTAAGCATGATCGGAGCATGCTCATCCCCCTCCGGGAATTGATCGTGATAGACTGCCGCGATGTGCTCCATCTGGCCTTTGATGTTGGCATTTTTGCCCATGCTGCGGCCTTGTTGAACCCATGAGGTCAAATCTTTAACCACAATGGGATCAAAACGCTGTCGTTTAGCCGACTGCGCAACCCAACGGCAAAGAAACGAATCTTCACTCACTGGATTACTTTGTATTTTCCCCGCCGCCTTCGCGTCGTTAAGTTCGCTAAGCGCGGTATCCACCACGGATTTAATTTCTATTATGTAGCTCATGATCTTATTTTTTTGCTAAGCCCCAGTAAAACAGAGCAGATAGAATCGCACACGCAGCCATAGCACCCGTCATGGGCCAAGCTGAGTGAACAGGAATGGCGGCGACTATACCACCAACAAGTGTACCGATGCCAAATCTCATTGTGCCAGCCAATGACGATGCGGTACCTGCCAGCTCTGGGTATGCGCTCAATACGCATGCCATCGAGTTACTGCCCACTATCGAAATGGTACCAACAAACAACATGACTGGAATAACAGTACCCCACAATCCGAGATTGAGGAGCTGACAAACGATGAGTGCAATACCCGCCACCAGCTGGATCATCAAACCGATTTTCAACATGTTTTCACTACCGATACGGCGCACAAACTTGCCGTTGAATGACGTCATCACAATCAAACACACAACGTTAAGGCCGAACAGATAACCAAAGTTCTCCGTGCTTACACCGTAATAGTCGATGTAAACGAATGACCCTGCCGTTAAGAAGGAGAACATTCCCGCGAACGAAAAACCGGATGCAATGATGTATCCAATCGATTGTTTGTTTCGCAGTATTTTTAGGTAGTTACGCAACGTCGAACCGATTCTAAGAGGCGGACGCCCTTGAACGGGAAGGGTTTCAGGAATTAGTGTCACCACCAATACGATAACCAGCGCGGCAAAACCTGCTAACAACCAAAAGATTGAACGCCAACCAAACCAAACCGCCAGGTAACCACCAATCATAGGCGCTGCTAATGGGGCGACGGTCATGACCAAGGTGATGAACGACATAGTTCGAGCAAAATCTTCTTTATCGAACATGTCACGCACTAGCGCTTGTATGACTACTGCAGCAGCAGCACCACAGAAGCCTTGTGCAGCTCGGATATATGTCAGCGTTTCAATGTCATTGGCATTGGCACTCACCACCGCGCCAATCAGGAACATGATAACGCCAACGATCAAAACAGGACGGCGACCATAGCTATCAGATATCGGCCCATGAATGAGCTGTCCGAGCGCAAAACCGGCTGTGTAAGCGGCAAGTGTTCGCTGAACCAAACCAGGGGCTACATCAAGTTCTTTCGCAATGTCTGGCATTGCGGGTAAATACATGTCTATAGCAAGCGGCGTCAAAGCCGCTATCGCCCCGAGAACGAGGATCAAAAGAAATGTCAGCTGTTGAGCTGGCGGATGTATCGCATTCGTTGTCATGTATACCTTAAGAAGAAAAGATGAAGAAAAAAGAGGGACAGTTCAAAACTGTGTCTGGCTCACATAATAGCACTATGATTAATTCCCTTGAGGAAATAATGACTTTCTATTTAGACACAAACGGGATCATCACTAACTGACAGATAATTAAGAAGAAATTTTCATCATCACGATAAGATATATCCATCGCACTGCCATGCACAACTCCCCGGTCTAGTGACTGACTGGAAAGCACATACAAAAAACGCTGCGAGAACATATCTTCGCAGCGTTTTTGAATTTGAACCAAGAATCGTTAAATAATCAGCGCGTTCTAGGCATTATTTTATGGCAGAAAGAACGCAATCTCTTCTTGCGTTAGCGAGCGGTATTCACCCGGCTGAAGTGATTCATCAAGCACCAGTTCGCCCACTGATTCACGGTGCAGGCCAACAACTTTGTTTCCTACCGCTGCAAACATACGTTTCACTTGGTGGTATTTGCCTTCGTGGATCGTCAACAAGGCTTCTTTTTCTGCCAGCACTTCAAGTTGAGCAGGCAAGGTGTCCGATTTCTCGCCGCGAAGTGCAACGCCGTCTGTGAACGCTTCTGCAGTGTCATCAGAGATAGGATCGTCCAACCAAACGCGATAGGTTTTATCGCACTTGTGTTTAGGTGATGTCACTCGGTGAGACCATTGTCCGTCATCAGTCAGAAGTAGAAGACCGGTGGTATCGCAATCTAGGCGTCCAGCAATGTGCAGCTTTTCTGCACCAACTTCTTCTAGTAGAACAAAAACCGTAGGGTTATGCCCGTCTTCATGTGAGCACACATAGCCCTCAGGCTTATTCATCATGATGTAACGAGGACCAGACAAACGCAGCGACGCACCATCGAACTCAACATCTGCATCTTCTGCAATTTTCACTGCGCCACTCTTAACGATGTCACCGTTAACCGTCACGCGTTTTTCTTTAAGCAGCCTAGCTGCTTGAGTACGAGTAACGCCTACCGTTTCACAAAGAAATTTGTCTAGCCTGATCATTGTCTATTGTCCGTGATGCTCTTAAAGCGCGCATTATAGGAAGTTCGACATAAAGGTACAGTTAAAAACGCATATTCAATCTCATATTACGAGAATGAAATTGCACTCTTGCTCCGTCTGTCTATAACTAAGAGGTGGCGAACTTAACATATTCGTTACAGTCTAATCCTGAGATCTTCTTTTTATATTTATACCCAAGCAACCCGAAGATGCAGGATTCAGCGCGCTTGACTAGCGCGATGCTCAAGGCATCCCTTTATCGGTGTAGCGATCTCCATCAAAAAGGGATAACACCGAGCATAACGTCAGTAAAATCGCCAGGAGGGAGGTCATCAGAGTGTTCGATTCAAGGCAAATTCGTGTAGGAATAGTCATTCTATTTCACTGGAATTTAACGATGAAGTGGACACTCTGATGACCTCGAAATCTAGCATCTTCATGTTGTTTGGGTATATACTCTCGCATTGGTTAACATGTTGATTAGGGAAGAATTTATGAATATATCTCTGCAGTCTCCTTCCACAGAGTCAATGCCAAGGCTCCTTGAGCTGTCAAAACACATGCATGATCACGAAGCACTCTCCTTTGATGTAGAGCATGTCACGTCCGCTTTCAATTTCTTGATTGCGAATCCTGCACATGGTGACGTATTCCTAATCGCCCTAGAGCAAGACGGCGAGGAAGAAATCATTGGCTTTGTCGTAATTTGCTACAGTTTTAGCATTGAGCTAGGTGGTCGAATCGCAGTGATAGATCAGATCTTTCTATCCCAAGATTGGCGACGTCAAGGTGTCGGTTCGTATGTATTACCGAACATTGAATCTCACGTACAAACACGCGACTGCCATGCTGTGATTCTAGAAGTGAATATCGGTAATAGTGGTGCACGTGAGTTCTATGAGCAATTTGACTACATGCCGCGTCGCCAACATTGTCTGATGACAAAGCGAATGGTGCGTTAGAACGGGAAACGGAGTTGGCTAGATCGCTAGCTAAAGTCCCCATCCCTCGCTACACTGGGCAGCCAAAAACAGCTGCCTTTTTAATTGCATGTATACCCTTCGTCCTTACCAATCTGACACTGTAAAAGCGGTTGTTCATTACTTCCGCCAACACTCCACGCCTGCCGTTGCGGTACTGCCCACGGGTGCTGGAAAGAGCTTAGTGATTGCTGAATTGGCCAAACTTGCCCGCGGTCGGGTTCTTGTGCTTGCTCACGTAAAAGAACTGGTTGAACAAAATCATGAAAAATACGAAGGATATGGGCTTAAAGGCGGCATTTTTTCTGCAGGTTTAGGCCGTAAAGAGAGCTCGGACAAAGTGGTGTTCGCCTCTGTGCAATCTGTTGTTCGAAATCTTGACGCATTCAAAGATCAATTTTCGCTACTCGTTATCGACGAGTGCCACCGCGTACCGGACAACGAAGACAGCAGTTACCGCAAAGTGATATCCCACCTTCAGCAGGTTAACCCTGGCATTAAAGTACTCGGTCTAACAGCAACACCGTACCGACTGGGAATGGGCTGGATTTACCAATTTCACACTGCCGGACGGGTACGAAGTGAAAAGTATCGCTTCTTTCGTGATTGTATTTTCGAGCTGCCTATTCGCTTCTTGCTGGATGAAGGGTTTCTAACTGAAGCAAAAGTCTTAGATGCTCCAGTACTTAGCTATGATTTTTCCTCACTAAAAGCGTCTCCTACTGGCTTTTATAAAGAAGCAGATCTCGACCGTGTCATAGAAAATGCGCCACGAGCTACCCCTCAAATCGTTGAGCAGGTAATGCAGTACGCGAAAGATCGCCATGGCGTGATGGTGTTCGCAGCAACGGTTAGGCATGCCCAAGAAATCCTTACACTGCTTCCCCCTGAAGAATCCGCATTAGTGATCGGCGACACGCCCTTGGATGAGCGTGACGACATCATCCAACGCTTTAAGAAGCGGCAAATTAAATACCTGGTCAATGTGTCAGTTCTCACCACGGGGTTTGATGCACCCCATGTCGATCTGATCGCTATATTACGCCCTACTGAATCTGTCAGCCTCTATCAACAAATTGCGGGACGAGGTTTACGCCTTTCTCCAGGCAAAAAAGATTGCCTCATTCTGGATTACGCCGGCAACGTCTATGACCTTTATCAACCCGAGATTGGCGATCCAAAGCCGGATAGTGACAGTGAGATTGTGACCGTTCCTTGCCCTGCGTGCGGGTTCAATAACAATTTCTGGGGAAAACTCGACGATAACGGCTATCTGATTGAACATTACGGTCGTCGCTGTCAGGGATATTTTGAGGACGACGAAGGCGAACGGGAAATCTGTGGTTATCGCTTTCGCGCCAAGTATTGCAGCGAATGTGGTGCAGACAACGACATTGCCGCACGACGTTGCCATCAATGCGATCATATTCTTGTCGATCCAGACAAAAAATTACGTGATGCATTGAAGCTCAAAGATGCCATGATCATGGCATGCGCCGACATGCGTCTGGTGGCGGGAAGAAATAAATTCGATAAGCCGCAGCTTAAAGTCACTTACATTGGGCATGATGGTGCCGAGATTCATGAAGTCTGGCCGCTTTCAACAAAACGACAAAAAGAAGAGTTTCTGGCTAAGTTTATCAACCCGCACTTGGTTGACCGTCATCGCCCGTTTACCGACACTGCACCGTCAAAGATCGTTAAAGCCGAGCACAGGCTTCGACTTCCAGATTTTGTCGTAGCGCGTAAAAATGGCCGATTTTGGGCGATACGCGATAAAATATTCGACCTCGATCAGTTTGCATCACAACAGCAAGTGACCGAGATGATCAACAACGCGGCATGATTAATGAGCCATTCGCTTCACCGTTTGGCGACTCACCAATAAACGAGTAAAATCACCGCCACAACATGTTATCTAAGCGCAATAACACGCATAACGTCGCGTTATCGCTCAAAGCTCCACCAATCGGGCGCCAGATCTAGCATAAGCCCCCGATAACACTTGTTAATCTCATAGGTGGGTGGTAGTATCCGCGCTCGATTTACTTGGTATCTAGATTGGTCGCAAGCTGGGTACTTATTTTCAACTCTCTATTTTAAAGAGTATTTATTATGAAATTCGAAGCAGTAGTACGTACTGAGCAGGGTAAGGGTGCGAGCCGCCGCCTGCGTCTAACTAACCAATTCCCAGCAGTAGTTTACGGTGGCGAAGCAGCTCCAGTTGCAATCGCACTTGAGCACAACATCGTGATCAACCAAATGGATAAGCCTGAGTTCTACGAAGCGATTACTCTAGTAATCGACGGCCAGGAAGTTAGCGTTAAGCCACAAGACATCCAACGTCACCCGTTCAAGCCTAAAGTCATGCACATGGACTTCATCCGCATCTAATTGCGTTTGAGCTTGAAGGCTCTTCACTCTTTCAAGATGTGAATGAGACGAAAAAAAGCGCCGTTTATCGGCGCTTTTTTTATGTCTATTACTTGGCACTTGGCAGATAACTCAGGTAAAAACCCAAACAATGCTACCTCGTTTTAGGCGTCATCACCTGGCGATTCATCATCAGCAAACAAAGATTGCTGTGGGTTGATCTCTTCTGCACTCTGCATTGCATCTTTGGCGAGCTTGGCCTTCAAAATACGCTGGTATCGTTGCTTACAAAGACGAACCACATTACGTCTCTGTTCACTGCTAAAGTCATTCCATTGAAACCGCTCATCCCTGCTGCGAAAGCAACCTTTGCAATACCCTTTGTTATTGGCCTGACAAACACCAATACACGGGCTGGGTACTGTAAAGAAATCAAGTTGCTCCAATATCGCACCTCGTTGCGTGGCTAGCGTTTGTATTCATTCAAACGACTTTCGGCGAGAAAAGTAAATCAGATAAGAGACTGAATGCACAAAGTGATGCAGCGCTATCAYTCATCACTCCAACTCATAGTAATAGTTATCGTCATCATTTGTCAGAACAGCCCCAATTGAGGCATCGACAATGCGTCGAAGCTTTTACCTATGAAAGGCAAGATACCGTCCGCAATCGGTTTCAGCTGTTTATCAACGTAATGCTGGTAGTCATACTGACTTTCTAACGCTTCCAATGGTTCAGGTCCATTCAACGTAATGACATACTCGATCCAGCCACCATGCTGATATTGCTTCGCCCTTCCCAGCTTTTCATTTACCGCATCGGCTTTACGTGCCGCTCTCACATGCGGAGGAACATTCTTTTCATAATCCGACAACTTACGGCGAAGTCGCTTTCTATATATCAGCTTATCATTATTGTGACCGCGTAACGTATCTTCCACCGTTTGTCGGACATAGTCCTCAATGTCTTCTCCATCGAAGACCCGTTGGTACAAAGTTTGCTGAAACTCTTGGGCAAGTGGCGTCCAATCTGTTCTCACCGTTTCTAACCCTTTGTAAACAATGTGGCGCTCGCCATGTTTATCGACCAAACCGGCATAGCGCTTTTTGCTTCCCGTATCCTGACCACGGATGGTTGGCATCAAGAATTTCTGGTAATGCGTTTCGTACTCGATTTCGAGCGAAGATGGGATCTGATATTCATCACTTAAGTGCTTATCCCACCATTGGTTAATGTGCACCACCAGCGCCTGCCCCACTTCGTCAGCTTCTTCATTACTGAATTCTCGCCCCAAAGACACGAAGGTTGAATCCGTGTCTCCGTAGATCACTTCATAGCCTTGGTTTTCAATCAGCTCTCGCGTTAGCTTCATGATTTCATGACCACGCATGGTAATTGATGATGCCAAGCGGTGGTCAAAGAAACGACAACCGGATGAACCCAGCACCCCGTAGAAGGAGTTCATGATGATCTTAATCGCTTGAGAAAACGCCTTCTCACCTTGTCGCTTAGCTTCATCTCGCGCTTTCCAGAGGTTTTCAATCATCGCGGGAAGAAAATGTTTCTCTCGGTGGAAGATACCGCCCCGAAATCCAGGTACTGTCGTGCTTTCATCTTCGGATTTCAAACCTTCGATCAGGCCTAGCGGATCAATCAAAAACGTCCGGATAATGGAGGGATACAGGGATTTGAAGTCGAGAACCAATACCGAACCATATAGCCCCGGCTTACTGTCCATCACATAGCCACCCGGGCTAGCTATCCAGTTCTCACTTGTCAGCGTCGGGGCGACATAACCAGCACGGTGCAAACGTGGCATATAGAGGTTGGTAAACGCAGCCACTGACCCACCAATACGATCAAGCTCAATACCGGTTAAACGACTGCGCTGAATGAGAAACTCCATCAAATGCGTTTCTGAAAATATACGGTTTACCAACACACAGTCTTGCAGGTTGTATTTGGCCAGCGCGGGCTTATCGTCACGAAACATACGGTTGATAGAATCCATGCGGTCATACGGATTATCTATCGCCTTTCCTTCGCCAAACATGGTTCTAGATACGGATTCCAAAGACCAAGAGCGAAAACTGTAGGTCGCAGTTTTCAAGGCATCAATTCCGTCAATCACCACGCGTCCCGGCAAGGTAATAAATCCCTGACGGCTGTTATTCGAATCACGCCAATGCGCTTTTTCTCTGCCTCTACCCAACCGTAATTCAATGTTGTTAAACGCCGCGCGCTTCATGAGCAGGCGGAAATCAAAGTCAACCACACTCCAGCCCACCACTACATCGGGATCAAAGCGGTCAAACCATGTATTCAGCGCCTTAAGCAACGCGAGTTCGTTTTCGACCCAGTCAATCCAAGGCATTTCATCAGCATTATCTGGTGTGGGACCAACCATGATCACTCGGCTATCCATTTCACTGTCGAAACCAATGGAGTACAACACGCCTTTCTCTGAGCATTCAATGTCCAACGAAACTCGAGAAAGCGACGTGGAATACTCTGACGCTTTGGTTTTGACATTTCGATACTCAACGAAACCATTGCGCTGTGAGGCTGTGCCTGAAAACGTCAATCCACCACAGATAAAACGCTCCATCAGATATCTGTCTGATAACCGAACATCTGCTTCAAAGGGATCGAAGCCTTCCGCTTGCAGTATTCTCGACGCTCGCGTTGCTGCGCTGATCGTATTGAAATAGACACCAGAAATAGCTCGGTGCGAAAAGTCAGAAAGGC
The DNA here is from genome assembly GCF_050336585.1 of Enterovibrio makurazakiensis. Classification (NCBI taxonomy): domain Bacteria; kingdom Pseudomonadati; phylum Pseudomonadota; class Gammaproteobacteria; order Vibrionales; family Vibrionaceae; genus Enterovibrio; species Enterovibrio makurazakiensis. Next base: position 67,793 of record NZ_JAKJSE010000009.1, read on the forward strand.
CAAGTGGTTTGCATTGAAAAGAAAGACCAGAGGATGACAAAGACTGCTGCACGGAATCAGCATCTTCGCTTGCCACAAAAAATACGGGTTTCTCGCCAGTGATGACGAGCTTGGCAGGGCCTGTCACTGTCTGCACCCAAAGAACAAGCTCAGTGGTATCACCGATGTCGCGACTATGGCGACTGATTAGAAATCCTTCTTGGTATTGCAAAGTAGCCTCAGAGATTAGATTGACCTTGGCAGTATATACCCAATCAACCTGAAGATGCTCGATTTCAGAGGCCATCAGGACGTTCAATTCAAGGCAAATTCTTGTAGAAATAGTCATTCTATCTCACAGGAATTTAACGAAGAAGTGGACGCACTGACGGCCTCCCTTCGGGCGAGTTTACTGACGCCATGCTCGGTGTTATCCCTTTTTGATGGAGATCACTACATCGGCAAAGGGACGCCTTGACCACGACGTCAGTAAACCTCGCTGAATCCTGCATCTTCAGATTGTTTGGGTATATACCCAAGCAACCTGCAGGTCTCCGCGGATAACCAGCCTAACTAAAATCAATTCACGGATATATCAAAGACAAAGCGGGTGAAGTCTACAACGTTGGACGCCTCTTATTGTTTCTGTCTTCTACTTTTAAAGTCTTTACAGGCCACAGTAACGAGAAACACTGGACGGCGGAAAAGGAATTAAAAGTAAAGGAGCTACTATGAGCAGTGTCGCTTCCCACATTGTCGTCGTTGATGACGAGCAAGATGTCAGGGCTGTATTAACAGACGCATTACGTCAAATTGGTTACACTGTCACATCGGTTTCGAACAGTCAGGAAATGCAAGCAACCACCGATGTAGACCTCGCAGTGATTGACCTGCGCTTGCACAATGAAGACGGCTTGCAACTGGCGCGACAGCTTAGAGCGAGCAGCGACATTCCCATCATGATGTTAACCGGCAAAGGCGACGAAACAGACCGTATCATTGGCCTTGAAGTCGCGGCGGATGACTACATGATGAAGCCATTCAACCTTCGCGAATTTACAGCCCGTGTCAATGCACTATTACGCCGAAGCCAAAACACCTCACTGCAACGCTTACCGATTGAAAACAATGAAACCGTCTATCAATTCGCCGATTGGACGTTATTTCTTTCTCGCCGCCAACTTCAGCATGCCAACGGGAATCAACCTTGCCTGACTTATGGCGAGTTTTCTCTGTTGGAGGCGTTCATCTCTTCACCTCAACGCGTATTGACTCGCGAACACTTGATGGAGCGAACACATGGCTACGATTCAGATTCCATGGATCGCACCATTGATGTCTTGGTTGTTCGTCTTCGGCGGAAAATTGAGGCCAACCCGAGGATCCCTTGCCTCATCAAAACTGAACGAGGGGTTGGCTATTGTTTCGATTCGCCCGTGACAAAACGAGTTCAACGAGCGAACAACGCCAGTTAATGCGCAGAAAGAGTATTCGCCCTCACTTAATGCTGACGCTATCTGTGTTGCTGATACTGACGACACTGATGGCGGGGTTTTCTTTGTTCACACTTTGGCAAAACCAGTATCTTTTAGACAGGATCACACAAACCACACTGGTAGATACCCAAACCGCATTAAACCTTTCAGAAGGTGTGGCACAAATCGCTGCTTTAGCACCATATACCGCCGCCTCCGCAAGGCCTCATCAGATTCAAAATGAGAAGAAACAACTCCAAGCGAGAGCTGATGCGCTGAGCGATGAAGCGCTGAGTTTGACAACAGCCACTTACGCAAGCGAATTAAGCCAGCGCATTCAGGAAGTAGAAGGCACGCTCGACAAACTCATGTCGAATGTCGAACGAGAATTGTTTATTCGTGAAGATCTCATGGCGCAGCAATTTTCGCTGGATTCACTGAACGAACACCCTTTCGGTCAACCTTTTATAACGGCTTTTCGCCAAGACCCTACGCGTATTTCTCAAGGTTGGATTCAGCAGGTAACCCGTTCTTTGGAGCAAGCTCACTTGAAATCGCCGCTGCCCGTCCAACAAATCATGCCGGTTCTTGCATCACTCACACGAGGTAATGCGCATATCAAGTCCTTGAGAGCTGAAAACGCGTTTCTATTGGCTTCCATCAGAGCTCACTCAGATAGGATGACAGAGCATGTCCGCGACATAGTCGCAGCCCACCAGAAAGAAGTGAGTGAACAGCAACGGCTTGCCCAATCAGCCATTAACCGAGTGATGCTGGTGATGGTGTTGATATTGCTATCATTGGTGATTGGGGTGTTCTACCTCTATCGCTTTAATGATCGCATGGCAAAGGATCTGGTCAGCGTCACCGATGAAATGCTCAACCTCGTGCACGGTGATACAAACCAAACACCAATCGAACTTTCTCGCCAAGATGAAATTGGAAAACTAGCGACCGCTTTCTTGGCTTTTCAGAAAAATGCCGTCGAAAAAGCGCGTATCACACAAGACCTTTTCAACCAAAATGTCCTCCTCGAAACGATTTTCCACGAAATGCAGGATGGCCTCAGTGCATTTGATGGCAACAACCGTTTGTTAGCGTGGAACAATAAATATGCGTCTTTGCTCGGTCTTGAACACAGCCAACTTGCGCTAGGTATGTCAATTGAAGAGATCCAACAGCAGCTATCCCCTCGACGACAACAAGCAGTGACAGAGAATGGGCTACAAGATGATGCTTACACCCGTCTAAGGCATAAAGAGCCGCTTCTTTTTGAACGTCACTTTAAAGATGGGCGAATTATCGAGTATCGCAGTCAACCTATCCCTTCCGGGGGCTTTATTACGCTATATCGAGATTTAACAGAAATTCGTCAGATCGACTTGGCGCTCAAGCAATCACAGAAAATGGAAACACTCGGGCAGCTTACTGGTGGCATAGCCCATGACTTCAACAACCTGCTATCCGCCCTAAATGGCAACCTCGAGTTGCTTGATATCTCTAACGCCCTCGACGACACCAGCCGACGTTATTTAACAAGGGCCTTGTCGGTGACAGAAAAAGGCAGTCAGCTCATTGAACGCCTACTTTCATTCAGCCGAACACAACCATTAAACCCTGAGCCCGTCAACTTGATGCAAACCATCGATGAATTATCCGATCTCATGGAATACTCTTTGGACTTCAACCAACAACTCTCCATCATTCATTACCCTCAAGACATCGACATCTATGTCGACAAAAGTGGGTTGGAGAATGCACTGATGAATTTACTTCTCAATGCCAATGCCGCCATGCCTAATGGGGGAACAGTCACCCTCACTACACGTCTGTGTTGTTTGCTTCGCCAACAACAATTGGCAGTTATCATTGATATTGAAGACACAGGCTGCGGCATTCACCCCGAACATATCAGCAAAGTGATGGAGCCGTTTTTCTCTACCAAGGAAAAAGGCAAAGGCAGCGGTTTAGGGCTCAGTATGGTCTATGGGTTTGTCGAGCAATCATCAGGAGACATCACGATTGAATCTCGTCAGGGTAAAAGCACGACAATCAGCATGCTTTTGCCCATCTACGACGCCAAATCAGTCCGAGTGCCTCAATATGACCATTCAACCCCCACAAATATGGACACAATCGATCTCAACGGGGTATCAATTCTCTTAGTGGATGACGATAGTGACGTTTCACAACCCATCGCCCAGCTACTCGAAGAACAAGGCGCAACGGTCATGTTGGCAAGATCAGCCAATGAGGCGCTAACGCTCAGTGATACCATCAAACATGACTGCGTGATAAGTGACATTAACTTAGGCGACACAGAAACAGGGATCGGATTAAGAAACACGCTAGAAGGCCACCACCCCTCTTTGCCCGTTGTTTTGATGTCAGGACTGCCTAAAGCCCAACTTATCGAGCAGTTTGGTTATGATACGAACTGGGAGCTGATCACAAAACCCATCACTCGCTACGCCCTTTTCACCGCGCTGAATCGCGTTTTATCAATGCATTAGCGTCTTTGTTTCAATTGTGAATGAAATGATTTTCTGATTGAAACTAACTGTTCGTTTTCATTTGCCAATCTCTTTAGCGAAGCAACCTCACGGATTGTGGTTTTCACAGAAGGGATAGACAACATTACCCCTTTAACCCGAGCCAGAGGAGCATGTCGTTTATAAGGAGATCTGTCATGAAATCACTGATACGTAAAACCGTTCTCGCCGCCTTCATCGCCGCTGTTCCCCTCTCACAAGCTGCCGCCGAGGAAGTGCTTGTCGGCTTAATTACCAAGACCAACACGAATCCCTTCTTCGTCAAAATGAAGGAAGGTGCGCAAGAGAAAGCGGAAGAAATGGGCGCAAAACTCAGTTCATTCTCTGGTCGATTCGATGGCGATACCGATTCACAAGTTCAAGCAATTGAAAATCTGATCGCTGCGGGAGCAAAAGGCATATTGATCACCCCGAGTGATCCTCAAGCCCTTGCGCCAGCGGTTAAGCGCGCCCGAGATGCTGGTGTGATTGTCATTGCTTTAGATACTCCCTTTTCACCTGCGAACGTCGCCGATGCAACCTTTGCCACCGATAACTTCAAAGCCGGCCAGCTTATCGGGGAATGGGCGAAATCCAAAATGGGTGACAACGCAAAAAATGCCAAGATCGCTCTGCTTGATTTGAGCACCGCAAACGTCACAGTAGATGTCGCTCGTGACCAAGGTTTCCTCACTGGATTTGGCATTGATACCAATGACCCGAACATAAATCGCGACGAAGACGATCCTCGTATCGTTGGCAATGACGTAACACAAGGTTCTGAAGAAGGAGGTCGTCGTGCGATGGAGAACCTTCTGCAAAAAGACCCTGACATCAACCTTGTATATACCATTAATGAGCCTGCAGCTGCTGGCGCTTATGAAGCCTTAAAAGCACTAGGTCGACAAGATGACGTGTTGATTGTGTCTGTCGATGGTGGCTGCCCTGGTGTCGATAACGTTGAAGCTGGTGTGATCGGCGCAACGTCGATGCAGTTCCCTCTTCGGATGGCGTCATTAGGTGTAGAAGCCGTGGTGGAATACGCAAAATCCGGCGTGAAACCGGGTGCTACACCGGGTAAATCATTTTACGACACGGGTGTTGAGTTGATTACTGATGAACCCGTGGCGGGTGTGGCTTCTTCAACTGCCAAACAAGGCAAGGCTAAGTGCTGGGGTTAAGTACAGGTTGAGGGGCTTTTGCCAAACACATTGGCTAACCACTCCTCCAACAGCGAAATCAGAGAAGGCATAGTGCCTTCTCTGACAGATCAGCAATCCTGAAATACCAAGTGACAACGTCACCAAATAGTGGCTCACACAGCTGTTGTAAACCTGCTAAGTCTCTAAGTTAATTGGCTGTAGTTTGATTGGATGTAAGTTAATTGGCTGTAGTTTGATTGGCTGTAAGTTACTTAGCGGTAAGTTGCTTGGATATTTTGAATCACGGACGCACTCAGGAGCGCGTAAATGTCATCACCTCAGCATCCCTCACCTCACAGTTCCTCGGCTAGTCATCGAACTGCGGGTGACCAACTCCCAAACAATGACTTGAGCTTTGTTCAACGTATTCAACTCTACCTTCACAACCATCCAACCGCCGTTCCCTGTTTGGTTCTGATATTGGCGGTACTATTTTTCTCCAGTTTGGTTGGGGACCGATTCTTCCACCCCTTCAACCTTTCGTTGGTGCTTCAACAAGTCACCATCATTGGCGTCATTGGTATAGCTCAAACCTTGATTATTTTGACTGCGGGCATCGACTTGTCTGTCGGCGCCATCATGGTGCTTTGCTCTGTCGTTATGGGCAGAGCAGCCATTGAGTTCGGACTTCCAGCGCCTGTAGCATTGTTTGCAGGGCTTTTGGTGGGTGCATTAGCTGGCATGGTTAATGGCTTGTTGGTGGCAAAAGTTAAACTGCCGCCGTTTATCGCCACATTAGGCACATGGAATATCTTCTTCGCACTGAATCTTTGGTATTCAAACAGTCAAACGATTCGCTCTCAGGTCATCGATCAACAAGCGCCACTTCTGCAATGGCTAGGTCATACCGTTGAAATTTTTGGTGCTCGCATTGCCTATAGTTCCATCTTCATGCTCGTGCTGTTTATTGTATTTTGGTACGCACTCAACTGGACAGCATGGGGACGGCATGTTTACGCCACTGGCGATGACCCAGACGCAGCAAGACTTGCAGGTATCCGAACCAAACGTATTCTTCTGTCGGTTTACATTACTGCTGGTGTGGTCTGTGCCTTGGCGGCTTGGGTACTAATAGGCCGAATTGGTTCTGTCAGCCCACAAGCAGGCTACACCGCGAACCTTGATTCCATTACCGCGGTGGTAATTGGTGGTACCAGCCTATTTGGCGGCAGAGGTTCAATTTTTGGCACCCTTATCGGTGCTTTGATTGTGGGGATATTTAGAAACGGCCTTGCCCTGTTGGGGGTAGACGTATTGTGGCAAGAATTCACTGTGGGTGTGTTGATCATTGTCGCCGTGAGTATTGACCAATGGATCAGGAGAGTATCGTCATGAGTGAATCGAATCACCCCCCAGTTCTACAAGCGCGCGGATTGGTCAAACGCTATGGACGAGTCACCGCGCTCAATGGTGCCGATTTTGACTTAATGCCCGGCGAGATTTTAGCGGTTATTGGCGATAACGGTGCGGGTAAATCAAGTCTCATCAAAGCCCTTTCAGGTGCGCTTATTCCCGATTCGGGAGAAATCATGCTTGATGGCAAGCCTCTTCGGTTTAGCAACCCAATGCAAGCAAGAGAAGCCGGCATAGAGACCGTGTATCAAAATCTTGCCGTAGCCCCCGCTCTCAACATCGCTGACAACCTCTTTCTAGGGCGAGAAATTAGACGTAATGATTGGCGCGGAAAATGGTTTCGCATGCTCGACAAAAAAGCCATGCGAGAGCAAGCCAAAGAGAAACTCACCGAATTAGGCTTGCTGACCATTCAAGACATTACACAGGCGGTAGAAACCTTGTCTGGGGGACAACGACAAGGCGTGGCAGTTGCGCGATCCGCTTTATTTGGTTCCAAAGTCGTGATCATGGATGAGCCCACAGCCGCTTTGGGTGTAAAGGAATCAAGAAAGGTGCTCGATCTGATACTAGAAGTCAGAAACCGCGGCATGCCCGTGGTATTAATCAGCCATAATATGCCCCATGTGTTTGAGGTTGCTGATCGCGTTCATATCCATCGACTCGGCCAGCGTGTTGATATTATTTCGCCTCAGACGCATTCCATGTCAGATGCCGTTGCCATTATGACGGGCGCAATGGAACCCGGGACAACCGAATATACACGGTAGCACTACACCGCACTCACACAAAAGCTATAGGTTTTGGGTTTTGGGTTTTGGGTTTTGGGTTGTGAATGATGAGTTGTGTGGAGGGGCGAGGAACTATGGGCATGATCATTAATACCATCAAGAGGATGAAATGTGGTCGGTTCTTGGTTAGCGATTAGCGTGAAAGCCATGTTTAGAACGATGCGTACATCAAAAGCAATAAGCGGTTTACTGCTTTTTATCGGTTGCGTGTTATCGCCTTGGTCACAGGCTGGCGTTGTGGCTGGCATTAGCGTGTCAGACCTGACTAACCCCTACTTTGTGACCATGGTTCGCAGCCTGCGAGATGAATTACAGACGACATTTGGAGACGATGTTCGACTGCTGGTTCGTTCAAGCGCTTATAATCACCCAAGACAAGTGCGGCAGCTTGAAGAGTTTGTCGCTGAAAAGGTCGACCTTATTTTTCTGGTCGCGTCAGATGAATATAAAATTGGCCCCGCAGTGAAGAATATTGTCTCTCAAGGCACCCCGATTTTTGCCATTGATGTACGCGCAAGTGGCGCAACAGCGACCATTACAACAGATAATATGCAGGCTGGCGAAATTGCGWGCGAAGGCTTGGCATCAGGGTTAAAAACTCAAGGGAACATTCTGATCATTAATGGTCCGCAAGTGTCTTCTGTGATTGAGCGCGTCGAGGGTTGTAAGCTCGCTTTGAAGCAATACCCTCACCTTGTTGTCATCAGTGATTCCTTAAACGGAACGGCGAGCATTGAAGGCGGATTAGAAAGCATGGCGTATGCATTGCAAGCTTACTCTCAAATAGACGGTGTTTTCGCGATCAATGATCGGACAGCATTAGGCGCTGAGCAAGCCATTGTTCAGGCAAACGCCAATACGCTTATCATGTCAGTCGATGGCAGCCCTGCAGCCAGAGACGCATTGATTCAAAAACGAAAAAGTTGGCTGGGCACTGCAACGCAGTTTCCTGATGCCATGAGCAAAGAAGCCGTCAAAATTGCAGCACACTGGCTCGAAAGCCAAGACGATGTCGATGTCGATGTCGATGTCGATGAAATTAGAACAGAAGTGCTTATCCCTACCAAACTGATGACCCCGAACAACGCACAGTCGTTCACGACTTGGTAGTCTATCGAGCCGTTATATTCAGATGATGTCCACTCACTTCATGCCAACCATTACGCCACGGATGACTGTTTTTGTTCGCGACCAACAAAAGTCACAGTAATACCAAGCAGAATCACAACGGCGGAGATCATCATACGCATAGTGATCTCCTCTGACATAAAAGCAAATCCCGCTAAAGAAGCGAGGATAGGCACAGTCAATTGCATCACTCCGGCTTGCGTCGCTTTAAAGTGCTTCACAACGCCATACCAAATCGCATAGCCAATGGCTGAAGCAATAGCCCCAGATGCAACAGCAAGCCACACACCGTCTTTGGACAATGTATTCATCGGGATATTGAGCAAGAAAAACGGGACGACAAAGAAAAGGCTCAAACGAAAGTTAATACAATTCGCTTTCAGTTGCGGCACCTTCATTTCTTTGCCAAGAACACTGTATACACCCCACGCCACGCCTGAAATTGACATCAGTATCGATCCCCACATATGAGGCGCATTGACACCCGGCGACACCAGATACCCCAAACCACAGATAGCCGTTAATGCACCGATGTACTCCAGTCCACTGGCACCACCCTCTCTGTAATGCGCATAGGCAAACATGGTCAACTGCACAAACGCGAATAAGATGAGAGCCCCCATCCCTGCGTCTAAGTAGAGGTAAGCAAAAGAAAACGTTGAAGCATAGAGGAAGAGCATTGCTGCGGCGAGCCAATGCTCCATTGAGTGGTTGGCTAACTTACAGCTTTCTTCAGGTACATCATTTTTTTTGCCCATCACTGAAGCGAGAACAAACAACACAACCGCTCCAGAAGCGAGCCGAATGGACGTAAAGGAAGCAGGGTCAATATCTGTACCTGCAAGTGCCAATCGACACAGTACTGAGTTAGCCGCAAAGAGAGTCATCGCGAGAACCGCCATCAATATGTATTTCAGAGAAAAAGACCCTTTTTGCTGCATGAGATTCCCGCCCTAGCTATCCGTGCCAATAATGACCGTGGCGTGCTTCTCTATCTTTCACAACTTTGAGAAAAAGAAAAACATTATCCGATGATGCGGAACTATCAGTCACTACTAAAAATGAAATTTCCTGCAACAATTAAACAATGCCATTTGGTTATTTGGCGATGAGAAGGTAAAATACTGCTCCCGTTTTTCAGTGGTGAAGTGAATGTCTGACGCTAAACGCAAAGCGCTTAAAAAGATTGCAAAATGTTTGGAACTGAGCAACTCATCCAACATAAACGAAGCCGCGCAAGCGATAAAAATGGCGCAAAGCCTGATGAAAAAATACGGCTTGGATCAAGACGATATTGATTTCATCAGAATGGGCAAAACCACGTCAGAAACCTTACTACCGACATCTATCAGTGACGCTATTCTTAAGATTATCCGTGGTATCAACACCCGATTCGGAGTCGAGTGCGTCCTGACGAATCACAAAGGTTTAAAGAAAGCAGAGTTTATCGGCGATGCTGATAGAGCCATCTTTGCCGCATTTGCATTTGATATTGTCTACCGCGAAATGAATGAGCACGTCGGTCAATTCCGTAACAGTTTCCAAGGCACTGGAACGTCACAGACCGAAATCACCCGTCGCATTGGATCGTTTACATTCGGTTGGCTTGACGGCGCACTTGCTAAACTCCCAAACATTGCCCCCGACGGCGATGCCGACAAAAAAATCAAAGACTATATCGATAGTCAGTTCAAAAACATCGACCGTGAAACTTTCAAGCAACAACTTCGCGATGCCATGAAAGGTATTACAGACGACTACGAAAAAGGCATGAAAAAAGGCAAACAAGTGTCGGTCAGTCGACCAGTGTCTGGAAAACAAGCAACAAAACGCCTTTACTGATAGTGAAAAGTAGGCGCTTCTGGGCGCCTCTACACCTTATTCCAATATATAAGAATCGTTCTCAACGCTGTAAATTCCACGCCTAATCTAACCGCAAGTCACTGAGTTTTAGTCACCTCTCGCCAAATTGAACTTTTTTTGAACACTGTTGTATTAAAAAAGCCTGAATTTTGCTCATATCTATTGTGTTGCAGTGTCTTCCCACCTAGCCTAGCTTTAAATCGCCGTAGGCTCGGTGATCAACAAAATTGCTAAATACGAACGAGTGATTGGTGACTTGTTAAGCAGTACCTGAGTCTCTTTTACCAAACCCTCTCTAGAAGGAATGGAGAAAACAAATGAAAAAAGCAGTGATAAGCCTTGGATTGATGGTGGCCTTGAGTCCAGTGGCAAGTGTATTCGCCCAAGATGATGCCAATTTTTATCTTGGTGGTCGAGTGGGCTCTTCCCAACTAGACGACGCATGCCAAATTGGTAGCTGCGACGACAACGATGTCGGTGGTGGTCTAATTCTGGGTTACGATTTTGGTAATAGCTTTTCAATCGAATCAACCTATGACTACCTTGGTCATTTTGATGCCAGCTACTCTCCAACCCCTGGCGCAATCAGCGGAGACCTAACTTCACTTACCTTAGCACCTAAGCTCGGCATTGGTATCACAGATGCCACCGACTTATACGGTAAAATCGGTGCAGCTTGGTGGAATTGGGATAGCAAAGCAGGCAATCAAGACGACCTTTCACTACTAGGTGCTATCGGTATTGATCACCGAGCGAATGACCTCGTTAACGTTCGTCTTGAATACCAATATATTCATGACATGGATGAAGCATACTTCAACGCTGATAATCATTTGATCAGTGCTGGTTTGACCTTCCATTTCGGCCGTACATCTGCGCCTGAACCAGTAATGGTTGTCGAAGAAGTCGTTGTTGTTGAAGAAGTGATCGAAACGAAGAAATACGTATTCTCTGAAGCTGACGACGTAGAACTTTTCGCATTCGGTAAATCAACACTTTCAAACGAAGCAACTCAACAACTGAACCCAATGCTTAAGCGCCTTCAAGATTTTGAAGAGTCTACCGCTATCATCATTGGTCACACTGACAGCGTTGGTTCAGAAGCATTCAACCAAACGCTTTCTGAAGAGCGTGCTCAAACCGTCGCTAACTACTTTACCGATAACGGCATCAGCGCAGACCGCCTAAGTGTTGTTGGTATGGGTGAAGGTGAGCCAGTAGCGTCTAACGATACTGAAGAAGGCCGAGCGAAGAACCGTCGCGTTGAGATTGAATCTCCTGAGTTTGTTTACGAAGAGTAATCACATTTAGTCAAACGACACGCCAAATCAAAAGCCACGTCTTATGACGTGGCTTTTTAGATTAATTGAACAAAATCAAATGCCAGCCGTCGGTTCACAGCCTACAAGCAAAGCATCAATAACCGGACGGTCTTCACTTCGCACACCCGCAACACGCTGATAAAGAGGACGAGAACGATCATTCAAACGGGGATATTGCCAACCGTGAGTGGTTGTTACGAATGTCTGTGCAAAATCAGCAGAATACCGAAGGCAACCAGCCATCACAGTATCAACGTAACTCTGCACCACTGGCTGAACCTTGCACGGAGTAATCACCTCTTCTGTCACGTAGACATAAACAGGCCCATCAATAACAAACGCATCATCCAATACCTCTACGCGTTCACTGTCCAACAATACCCGTTTATAGCCTGCCTCACGGATATCAAAAACATCGAGCGCGGAGTCGTCAATATGAATCAAAACACCATTGCAGTAACCATCCCCTTCACGAACAACAAGTGGAGACATCTTGGCTGAACTCACTTTACTCCAATGACGCTGCAAACCAGACACCAGCGCTGGAAAGGTCTTCCCAGTCTCACCCGTCAGTCGTCTAGATTCGCCATTAATTAAACTGCCATACCCAAAAATGTACATAAATCCACTTCTTCTTTGTATTTCCTACAGAATACTCGACATACGCATGCTAATGTCAAACAAACGAGGACATTGGCTGCACTAAGATAGGATAAAACACCTCGAACGCACTCTCAATCGGCGATTTTTCAAGCAGATAACGTTTGATTTCGTCATCATCATCGAAAAATTTAAGCTAAATAATAACAATGCGTAGTAACAGGATTATCATCGTCCTGATGAGCCTACCATGTTGGAATGGTTAGAATGGAATCTTTCACTGCTCACATTTGAGATACGAGATGGAATAACACTATGAAAGCGATAGAAAAATTAGAAAAGCAATTTCAAAAACTCGCAAGCTATGAACACTTAGCCGCCATTTGTGGTTGGGACCAAGCCGCAATGATGCCTTCAGGCGGCAACGAAGCACGTTCTCATGCAATGAGCGACCTTGCCGTGCTATGCCATGAAACACTCACCGACCCAAACATGAGCACTTGGATTAAAGAAGCGGAGCGAGACACGGAAACACTGACTGATGAGCAAGTCATTAACCTTCGCGAAATTAAACGCGTATGGACGCAGGCCACGCAACTGCCCTCTGAGTTGGTTGAGAAAAAATCCCTTATTGGTTCAAAATGCGAGCACGAATGGCGCAGCCAACGCACCAACAACGACTGGAACGGATTTGCAGAAAACCTCAAGAAAGTTGTTGAAGCAGCCAGAGAAGAAGCTAACACACGCGCTGGGCTTACCGGCATGCGACCATACGACGCCATGTTGGATCTTTACGAACCCGGTATGACAACTGAAAAGCTTGATGTGCTTTTTGGTGAACTGAAGACATGGTTACCAGCGCTCATTCAACAAGTGCTAGATAAACAAAGTAGCGTCAAGTTAAACGAACCTAACGGTCCATTCGAAACGGACAAACAAGCCGCGCTCGGCAAACAAATGATGCAAATTCTTGGCTTCGATTTCAATCATGGTCGCCTTGATGTCAGTACACACCCATTTTGCGGTGGCGTGCCTACAGATGTTCGCATTACCACGCGCTACGACGAGCAAGATTTCACCTCAGCTCTGATGGGTGTTGTTCACGAAACGGGTCATGCCCGCTATGAACAAGGCTTACCAAAAGCCTATCACGGTTTCCCCGCAGGCGAAGCCCGCTCAATGGGCATTCACGAAAGCCAGAGCTTGTTCTTTGAAATGCAAATGGGAAGAAATCCGCTTTTCGTAGACCACCTCGCCAAGCTATCTGCAGAAGCCTTCAACAAACAAGATGACGCTGCATTTAGTAGAGAAAACATCAACGCCCTCTACCAGCGCGTCCGACCTGGATATATCCGCGTAGATGCTGATGAAGTGACCTACCCTGCACACATCATTCTTCGCTTTGAGATCGAGCGCGACCTAGTCGAAGGCAAAATTGAAGTTGAGGATATTCCAACCCTGTGGAATGAGAAAATGCAGGAATACTTGGGCCTAACAACCGACGGCGAATACACTAATGGCTGCATGCAAGATATCCATTGGACCGACGGAAGTTTCGGCTATTTTCCGTCTTACACATTAGGTGCCATGTATGCGGCTCAATTCATGGCAGCGATGCGCAAAACCGTCGACGTGGATGCGTGCTTAAGGAACCTCGATTTCTCACCAATCAGTGCATGGTTGGAAGAAAATGTGTGGTCGAAAGGTTCAACGCTTTCCACTGATGAATTAGTGATTCAGGCCACGGGTGAACCGCTGAACCCGGAATATTTCAAACAGCATTTGATTTCGCGCTACTTGAACGATTGATTTGACGGTCCAGCGCAGCCAAAGGGCTGCGCTAAGTCGCTTTTGACACTCGACCTATCATAGTTAAGCTCACGCACTGACTTTCTTCTTATGAGAGCGAGGGCATTAACATAACACTTCCCTTTTCTCTCATATTAATCGGATTAGCCACTCTCTGATTGCTAGAAGGTTGTAATTTGTCCCGAAGAGTCATCGAGTTGCTATTTCGATTCAAAAACGAAGACACTACATAATTCCATTCATGAAAATAGACTCTCTTTTTCCCTACTTGTGACATTCAAGAGAGATTTGACATAATTGCGAGTCCATCTCCCCCCTCAACTTATTGATCGATAACCGAGAATATCACCTCGGTCTCAAGCAGATTAGTTGACCCGTTTTACATAGTTGATAAAAGGTCACCTTCCGCGCTGTACTTAATCGTAACCTCATGAATAATTGAGCAATACAGTTTAAGATGGGTGATTTTAAATGGATGAAATAAGAGTATTCCGAGTCAACGACTCAACCTGGGATGAGATGGTAAGTAGCATCCTGACCTGTCTTCTCTACGATGCTCCCTTCTTGCGGTTATACAAACAGGACGTTATCGCTATCTACAGTAAAAACAACTATGACCCGACTTTCTGCGCAAGAGAGAGTTTTGACCAATTTGTCGATCGCGTTGAGATTGAACACGTACTTTGTGTCCTATCGGAAAGCTTAGATAGGCAAACAGAAAGTCTAAGAGGTTGGGAGGTAGAAAACCGACGCCAGCTTGGAATGTCTGGTGTGGAAGTCACTGAAAATGCAGATTACATAGACATAAAAGCTGTCCTTAACCCTAGAAATACGGCAGACAGTACCAATTTTGATCTGAAATGGCATGCGCTTTCATTGCGGCAAGAAAAAGAGCATTCGTTAACAGTAGTGAGAGAGCTTACTCGCTCACGTTACTCCAAGTCCCACTCAGGGATAACAATCCTCAAAGGTGATAAGAAACATCTGGAATGGTTCGCATCTTATATCAGCATACTCATCGATAGTGTCGATAGTTTATTCCCAACAGCGTTTGAATCTGGAGAGTGGGCTTTCGAAGAAGACTGGACGGTTGAACTAAAAGCCTCTATTTCCAAAGTAACAAGTGAAGTTGCCCACTTTTCGTCATTACCGAAGTCTGAAAAAGAAAATGCAAACCTGGAAGAGCTTACAAGCGAGCTTTACGATTTGCCCAGATGGGTAGATGAAATAAGAGACCCATACTATTGCTATATAAATAATGGTATCGATGATTGTTCTTTCTACGAAAGCACCCACCAGCCCAGCCTGCTCGAATGCGCGTTTGAAGAGCTGCAAGTCCTTCTTGAACTGGAGTCAAAGCGTTTGCTGGCAAAGCTGGGAATTAGTGTCGACTAACCACAACATATTGAAAGGAGAGAGCACTCTCTCCTTTCCTAATTGAGGTACTGCCGCTGAGTTTGAGCCCAAAGCACTACTCGCTGAGGTACAGCTCAGCCATGACATCGAGCTGGCTTTTCACTTCCTTCCAATGTGGCATTACACTGGCGAGGAGCCGCCAGAAACGGTCACTGTGATTGTGTTCAGCGATGTGGCAAAGCTCATGAATGATAACGTAGTCGATACATTCTTTAGGCGCTTTCACTAAATGCGGGTTCAACATCAGAGTGCCTTTTGCGGAACAGCTTCCCCACTGTTTTTGCATTGGCATAACACGGAAACTGGGAATTCCCTCAACCCACTTAGCTTCAGGCAGTAACGCAGATAAACGCTGGTGGAAGATACGCTCGGCGCGAACTTTGTACCAACCAGATACCAAAGCTTTTGTTAGTGCCTGTTTATCTTCATTGAAACGATTGAGAATGACCAATAGCTTTCCACGCTCCATCTTTACTGTGGATATAGCCTCACTGTCTTCCACAACTTTCAGCACATTACGACGGCCCAGATAAAATTGCATTTCACCACTGACATATTGCTTTTCCTGCACATACTCAAGGTGAGATCGGAACTCCTTCAGCGCATCGTAAATCCATTTCGCTCGCTTCATCACAGCATCATGAATATCAGCTCGCCCTGCATCTTCAGGGGCATTGACAACCACTTCACAGCTCGGATGAACTTTAATGATGATCTTTCGCTTCTTACCTTCTGGATGTGGCTTGCGCACAACTTCATAGGGCACAGCTTCATCCCCGTAGATGAAGCTGTATTCCTCTATCACGCCCTCTTTTGACTTTACCGATGTCATACGTTGTAACCTGAGACACCAAGACGGGTGATTTGAATAATGTCTGCAATAACCGCTTTCGCGGCATCCATACCCACGGCTTTGAACAAAATCGGCAGCAAAGCACGGCGGATCTGGTTTTCTATTTCAGAAGGATTAATCGAGTATTCCGCTACCGCTGCAGTCACAGTCCGATCAATCTCCTGTGCATATTCAACAAAAGCATCTTCACCGAGGGCGTTTTCAGTACCTAGATGCTTCAAAAACAAACCAAAATATGCTTGAACATGGCGCTTAACTTTCGGGTCGAGATCAGCAAAACGGTCGGTTGGTACACCCTCAACATTGCGCTCTTTCACTTGCTCTTCAAAGTCCGCAAACAGCAAGTATTGTTTAACAGGCGCATCAAACATTTCTTTCGCTTGCTGAATCGCCTTTTTCAGCAGGTTTGAAAAATACTCCTGCGCGTATGGATCGTCCGCCAAATCTTGCTCAATCATCTTCGTGATACGGCCAGTGATCGCATCTTTCTTGTTGCGCGCCTCATCATCACTCAACTCTTCAGGCTTGGGTGCTTTACCCATATTTCCGACAAGATATGCGCCATCTGGCTCTTTGATTTCGACGCCACCAATGTGCTTGTCCAGCATCGCGCGGATATTCTCTGCGTACTCGTCGTAATCGACCGTTTCTTCCGCATCTTCTCGCACCTGCTTTCGAAGCTCAGACATGGATTTCAACGTTTTCTTGTAGAGTTCACGCTTGTCATCAAAGCTCTTATCTTCGAAGTAAGTGGCCGATTGCAACGCCACTTTCAGGCAGTTGGCGAACGCTGTTAAAGCTGCATAGAAGTCTTCACGATGTTTAAGGTTAGTGTCAGTTAGCTGGCCATCAATGGTGTCAATCTTTGGTGCTAAGGCTTGTCGTAGAGCCTGACCATCTTGCTTGTTGGTTACGCGGTCAAAAATAGCCCACAAAGCGCTATACAACCCTGGAAGCTTCTTGTACTCGGTATCCATACGTGCATACAACCCCTTCAAATCTTCGATATCAAAACCACCTTGAGTGCGTTCAGCAAGGTCCTGATAGTCTGCAATGGTCGAGTCCAGCTCTTTCAAAATGCCGCGATAATCGATGAGGTAGCCAAACTGTTTTTTGGAATGCAGACGGTTAACCCGCGCAATGGCCTGAATTAAATTATGCTGCTTGAGCGGTTTATCGATATACAGCACCGTATTCTTTGGCTCATCAAAGCCGGTGAGCAATTTATCAACCACGATCATAACGTCTGGGCCATCATCCTCGCCAAACGCTTCGATGATTTGCTTGGTGTAGGCTTTCTCTTCCAYGCTGCCGACGTTTTCTTTCCRCCAGCGTTGCACCAAGTCTTTGCTTTCGCCATCCACCGTATCGTGGCCTTCGCGGGTATCAGGTGGCGACATCGCTACCACAGAGGTAACCTTGCCGATGCTATCCAACAGCTTCTTGTACTGAATTGCAGAAGCTTTCGAATCACACGCTAACTGCCCCTTCAGACCTTCACGTTTAAAGTTTTGGAAGTGATCAGAAATATCGTGAGCGATGAGTTCCAAACGTCCTTCTGTTTGGTAAATCTGCCCTTTCTGGGAGAATTTTTTCTTGAGGTCAGTACGCTGCTTCTCTGATAGTCTGTCGGTAATGCGGTCAAACCAAGCATCAATCGCCTTGTCATTGGTGCTCAAATCAGGAATACGCTCTTCGTACAACAACGGCGTAACGGTTTTGTCTTCCACCGCTTGTTGCATGGTGTAGGAATGGATGATCTTACCGAATTTGTTTTCGGTTTTGTCATCCTTCAGCAACGGTGTGCCCGTAAAACCGATATAAGCAGCTTTAGGTAATGCCTGTTGCATACGGATGTTGTTTTCACCGTTCTGGCTTCGGTGACCTTCATCCACCAGCACGATGATGTCAGCACTGTCGTTAAAACAGTTTGGCTTTTCAATCGCCGAGCGGAATTTATTGATAATGGAGAAAATGATCCGCTCGTTCCCTTTGCCAATTTGCTCAGCCAGACGAGAGCCTGATGTCGCCATGGCCTCTTTCTTATCGCGGTCGCTGAGGACGCCACCAGAAGCAAACGTGCGAGCCAGTTGGTCTTCAAGATCAACGCGGTCTGTCACCACTACCACACGACACTTGGCCAATTCTCTTAGCCAAATCAGCGCTTTTGACAAAAAGACCATGGTAAATGATTTACCTGAACCTGTTGTATGCCAAATCACGCCGCCGTTTCGAGCTCCCTTTTCATCAAACGAGGTAACACGATCTATAAGAGCCTTAATACCAAACACCTGCTGATAGCGAGCGACAATCTTGCCTGCTTTCTTATCAAACAGGGTAAACAGGCGGGTCATTTCCAGCAGTCTGTCATGACGAAGCAATGAGACTAGCAGTCTGTCCTGATCGGTAACCACCAAGTCGCCACCCGCGATCAGGCTGAGGTATTCATCACGCACTTTTTGCGGCCTGTGGTTAAACAAAGCATCAAGCCGAGTTTGAGCGAGCTTGACGTTTTTCAGGCGAGCGAAGGTTGAATCTGTAATCTCTTCTTCTTTCCACTTCGCCCAAAATTTTTCTGGCGTTTTACAAGTAGCATAGCGGCCGTCATTTCCGTTAACAGAAAGCAGCAATTGGCTGTAAGCAAACAGGTGCGGGATCTCATCCACCTTCTGATTACGGATATTTTGAGAGATCCCCTCTGCGATGGTCGGTTTACCTTCTTGTGAAGAGTCAGGCCGTTTTGCTTCAATCACCACCCAGGGCAGGCCATTCACAAAACAGACGATATCTGGCTTACGTTTACCGGTGCCATGCACATTCTCCACTTCAAACTCTTCCGTAAAGTGGAAACGGTTGTTCTCTGGTTTTTCCCAATCAATTACTTGAATGGTCGGGTTGGCCTTCTTTCCATCGATAAACTCGGTAACGCTGATCCCGAATGTCATGTCGTTATAGAGCTTTTCGTTTGCAGCCCCCAGCCCTTCGTTCATCGCTGGTGTAGATAACTGATGCACGATCTTGTCGATCGCATTTTCAGACAATGGGTGCACCTTCCCCATGAAGGTAAAGGTTTTCTGCCTCAGCACTTCCCGAAGCACATCTTGCAGCACCACGGATGACAGGCTGCCACGTTTTGTAGTGCACACAGAAGGCGGGATGAACTGATAACCAAGGTTGGTCAGCAAAGTCAGCGCCGGAATTTTCGCACTTTGTTCTTCTTTGAAGTTGGGTACATTTTGCATCGTTATTGATTACCGTTGCTCAATTACTTGCTGAGTGTTGGACGAATTTCGCGCTCGAATTTATCCATTAAGCGCATTTTGTGTAGGAGTTTTTCCTGCATAGCTTCCTGAGTAGTTTCTTTGAATTTCGCCTTGTAACATCGGTATGTATCACGCACTTCATTCCAACGTTCAATGCAATCTGATTCATTGAAATGATCATCAGCAATTTTACGACGCGCTTCGGTGACCATGTCGCCACAATAGTAGTTAATGCAAAAAGATTTATCCCGACGACCATCGAGGAATAGCACTACATCCGATTCCGTCGGCCAGTCTTTTATCGCAAAACGTATTGCTGGAAAACCATACCAATGAACCACTGCGCTGTTTAGTTCTTCATCCAGTGCACTCGCCAGAAATTGATGAAGTGATTGTTGATACCCCTTAATCACCTTCAGCTTTAAGTCTTGTGCTTCTTTGATTTGGGAGAGGTTATTCAATACAAAATCGAGGTTTTCTTCTGAGAGACTGGGCTTAGACATAGTGTTCTCCAAGTGAAGCAAAAATTCTCGCAGCAATATCACCCACTTGGTTAAAGGTTGGGAAATAAACTGTTCTGCCAGTTTTGTTTTGAGGGCATCGATCAGAGCGGGATAGCTTATCCCCACCCAATTAGAAAAGCGTGTGGGAGCGATACCAGTGGGTGAAAGCACGAGATATAGCGGACGCTTATCCTTGAAGTATCTTTCTACGTGGTGCTCGTATTCGTCAAATGGATTGTTTTGCTGGTGAAAAATCTTGTTCTCCAACACCATTACCCACTCTGCGTTTTGGAGCAACAGGTCGATTCGTTTTCCGTTCGGTGTGCTGACCTCCCGCTCGGGAGGTGATGCCAGCGAGCAGTCAATATCTTGGTGCGTTTCAGGCAAGCAAGAGACTAATGCCTCAAGTACCAATGAGCCCAATCCGTGCGGTGCTGTGTCATCGATAAAAAAGGCCAAAACGTCGGTGGTTGGATTCTCGTAATACCCACGGCTACCAATGCTAAACAGGGTGGGTTCGGGCACTTCTGTTTGCTGCAGACTTGCCATTTCTGCTAATAGTGCTTTCGTCTTTTCAACGACGCTCATTTTTGTACTCACGACTCAAAGTGACCAAATATTCATGCAAAGATGAAACACCATAACCCGTTGATGCAGAATAGAAAAGAGGGCGATTTACGGAAATACCGGTGTTGTCAGTAATTCGTTTCTGAGTACTTTTCGCTTGCTCCTGCAAAAATGCCATGAGTTGAGGCTGTGTTTCTTTAATAATATCTGTAAGGGAGTTATTGACACAAATAACCAAGATCAATCAATTTGTGGGCAATGTTGCTGAATTACCCTTTCACCCAGAGCTCCAAATAATGCTCTTGTCGCTGAATGGAATGATTGCAACTGCGGAAATGGTGCCTTGTTTAAGTCAGGATGAGATCGTGTTGTTAAAGTAAGCTCGCACTCAGCCAAGTTTTCTAAAGCGTGAACATCTTGTCTATTAATCAAATCATCAATGATTTCATCTATTTCTTTCAACCAACGCTCCCGCTCTGCTTTTAAAAAAGGAGCATTTAAATTTAAAATGTCAATAGTAAATTGGGCTTTTTGTGCTTCTAATTGAGTCAGATTGGCATTTGGTAAAATAGTTCCATCAATTGTCAAATAACTAAAGTAACTTAGGCAATTTATCATTTGAGGAGAAATAAACATATTAGGATTATATGAATGATTCGGATTGTTATCTTTATAATGCCCACCAAATCGAAAATTACCAGAGTAGACACTAAGATCGTCTGAGCTCAATACACAGCGGAGTATGTTGCTTTCGTCAAATGTGCGATTTGGATAAATACTTTTTGGCTGTTCATGTTCAAAGTGTGCACCTACAGAATTGTGTCGTCTCAAATCGGATAAATTTAGCTCGGTATAACAACATAAACCGTATTGTTCAATCAGTAGTTTATAGCAGAGAGAGTCGTTGTGGTCTGTAAAATTGCTCCACGCTCTCGCTGCGGACTCACTATCGACAGGAACACCATTGTTTCGTTGTGCGACTATGAGGTTGCGGTTGCCAGCAGCACCTTTCTTAATTGTCCTCATTATCCTAAAAAGTCCTTACGCTTAATTGCACGATCTGCCGCCATGAGGTCGGAATGATCAGGCCCCATTAATCCCTCAAGTTGCACTCTCAGTGCCGCAGCTTCGTCACCTTTACCTAGACCCGATTCTATCAAGCATAAATATTGCTTTAGTAAGTCTGCATAGAGCATCGGGGGTCTACTGTTAACGCCAAGGACATGATTAAGAACATAATTGCTCGTTTCACCGAATGTATTACCAAAAGGAGTGACCGCACTATCGTGGGTTAAAATCAATATTTGATCTTTTTTAACCGTTGTTAGAACTTGAGGGCTGTGCGTCGTGACCACAAACTGAATATTTGGAAAGGCATCTACTAAACTTCCTAATACTAACTGTTGCCATTGAGGGTGTAGATGCATATCTATCTCATCCACCAAAACCAAACCATGGGTCTGATTAACAGCTTGATCTTCCAGATGGGGATTCAGCCGAACACATCGATAAGCAATATCAGCTATCATTCCTATCATGTTTCTAACACCATCACTGAGCATTGAAACAGGCACATGCCCCTGCTCTGGATGTGTAGCAATGATTTCTTTATTTTGAGCACTATATCGCATGTTCGACCAACCGGATGGCTTCAGTGCTTCATTCACAGCAGTAGTAATCGCACCTAGTAATCTACTACGAACTGTAGAACCTGTTACTAGCGCACTTTGAGAGAAGCCGGCCTCCTCCACAATTTCCAATCTACGCTCCACTTCCGCAATGGTCTCTTCTCGAAGCCATTCAGCAAATGCAGTGTAGCTTGACTCAGGATCCATACAATCACGATAGCCTTCTAGCCGGCTAGACTGGCTCAGAGATGCTACTTTAAAGGAGGATAGTTTTTTTTGTTTCCACAAACGTCCAGTTCCGTAATAACCAAAAACTGGAAGAGTTACACGCTCATTACTTTGCACCCAATTCTGAAGTACTTTTGCAAAGTCCTTTAGAGGTTTAACCTGAGTTGTACGACCTTTTTTTGTATTTCGTCTTCTTTCCCAAGCTTCGGGAAAACCTTCAATTACACTAGAGGGAAATGTCTCACAACTTACTGAAACGGGAAACTGCGATTCCATTGTGTATGCCTGCTTGTCAGTTGCAAAGTGCTTAGCTATTCTTATTTCGCTGTCTCTAACGCCTCTGTCAACCCCCGTTCCTAAGGCTGTAAAATACTGGCCGTAACCAATTGAAATGGCATCAAGAATAGTCGTTTTACCATGTCCATTTAGTCCAACCAAGACGTTGATCCCTTCGTTGAACTCACATTCGAAGCGTTGAAACCCCCGAAAGTTACTCAATGTTAATTTTTTTAGTTTCATTTTAAACTACGCCACAATCTGGTTTTGCGTGATCTTATTGTGCAAACAATAAGTTACCGATTCCATCAGTAGGGGGTTGCTACTCCCAACTCCAATACATCCTCTTTCACACGGCGCTTACCCGTCAGCAGTTGCTGCATCAGTGCTTTTTTCTCTTGCTTGAGGTGCGCAAGTTTAACTTCCAGCAGTTCGATTTCTTTGTCGGCAGCAGTGAGGACAGAGGCAATTTTTTGTTGTTCTTCCAAGCATGGTAGTTTGAGCTTCAATTCTTTAAGACTTTTAAAGTACAAACGTGTTCGAGTTCCACCTTGTTTCTGCTGAATAGCAAATCGCTTAAAATCATCGCCCTCATTGAGATTCGACTCCAAAAAGTAAGAATCTAAGCCTACTGTTTTGAATATAGGATACTCTTTACTTACAGCTCCTCTATCCCAAGTTCGATTTACATTAAATTTAAAAATCAAATCGTCACTCATATGACGATAAGTAAAGTAACCCAATGGAAGTACACCATAATCACCTTCATTAATCACTGATCTTTCTTGAAGATACAAACCAGTTCTAGAAGATGTTAGAACCGGGATTTTGGTATTAGCTGGAGCTAACTCTTTGTAAGGTACTAGGTACTTACCAATAGATTCATAAATCCATTTAGGGAATGTATTACCATTTTGATCTTTAAAACGCTTTTTACCCGTCAGCAACTGCTGCATAAGGGCTTTTTTCTGCTGCTTGCTGGTGGCAATCAGCTTTTCAGTGGTGGTAATCGCTTTGTCCCATGTTGAGAGGATTTGGGCGATTTTGCGTTGTTCTGGGAGTGGGGGTAATAGTACAGGGAATTCTTTCAACTGAGTAGAATTGATACTTGCTAAATTTGTACTTCGCTTAGCACAACTCAAGAAGTAAGTTTTACCGTAGTTGCTTGCTGATAACGTGGCCAAAAAATATGGCAACAATATCTGCTTATTCGGACGTACTGCGAAAACATGATTTTGGTTGAGACACGGCACTATTTGACCTTGCCAAACATCACCACGCCCCAACTTGTCGAAGTCACCACCTTCGGTCATCAATACGTCGCCTACTTGAAGTGAATATCTTTCAAGTTGATGTCGCTCAATTTGAATAGTTTTAACAACCGAAAGATCTATATTTCCATCTTGCACATTTGCTACTCTGAGATAGGGCACTTCGATGGGATCTTTCAACCCCTTTTTGCCTTTCGCAACTCCCGTTTGAATCTCGGCTACTTTCTCTAGAGGCTTCCTTTCCCAACCATTAGGCACCATAACCTAGCTCCTCTAGGTAACCCGCCATCTCAGCTTCTAAATCAGCCAGCTCGTTCTGAAGTGCCAAACGCTCACTACGTACTGCCATCAAATCAATTTCGGCCTCTTCCTCAAAGGTATCGACATAGCGAGGAATGTTAAGGTTGTAGTCGTTTTCACGGATCTCTTCGAGTGTCGCGACATAGGCATATTTATCGACGTTCTCGCCGCTGCGGTAGGTCTTCACGATCTTGTCGATATTTTCAGCCGTCAGCACGTTCTGGTTTTTGCCTGCTTTAAACTCGCGTGACGCATCAATAAACATCACATCGTCAGAATCTTTGTGCTTTTTGAAGATCAAAATCGCCGCAGGAATACCCGTGCCGAAGAAGAGTTTTTCAGGTAAACCGATCACTGCATCCAGCAGGTTTTCATCAATCAGCTTTTGGCGGATTTTACCTTCGCTTGATGCACGGAACAGCACACCATGAGGCACAACTACACCCATTCGGCCGCTTTCAGGCTTTAGCGTCTCAATCATATGGGAGATAAACGCGTAATCACCTTTGGTTTTTGGTGGAATACCACGACGGAAACGGCCAAAGTGGTCATTTTCTGCATCTTCGTGGCCCCATTTATCCAAGCTAAACGGAGGGTTTGCCGTCACTACATCAAAATGCAGCAGGCCACCGTTGTTATCTTGCAGTTTCGGGTTGCGGATGGTGTCGCCCCATTCGATGCGGTGGTTATCTTCGCCGTGCAGGAACATGTTCATCTTAGCCAGCGACCAGGTAGAACCAATGGCTTCCTGACCATATAGCGCATACTTCTTGGAACCATTGAAG
This sequence comes from Enterovibrio makurazakiensis, assembly GCF_050336585.1. Lineage (NCBI taxonomy): Bacteria > Pseudomonadati > Pseudomonadota > Gammaproteobacteria > Vibrionales > Vibrionaceae > Enterovibrio > Enterovibrio makurazakiensis. The sequence goes on from NZ_JAKJSE010000009.1 coordinate 92,936, forward strand.
TTCTTCTGCACTTGCTTGCCACACTTCATCAAGAGTGAGCCAGAGCCACACGCAGGGTCACAGATGCTGTCCCCTTCTTTAGGCTCAAGCAGGATGGAGAGCAGATCAGAGACTTCCGCTGGGGTATAGAACTCACCGGCTGATTTACCACTGCCTGCAGCAAAGTGTTTGATCAAGTATTCGTAGGCATTACCAATTACATCCAGCGTACCAACGCGGCTTGGTCGGAGGTTCAGGGTCGGCTTGCCGAAATCTTCCAACAGGTGGCGTAGAATGTCGTTCTTCTGCTTTTCATCACCCAGCTTGTCGGTGTTGAAGCTAATATCTTGGAACACCCCTTTCAGCTTGGTGTTGGCTTCTTCAATCGCATGCAGCGCGGTATCAATGCGCGTGCCGTTGTTTGGCTCGTAGCGGCTTTCATACAAATCCCAGAACGAGCAACCATCAGGGATCTTGAATGACTGGCTTTCCAGCATTTCAGCAATCAGTTCTGGGATGTCACCGTACTCTTCTTTCAGTTCATCGACTTTGTCTTTATGCACATCAGAGATGTACTTCAAGAACAGCATGGTGAGGATGAAATCTTTGTAGATTGAAGGATCTACGGTGCCACGGAAGGTATCACAGGCATTCCAGACAGCTTTGTTAATTTCGGCTTGATCGATTGGAGAATTTGGCATTCGGGTTTCCTGTTAAGAACCGCCTCTAGAAATACAATATGTATTGTTTGTAGAGGTAGGGAGCGACATACAACGTTATATAAGGCTCAAATCGAGAATGATTAAGCTGTTCGTCAATATTGGGAAAGATCATCCATTGAAAGCCATGTGAGGTCAATACAAAGAAACTGCGATATTTGCGGTTGAAAGAAGCCAATTACAATATGTTTACAACACCAAACCAAATCCAGAACAATAACCGTAAATCATTAGACACATCATTTTACATACATGTTTTATATGAATTAATTAACCAGACCAAAGCCCGCAAATTTCAAAAATCCATATACTCGCTCAGTTAAAACTGAAGTAAAGTCTGCTCTCAGCTTTCATTTACATTGTTGGGTCATCCATTCCAACAATTCATCTTTACTCACCAAGGGCGTTACAGTCCCTTATGGCAAAACATGGCAAGCGATCGTCTCGACCATTTACTTCAAAAGTGCAAATTTCTGTTAGGAAAAAATCGTGACACTGAAGCCCGAGTATGGCTTGAGATTGCACTAGATGAATTCCCCACAAGCAGAGAGCTCCAGCGTTTTGCTGGAAAAACTTACCTGCAATGGGGTATGACTCAAAAAGCCATCCACTTTCTCGAGTTTGAGCACACTGAAGATACTTTTGAAGCCCCTACTGAAGTGTACGATCACGATAAGGTCACTCAAGATGATCTAACCATCATTGAAGGGCAGCTTGGCTGCAAAGATACGCCTTGGTTTATGCCTTCACCTCAAGAAGTAGAAGCGCCAACGCCTGTAAGAAAAACACTCACTCTTAACAAAAGTGTTGGGGATTCAAGGCCAGTTAAAATAGAAACGGACAGCATCTGCTCTAGCCGTTCTGGACAGAAGCAAATTGTTGTTAAGCGCCTAAAAACGAGAAAAACCTCAAATGTCAGTGAAGCTCCCTTAGAGAATGAGAGTTTACCGCAGATCGGTGCTGAGCCTTCTGTCGCCGATATCGTAACGGAAGATAGAATCACTGAACTACCGCAACAAACTGATACGCCTTTGGAATCTTCCTTTGTACCTGTAATCGAAAGCGGCTTTAAGTCAGCAGTTATAGATGAACTTCAAGACGTATCCGAACACCCTGCTCCGTTTCTCCATGGAACAATAGAGACGGAAGCTACATTATATGTTTTGAGTGTTCCCCCTGCACCATCTCTATCAAAGCAAATCAAAGAATTCAAACCACAAACTGAACCCGAACAATCAGTTGAAACCAGCATTGATCATTTTGCCCACGCTTTCATGAACGAAGAGGAAAACACTTCATATGATTCGGAGCAAGTTTGGGATTCTGATCAACTCGATCAATTTCATGACCCTCAGTATTCTCAGCCAGATAATGGCGAGTTGGAATGGACCGAGGAATCTGCAGGCTTAGCGTTCTATCAAGACGATGACTGCCTGCTAACTTTCTCTGAAGAAGACTGTGAACTGTTTGATGTCAGTGATGATGCATTTCTTTCAGCATTTGATGATTTTGATTTCGATGGAGACTTGGATGAAGAACAACCGGCTATTGATGAAGCGAATGACGGTGACAGCCTCAAGTTGACGCGTTGGGAACGTGCGCAGCAAGTCGCTGTAGAAGTTATCTATTCGACCAATTGGTCAGGTAAACATCTTGCGTTTCTGACTGACGTTTTCTTTGAAAATGGATGGAGCGCTGCAAGAATCACCATGGAAAAAGAGATACGAAGTGGCACCACCATCGATGAGTTAATGCTTGCACGAGATTTCAAAGAAATCTGGAAAAACTGCGACCGCTACTGGATCACTCTCAGCAAACTTGGCCCCCATGCTCAAGTCACTGAGGCGACTCATCGACACATGAGTTGGGCTCAAGCACTGAAGATAATCCGTTGCTTCAATTGGTTACCAAGTATTGAAGAGCTTGAAGTCTTTTTAGAAGACGAATTCGAATATTGGTACCAACACACTTTAATGCGCAGAATTTTCCCCGTATTTATGAAATATCTCTGCTATTACCGAGCCAAAAGCACTCTTTATATGGATTTTGAGTTAGGTCCTTATGCCCCACAACAAAATGATGACCCCATGGACAATGGTGACTTCATCAACTGTAACTCCGAATATCGACAACGCCTGAGTGACGCTGGGCTCGATTCAATCACAGCAACCACGCCCTGCCCCATGGTTCGCCAATAAAGGAAAGCAAACTTATGACCTATATGTCTGACCGACTCATGCCACTAGAAGGAACAGCAGTGAAGTATGGCGATGGGTGGGGAATCATCAAATCCATTTCGGAGAACGCTGGTACATTTACCGCAGCAGTGAAATGGTTCCAGGGGGGTGGTTCAAAAATTAATATTGAATATCTTACGTGTGGATTCAAGCGCAATATGGAAGTGATCCATAAGCCTCTGTCTTACTCTCAAAAGTCACTTGGCTGTGGCAGTGTCGTAACTGTCAGAACAATTGGTAACCGTGAGCAAGTTCTTGTCGATTTCCCTGACAAAGGGCAGCAAATATGGCTTCCATATGAGTCACTTAAATACATCAAAGGCCCAAAGCATCGGTTTATCGTCAAGGATACAGGAGCAGACGATGCCGCTGAACGATTTAGGCTCAAATCTTTGGCACATGCGATTGAAACGTGGAATGAAAATTCCGGCGCTTTATCAAAATTAGACATTGACCCTCTACCGCATCAAATCCATTTGGTTCATCACATACTCGCTCATGGAAACCTAAATTGGATGATTGCTGATGATGTAGGTTTGGGAAAAACCATTGAAACTGGGATGCTACTTAAAGCCCTTAGCCAAAGAGGGATGGCACGCCGAATTTTGCTCGTTACCCCAGCAGGCCTTACTCAGCAATGGAAAGAAGAACTGCACAACAAATTTGGCTTTAGCGATTTCCGAATTTACGGAGAAAACTTCTCCATCGATGAACCTCGGGAATGGGGTATGTATAACCATGTCATTGGCTCAATTGATAAGTTCAAAGATCCTGATCACCTAATGAAATTAATGCATTCAGATTATTGGGATATCATCATCTTTGATGAGGCTCACCGTCTAAGTCGCCGTCAAAACGGCATGAGCTTTGATAGTTCAATGCGTTTCAAACTTGCTAAGTCTCTACGTAAGAAAACAGATGCTCTTGTTTTGCTTAGTGCGACACCTCACCAAGGAAAACACGACAAGTTTGTGAGTTTGCTTGAGTTGCTTCGACCAGACCTCAAGAAGAAAATTGATACTTTAAAGCTCAATCCTGAGCTATTAAAGGAAATGCTATACCGAAACAATAAATCTGATGTAACCGATGCAGAAGGCAATTTCATTTTCCAAGGCAAGGTAACAAAAGCCATTACTGTTGATGTCGATGAAGCATTTTCAGATTTTGACAGTGATTTACAAAGTTACCTTCGCAAAGGCTATGCACAGGCTAAATCTCTCGGTAGTGCTGGCAACGCCATCGGCTTTGTTATGACTGTTTACCGTAAACTGGCAGCTTCAAGCTCTAAAGCAATTAATTCTGCGCTTAAACGACGAAAGGAACGTTTGGAAGGAGAACGTGGCCAATTGTCGAATCTTGAAGATCTTATCGAAGCTGATCAGAGATATATCGGTGAAATCGAAGAGAGCTTTGATCATTCTGCCAAAGAATTCTTTGACGGTGAGATTGCGCTTTTGGATGAACTGATTGTCAAAAGCGAGACATTGCTTCTCAATGACAAAAAAATTAACGAATTCTTAGACGGCATTGTTGGTCAAGTTCTGATCAACAACCCCAATGAAAAAATCCTCATATTTACCGAGTATCGCTCTACACAAAACTATCTACTTGAAGCGTTATCAGAGAGGTTTGGTGGTGACAAAGTCGAGCTTATCAATGGTTCGATGAAACACCTGAACAGAAGAGAGGCAATTGGCCGTTTTGAAGACAATGGCCAATTCTTGATTTCTACCGAGGCTGGTGGAGAAGGTATTAACCTCCAGAAAAACTGCCACATCATGGTGAACTACGACCTTCCCTGGAACCCTATGCGATTGGTTCAAAGGATCGGCCGCTTATACCGATATGGTCAAAAGAAGCGTGTTGTTGTTTTTAATATGCACTCTCCGGGAACTGCCGATGAACAGATCATCGAACTCATGTACGAGAGAATTGGTGAAGTTGTAAGTGATTTGTCCACAGTTGGGGATGAATTCCATGAGCGATTAAGCGATGACATTCTCGGTGAAATTGCAGATTTGGTAGACGTTGAAACTATTCTCCGTGAAGCAACTTTAGAAGGGATACAAAGAACTCAGCAGAGGATTGATGAAGCTTTAGAGAAAGCAAAAAGCGCTGCTAATGTTCAGCAAGAATTGTTTGAGCATGCTTCAAGTTTCGATCCCAATGACCTGAGAGACGGCTTTATACCGAGCACAGAACATCTAACGAGTTTCATTGAGTCGATGTTTGGCTACTTAGGAATTCAGGTCATTGACAAAACACATGGTGGAAAGGTCTGGCAGGTTCGTTTATCTGAGGAATTACAAGACTCTTTAGGTATGCGAAAATCTCGCTGGGATTTGACACTGGACCGAGTTATTGGGTCTAACCGCGAACACATTGATGTTCTCGATCTCGACCACATATTGATGAAACATATGTTGGAGACTGCCAAGTCCTACAGCTTTCAGGGGCAAACAGCTTCTATCCAAACTACTTCGCTAGCTGGCTCGCTATTTTGTGGTTTTCTGAGGTGGCAAAACAACCAAGGGGTTAGACAACGTCAAGAGTATATGAGCTGGAGTGTAGACTCTGATGGTGACTTGCGAGTAAACGACCCAAATGTGCTTGAAATGTTTAAAAGTGAATTTTCATCATCGCGCTATACCCATGAACCAGAGCAAAATAAATTTCATTTCAAACATTTGGAAATTTCTATCGATGACAGGCTGGCGGCACTTTCAAATAAATGGTTGCAGCCTGAGAATTTTGAGATTATTTCAGCCTCTTGGCTGTCCATTGATAGATAACTTAACAGATTCGACAGGTTGTGTGGCAACAGCCTGTCGAAACCTATCTTTCTTTGGCGGGTGGCAAAATTTAATCCACGCTCACTAAAAGCTAGAAAATATTTCAAGACGCTCTTCCTTGAAGATCAGAAAGTAGTTGCGTGCGGAGAATTTATACAAATTATGCTCAGTTCACTCTGTTTTTTGCCTGAGAATGATAAATATCAAGGATAAAGACCTTGGATACTCTTCAGTATCTGAAATGAGGTCTCTGGTTTTCGAAAAAATTAAGAAAAAGTTAGAGCCAACGTTAAGCTCAATGAGCAAGTTTTCAGAAGAAGTTAAAACCCTTCTACACGATGCCTGAATGAGGTGAGCCTGCACAATGAGAATTTTCTCAAAATCTACCGCTGAACCTTAAGAGTGTAATTAGCAGTCTTGAAGATATTCGAGAAAGCCACTCCGAGCCCTCGGGAAGCGGCCTTGACCTCTGTTTACATACAACCATTACTCATTTGCTGCTTGTACTTTTTCTGATTCCAAATCGTGAAATTTGAAAGAGCACACTTTGATTTAACAACTATCTATCAGTCCAATTTCTAGCTGTAATCAAATCTGAGCAACTTTCTCACTCCGGAGTGACCCAATTGAACCAAATGCCAGATTTTATGGCAAAGGAATGGCCTTGTCAGCCAGTTCTCTTGAGATGGTATTTAGGCCCTCGTTGTTTAAATATGACATGGGAATGTCACGTGCAACATTTGCGTGTTCATTGAGTTTGAATCCCTTTTTTGTCCGCGAGAGCCAAAATGGAGTAGTTCCTGTCACATCGCCCTCCCCTCCAATTCAAACTTTCGCACTTGTTGTTTGACGAAAGCGACTGAGCGTTTCTGCTTGGTGAGGGATTCGTCGTGTGCACGGATCATTATCGCGATGGAGATAAATAGCTTACTGGGATCTTTAGCAATGCTGGTGGTGTTGTAAACCTGACTGTCATTCGCCGTGATGATAGTGATGCCTTTACCTATCAGCTCATTGAACTGATGCATGGCATCAAGCGGTTGGTCTCGGCTGAGGCGATCGAGTGATTCAACAATCAGAATTAAACCGCGCTCGACTTAGCCCTCTTACACCGCTTTGATGAAGATCCCTAGGGCTCCGCGGGAAACATGATCGGCGTGGAAGGCTGACAGACTTTCATCTGTCATCACAAGCTTTTCATTGAGCGTTAGACCATACTCTTCAGCTATCTGATTGGCGTAGTCATTCTGCCTTTCAATCGAGCCTCCGAACTTCTGTTGAGGGCTTGAAAACCGACGATAAGAATATACCTGCGCGACCAATGTATACCTCCAAGTGTTTAATATTCAACCACTTTACATGTAGTAGACATTTTAGGCTAGACCGACGGATCATTCGGCTACTTTCCAAGCTACACCCTAGGCGCAATGTATGCCGCGCAATTTATGGCAGCGATGCGTAAAACGGTGGATGTTGACGAGTGCATTCGCACACTGAAAATGGAACCTATTTGGGCGTGGCTTGAAGAGAACATCTGGTCGAAGGGCTCTACCCTTACGACTGAGGAACTAGTGATTCAAGCGACGGGCGAACCGCTCAACCCGGAATATTTCAAACAGCATTTGATTGCGCGTTACTTGAATAATTGATGAAAGCCACCAGCGCAGCCATTGGCTGCGCTGGTGTAACCATCTCAGTCATCGTGGCAGTCGAATTAAACGTTATTCTGTTTTCGTATATACCCAACCACGCCGGATAGTTTAGAGTGATAGATACTTATAAGAGATATACCTTATGATTTTTTTATCTATTTAGGCGAATAAATCCACTCTCAACATTGATCTATGCGGTTCAACCCACCAATAACGTTGATACAAACACTATGCTGCTGTCCACTTGCAGGTCCAAAAATATGCGACCTCAATTAATAACACGTTCAGATACATTCATACAGTTTGAAAGTAGTATAATACCGCCACCAAACAATGGATTAAGGTTTTTATTATCAATAACTTACAGCCATTACATGAACGTCAACTTCCTTTTTCGCTACTAATGTTTGAGTTAACCATTTAATCAAAAAACCATAATAACAAATGAGATAGTAATTAAATCCCATTAGAAATTAATTGTAAAACGATACTAATTAGATGGAAAATTAGTGAGAAAATGCGATATCAATCACTTGTTTATAAATTGAAATTCTCACTTTATAAACAATATAAACATTACATCTCAATCATCTCAATAATGGGAATTTGACTTTCAGACAAACCTTAACAACAATAGGGTGGCATTTGTTTGGCGTTTAAACTATGTACACACATTAATTCTGTTAATCATTAATTTAATTAACACAAGGAAAGAACGATGAAAAAAATAAAGTTTGCTGCAAAAAAAGGACCTGTGTTGGCTACAAAGAAAGAGCCTAGCAAGCCAGGGCCTAATCCAGGCCCTTGCTGTACGCCTTAATATTTCACATTAGGCTCCATGCATCCACACCTGTCTATTTCATGCAATTTAGAGAACAGCTCTATTTTTTGGCATTTAGACTCTTAAATTAGGGGGATGTTTCACATCCCCATTTTATAGTTGAGTTGCGATATTTGCGATTACAAATATTATTTTTTGATTTTATAGTCAAAGCATTTTCTCAATACATTCAGATAAGACTGTGACCAGAATCTCTTATTTATATCAACTTATCTATAAAAAAAGAAAATCTCATTCTTTGTCTTTTTTGCTATTGGCTTTGTTGTTGACAGCATTTCAAGCCCCACTTCCTTACTTGTCTGGTCATCTCATCGATCAGGTTCTACCCAGTGCAGATTCACACTTGCTACTTAAGACCGTCGTTCTGCTCGCCACCCTTTACAGCGGTTACTTGATAATAAGTTATGTTAATGCTTGGTTTCGTCTAAAAGTGCGCAAAGAGATTATGATTGATTTTAACCAGGATGTGGTTAAGAGCATTCTTGGCTTGAATTATAATCAGCGACTTAAAATAAACAATGGCGACCTGTTGTCTCGTGTCACAAGGGATATAGACCAGTTTGAAGTCATTATGCCCTACGGATTATCAAGTGTAGTCCACCACTTGGTGTTGTCTGTCGCCTTATTAATCATCGTTTTTTTTATGAATTGGCAATTGAGCGCCATACTTCTTGCCCTTTTACCCGCTGCCATCATTGTTTATATGAGATTCGACAGTGCGTTATGGTCATCTTCTAAAGATGAAACAGATGCCTCGGCAAAAAAGATGACAGTCTTGCAAGAAACTATTGAAGCGGATGCAGAAATAAAAACCTATGAAGCTGAAAAATTCTTTCTAAGTCATACCCGCAAAGCCGTGGAAAACTTGGAAGATAAGCGTTTCATCCGGCAGTTATACGACACCAAAGTTAGTATGATCATTATGGGTATTCCTATGCTGGCTATGGTCATTATTTGGTATCTTGGTGGTGCCATGGTCATTGAGGAGCAACTCAGCATAGGTTTGATCATCACCTATACAGCGACATTGAACTTAATGGTGCCCTCTCTAATCAGAATTATTGAGTTTGCTTCAAGCATTCCCAATGAATTAACCGCTTTAATGCGCGTTAAGGAATTGCGTGATTTAGCTAAGATACAATCTGAGCAAGGTTCTGCTGTTAATACTGCTCTTCAAATGGAACAAACTGTTTCTTTTGAGGCAATGATTTTAGATGATATGAGTTTTTCCTATCATCATGACTCCCCTTTATTCTCCAACCTAGATTTAGTTTTCGACAGAGGTCGCGCTCATTTGATTAATGGCGGTAACGGTGCTGGTAAGTCGACACTACTAACAATCCTGAGTGGAGAACTTAAACCTCAGGCTGGGAACATTAAACTCGATTCCATTCACCTAAGCGGCATATCAAATCGCTCTCAGTCGATTTCCATGGTCCCCCAAAAAATCCACATTATTTCTGACTCCATTCGCAACAACGTGACGTTTGGGATGGATGTTGACCAGGATAAAATCCAGAAAGCCCTAAATCAAGTTGGTCTTAGCAAGTGGATTGATCGCCTCAATCAGGGAATCGACCACGTCATAAAAGATGCGCATTCAGAGCTCTCAGGTGGTCAAATTCAAAAATTGGGTCTAGCGCGCGCCATATTGCGAGATACACCTATTTTGCTAATGGATGAGCCAACTAATAATTTAGATAGTGAGGCCGTGAAAATGCTCATTGAAATTGTTCGAGCACAAAAGCAGTCAAAGATCGTCGTGATTGTGAGCCATGATGATCGCCTATTTAATGCGGTCGATCGCATTGTTTACCTTGAGGATGATAGCCTCCGTCATTCTACACGTGTTACGGAAACTGAAACTAAAGAAGGTTAATCGGATGATACCTTTGTTTTTATAAGTTCTGACAGACACTAAAAGAAGTCATCTTCATCATCGTTTGTGAAGTATTAGGGATAGAGAATTGAAAGCACCTCTTATGAAGTCAAAGCAGTCCGGTAAGCAACCCATGAGAGGCTATTTTAAGACCACATTCGCTATCCTTATTCTATTTTCCGCTGTTGCTACAGGTTACTTTCTCTATCAAACGCCCCCCCTTGATGTATCAGGTGTACAAGTAAAACGAAATGATATGGCCTACATCATTCGAGTGACGGGTGAAGTCATTAATGATCGTACCGTGTCTTTGACCGCATTAGTGAATGGTCGCGTTGAGGAGGTTTATGTTGCGCGTGGTGATCGGGTAAAAAAAGATGACACTTTGGCATCGATGGATAACCGAGCATCAATTGCCCGACTCAAACGCGCTCAAGCCGTTGTTCAGCAAGAAACTGTTCGAGTAAAAGAGCAACTGCAACGCTACAACAGGTTGTCAGAGCTATCTAACAGAAAGCTGGTGTCTGTGGAGGCACTGGACCAAGCTCAATATGAATTGGAAACCGCTAAAGCAGCAGTTGCTATAGCTAAAGCAGATGCCCAAATGAGTGCGCTTGAGCAAGACTGGCAAAAGCTAGATGCCCCCTTTGATGCCGTTATCATCGATAAATCGACGGAGTCAGGACAATGGGTAGAAGCCGGAACAGAGCTTTTCCAACTCGTTGCTATTGAAGGATGGGAAATTGAAGCCAATTTAGATGCGGTTGATAGTGGAAGAATTCACCTTGGTCAGTTGGTTAACCTAGCATCTGACGCTTTTCCCAACCAACGTTGGCAAACTCAAATCCATTGGATTGGTCCTGCTATCGAACGTACATCAGAACGCTATTTAAATACCTTTCCCGCTCGCATGGGATTGGGCTCAGAAGCCCCCCAATTACTATTGGGACAACAGTTGGATATAGAAATCGTAATAGAGGAACGTGGCAATGTGCTTAGCCTGCCTTACAGTGCTTTACGCGAGCGCGAACCAGGACTCTTTGAGATTGCACTGATCGAGCAAGGTACCATTCGCCTGCAAACTGTTGAATCAGGATTGGAAACAGATACGCATGTAGAAATACTCAGCGGCGTTCAGGAAGGGCAATGGGTTGCTCTGTTTGATAGCGAATATCTTGAAAATGGGCGTACAGCAAGGTTTATCGATAAAAATGATCAAAATTGAATCCTTGCACAAATCCTACTTCCGAGGTGAAACCTCACTCCCCATTATTCAAGGTGTTGACCTGAATATAGAACGGGGGGAATTTGTTGCAATAATGGGAGCATCTGGCTCCGGTAAAAGTACCCTACTCAACATTATCGGCTGCCTAGATAATGCTGATAAAGGCACCTATTACTTAGACGGTACGGCCGTCCATCAAGCAAACGATGATGGGCTTGCAAAACTACGTTCTTCACTCATAGGCACGATATTCCAATCATTCAATTTACTATCAAGACGTGACGCATTAGCCAATGTCATGCTCCCATTGGTGTATCAAAGTACCCCGCCTTCACAGCGACAAGCGCTTGCTTTAGCCGCGCTTGAACGAGTAGGTCTAGCCGATCGTGCAACGCATTTGCCCAATCAGCTTTCTGGTGGCCAGCAACAACGTGTTGCTATTGCACGCGCGCTGGTCAATAAACCCAAGTTGCTTATCGCGGATGAACCAACAGGCGCTTTAGACAGCATAACTGGGCAGCAGGTTATGCATCTCTTTAAGGAATTGCACGCTGAAGGCAATACCATTGTTATGGTCACTCACGATGCGCATTTAGCTGAGACGGCTGACAGGGTCGTGCACATGCGAGATGGTAGGATTGTCATATGAACGAGTGGCGAATTATGCTTGATCTGTTCAGAGAAGCGCGACTTGCCATGTTTGAAAACTGGGGAAGATCATTGCTCAGCATGATTGGAATTGCTGTGGGTATCGCTGCAGTCATGACAGTTGATACTGTCAGTATTGGAGGCAAAGCCTTCGTCATGAAGGAATTAGAGACCTTTGGTCTCAAATCCGTTTGGGTATATCGAGCTCAAAGTAACAAAGATCCACACAAACGAACACGCTCGGGGACGGGCATCAATAACAATGACCTAGTGGCACTTCAGGGAGATTGTTGTCCATCAGTTAAGCTCATAAGCCCCATCGTTACACCCAACGGCCGACCGCCCATCGTCCAAGTGGGCAATCGTTACAGTAACGCACAAGTCACTGGCGTCAATACAGATTTCATAACCATCAACAATGACCAGCTACGCATAGGAAGAGGCCTTCGAGAAGTAGAAGTTAGAAACCGAAGACCTGTCGCCATTATTGGCGAAACAGTGTTATCCCATCTATTTCCTGGCATTTCGAACCCTGTAGGACGTTCGCTTCGAATATCAAGTCGAGAATATCAGGTGATTGGTGTTCTCCGCTCGAAGAGTCGCGATTTACTCGCCAGCATCGGCTCTGCGGGAGGCGATGTGAATAACCGAGTTTTGATTGGCTACCCCCTAGTACAAGCACTCAATGGGAATGACGATATCAGCTATATTCAGGCGGAAGCCGCATCGGTAGAAACAGCGGAAGCCGCCACTGAGCAGATAAAAGGCGTGCTATCGAGGCGTTATCACGGTGTTTTCGAATATGAAAGCAGCACCCTCGCCTCTTACATCGATACCACAGATAACATTCTTGGCGGTGTCACCATCATCGGTATTATTGCTGCATCTAGCGCATTGATCGTAGGTGCCATTGGTGTTGCAGGCATTATGAGTACGGCTGTCGCTGAAAGAACGCGGGAAATCGGCATTCGCGCTGCCGTTGGTGCTCATCGCGACCATATAATGGTTCAATTTATCGCCGAGTCGGTGTTCATTTGTTTGATTGGCGGTTTAATGGGCTTAGCCGTTGGTGTGCTCATTGGTTTTATTTTGAATTTCTTTACCGGCTTTCCATTGTTTCCTGGCATAGGGGGAGTCAGCATTGCGCTTGGTGTGTCAATTTTAGTGGGCTTAATTGCAGGGTATTTGCCTGCACGGAGAGCTGCACAGATGAAGCCAGTAGACGCGCTCAGGGATTCATGAAAACAGGCTGTTAGCCAAGGCTAGCCTCGTGTTCTTCATAAAATGAAGCGGAAAGGATCAGAACATTTCTGGTTAGGTGGACAATCCAAACAAACAGCACTGAATCAGTCACAACGTAAGCAACACCAAGTAGTGCTGCAAAAATAAAGAACTCTAACGAGTGCCACCCTATCGGTCTGTTTTCTGTGTGGACTGTCCAGAATAATACCGAAGATATACAGATAGCAGCCCAAACAGGAAGCGTTAACATTAATGTACTGACTAAAAACACTCGCCAAATGAGCTCTTCGTAGCACGTAATTCCCACCTGAAAAAAAAGATAATTTCTGTGTTTTTTAAGCTGTTTAAACCCACGGACACTATCGATAACAAATTGTCTTGGTTGAGGCGAACTCATTGGTAATCCAGCCACCAATAGGGCTAAACCAACACATATGCCGCCTGAAACAATCGCAATAAGTTGAAGCGAAGGCGCAAACTGCCAATCCACATAGAAATATGCCGTGTAGGCTATGACGGGTAACATTAGTATGAAGCCAAAACGATCGCCAATGACTCGCGGGTATAAAAAAGACAAACTGACAACTGCGATAAGCAGTAAAACGAGTAAGGGCACTCTAGAAGAGCCCCTGTTTAAAATGACGACGCAATACACCCTCTTTGTGTTCTTGCAAAAAAGCGCGGAAGTCATCTGAAAACATGGCATAGAGGTGGTAGTCGTTCCATCCATCTCCTACAGGAACATAATTTTTTAGCACACCTTCTTTTATGCCACCAAATTCTGCAAGACGTATTGAATCCTCATTACCCGATAAAACATACCCATAGACTTTATGTAAATTCATAACGTTAAAAGCCATTTGCAAGCTTAACAGAGCTATCTCAGGCCCAAATACGCTGGTACGGTAAGCCTCTTCTCCTACTAAATAGCGAAGATCTGCAGTACGGCTTTTCCAGTCAATGTTGTTAAACCAGATCATCCCTATTGGCTTGCCACTCTTGACCGAGCACACCAAACCTAAAAGGTTATCTCCGCCATAAACAGCCGCATTCTGTTCTAGCCAAGTCATCACTTGGTCCTTAGCACCATTGACAAAAGTCGAGCTATCAAAGACGGTCGAATTCAGGTAGGGGTCATCTAGCCAGCCAGCAATGGTATCGAGGTCTTCGAGGTTAGGTCGGCGCAAAGCACAATAGATTCCACGAACACTGTCAAACACGCTTATCCTCACTTCCCATCATTAATAAATCGTAATACGTTCCCTCAACAAACAGCTGGCTCTTTAATCGAGCTTCCTCAGTAAAACCTAACCGTTTTAAGCAATCTATTTCTAATTGTTCATTGGGGAGTAACTGAATGTAATACTTACCTATATCATATTGTGCAGCTAGCCAGCCCATCACTGCCTGAATGTCACCATCAGCAGTGTCAACATCAGCAAAGTCACCATCAATAAAGTCACCTATCAGATAGAGGTCAAGATAGGCAATGCGAGAGAACATGGCTTTTATTCTGATAAATCCGACTTTGGCGGTATCATTAAACACAACAAAATCACCGTCACCCAATGCAGAATCTAACTCTGACTTTGAACAACCAAGCGGATAAGCAAGGTTTTTATAACTCGAACACTTAAAGCTTGATGATTCTAAATCAATAAAATCATCCAAAGCGGCTAACCTAAAAGACACTCAACGCTCCCTATATTTAGAAATATGTTCAATGAGACTTTTTCTTTTTATAAAAGTGAGATCAAAAGTCGCAGATAATACTTCTTTCCCATTTACATAGGAATTTCCGGTCAACCTAGCACCCAGACGATTGATTGCCTTAATGCTGACATGTGCTTTTAAGATATCCCCAGGTAATGCTGGCGCCTTAAATCGCATTTGACTGACGGTACTGGCTACAACATCCGTCAGTTCGTCAAACTCACTCCGGTAGTGAATTAAAACAATACCGGCCTGAGCTAATGCCTCACCCATCAAAACGCCAGGCATCATGTTTACATGTTTGAAATGAGCATTGATCAGCTCAGAAGATACGGGAATATTGTATTGTGCGATGACTTCCGATTCGGATAAATAACTCACTGAATCTACGAATAGAAATGCATCACCATATGGTAAAATTGAGCTAACTGCCTCTTTACCCAGTACACCTTGTGAATCCCTCAGTTCGTCAATAGAATTTCTATCCATAGTCTCGATTCACAAACGTACTTGTGTCAGTCCATTTTTCGCAGGATAGTCGCTGCATTTGTCCCGCCAAAGCCAAAGTTCAAAGACAAAACTGTTTTCAAATCAGCTAGTGTGGTTTCGCGCACGATAGGCGCATCAGCAAACAAGGGGTCAATGTTTTCAATATTGATTGATGGCGCGATAAAGCCCTCTTTCAACATTGAAATGCATGCAATCAACTCGATGGCCCCTACTGCACCAATCGCATGTCCAGTCATCGATTTCGTCGACGAAAACCTCGGAATATTCTCTCCAAACGCTCGGCGTAACCCATTAACTTCTGCCACATCACCCGGCCCTGTGCCTGTACCATGTGTATTAATAGCATCTACATCGTCAGAGGAAATTCCGGCGTCTTTCAATGAACTTGAAATGCAATCAACAAATGTACCGCCATCAGCTTGAGGTAGCACCAGATCATAAGGGTCAGAGTTCGCTGCATATCCTGCGATTTCAGCATAGATTGGCGCATTACGTGCTAAGGCAGAATCAAGCGACTCTAGGACAAGAACACCCGCGCCACCGCTAATAACAAAGCCATCTCTATCACGATCGTATGGGCGTGATGCGCTCTCAGGCGTGTCATTAAATCCCGTAGAGAGAGCCATTCTCAAGGCTTGAAAAGAAGCAACGATGAGCTCGTTCACTTCCTCACAGCCACCGGTTATTGCTCTGTCTATAACCCCATCGCGGATGAGTTCGTAAGCATGTCCGACATTGTGCGCACCAGTAGCACAAGCAGACGAAATCGAATAGCTCCGCCCAGTAATACCAAAGAGTTTAGTGAGTATTGCACTCGCAGTGCTGCTCATGGACTTGAGTACGGTATAGGGTTCCGTTCTGCGAACATTCCCTGCGTAATACCTTACCCCCTCTTTGTGTATCACACCGACATCAGCCACACCGCTTCCAACAAGACAAGCTGTTCGCGGGTCAGCGAGTTCTTCAGAAGTCAGGCGAGAGGCCGAAATCGCATCACTGGCGGCAACACTGCAATAAAGCGTTGAGGTAGGCATCGCTCTGCGGAGTTTCAGAGGAATGTTCGCGGACTGTATTTTAGACTCGTCGAGGTCAACTAAACCCGCAACACGAGTCGTTAACCCATATTCAGACCAAGATTCAACTGCGCGAATACCACTGCGGCCAAGCTTCAAAGATTCAGTTAACGTGTCAAAATCATTTCCTATTGAGGAAACAACACCAACACCAGTTACCACTACCCGTCTTCGATTACCCATCTTTTTGGCTCAACTTCGATTCGATGATTTCCAAAAGGTCACCCACCGTATCAAGCTTAATTAAGTCTTCATCATCAACGGATATAGACAGAGAATCTTCCAAGTCGAGAGTCAGTGAGACCGCTTGCATTGAATCCATTCCAAGATCGTCACGTAGAGACATGGAGGGTATGATGTCTTTGGCTGCAACAGTACTTTCTGATTCCGACTCTAATCGACTAAATACTTCCATTATCATCGCGTCCGTCAAATATTTTTTGTTTTCAAAAGAAACGCTCATGTTAACACCATCAAAGTCCATGAATTAATTACACTAATAACATTGTATTTGTGCACTTTTATCCTTAACCGAATGCTAGCAACGCCTTTAAATAGCGTCAATCCGATTGGAAGCACATATGCCATCACAAACAGCATGGCGCACCGGAAAAACCGTGCCATTATTGTTTTTGAAATTTAGGATTCAATAGGAAACAAAACACCACAAAGTAATTTCAAACAATTGTTTTTATAGAATTAATACCACAATTAAGAAATATCAGCGTGCGCATTTATTATGTACAAAAAGGAGCTAACTCACCTGCAATAAAACACTGTCAGATAACCCTAAAATCTCACGACTGAGTCATAATATCGAAATGAATGCCAATTATGTCCAAATGAGAAAGATGGCTTATTTTAAGCCTTTGTTGTATTAATTGACCCTTACAGTAAATGAAAACAATTCGAGTTTCATTTAAATGAATTTGGTCTAATATTTTCGAACCTGAACACATTTAAAATCACGAAAGAATATATAAGCCACTCATTAGGCAGCATGTAGAACGGACAATTGATGCGTACCATGCGTAAACTTATCTTCATCGGAGCGTCTCGGCATTAGATCCTCAGTGCCATGTCACATTGCGTTTCTGCACTGAGATACTGGTTCCTAGCCAGAAGATCGACCCCTTGCTGATGGAAAAAATGCAGCAAATCGATAAATACCCAGTTTTCGGCCAATTTATCCCCATCCCGTCGATAGATATCAATAACACGCATGTCGAAGAACTTGTCACTGGCGGGCAGCCCCATGAATCCACCAGAAGGTTTAAGCGAGAGATTTGGCCAACCAAAAAAGCCACCAAACTCGCCTTCGGCAAATTTACAGACATGGCCATTAAAAACACGCTCAGAGAAACTTGACCTGAACACCCCTGAATGTTGCTTGGCATAACGTTCAATGGTGTAGCTCGCACCAATACCGGTTGGCCCCCACCAGATCATGTCATCATGCCAACTCAAGGCTAGCTCTTCTTCAAGGCTCAAATCATGATCCCAGTTACCTAAGTCGGTGATCATTTGATTAATCACCGACAGTGTTTTTGCCGATGCCTCAGCGCTTTGTTCATCCAACATCAAGCCAGAATGGTTCATCGGCCCTGGTTGAATAAGCTGGGCGCCAGTTTGCGGCATAAAAGGGTTCACACCGGCTTGCACCATCAAGCCTGGAATATCCATAAACATGGCTGACTGCGCGATCTTGCCTTCCACCACTTGGGTGAACTCGCAATAGCGCAGAAATGCCATCCGTCCGGTTTTGGCAATGCCGAGCCAGTCATTATCAAACAGCCCCATAAGATGGCCCATGGACACCACCCACACTGAGCAGTCAGACGCCAAGCTGTTTTCGCCCGCCATGAAAACATCCTGACGGCGTTGCAGTTTTTTCAAACTGGTTTTCAACGGTTGCCAGAATTGATCATTGACGGCGTTTTGCCCCTCCAACTCATTGAAGGGGTGGCAACCACGCCACTGATAGTCAGCACTGCAATACGTTTCCAACACCTTCGGTACATCTTGAACAGTTGCACGATCAAGCGCTTGATAAAACGCAAATACGCATTGCTTGGCATCTTGTAACGCTTGCGGCATGACCTACCCCTTCACCGCGCCTGCGGTTAAACCCGAAACGATTTGTTTTTGGAAGAACAGAACAAGGAAGAACAGCGGGATCATCGCAGAGACCACCGCAGCAACCGCAAACATCACGTTTCCTTCCACCTGCGTGGTACCCAAGAAGCTCGCAATTTTTGGCACCATGGTTTGGTTATCTTGGCTCAGCAACATGCCTGTTACAGCAAAATCGTTGTAAGCGAGCAAGAAACTAAACAGGCCTGTGGTGATTACCCCCGGCCACATGACAGGGATGATCACATGTCGGAATGCTTGGAATCGCGTGCAGCCATCGACCATGGCGCTCTCATCCATGTCTTTCGGAATATTCAAAAAGAAGGAGTGCAGCATCCAGAGAGTGAAGGGTTGGTTAATCGCGACCAACACAATGATTGTCGTGCCTAGATGACCCCATAAATTCCATTCGAAAAACGGCAACATATAGCCTGATACCAACGTGATATGCGGCATCGCGCGCAGCACCAAGGCAATCATCAAAATCCACAGGGAGTATCGAAAACCAGACCGGGCCAACGCATACCCACCTAGAGTGCCTATGGTGAGTGAAATAATGACAACAGAAAAAACAACAACGAATGTATTGATCCCTGCGAGCCAAAAATCCTGCTCAATCCACGCGCCGTAATATCCCTGCCCAGTAAATTCACCGCCTGTTTCAAGCAAGGTTTTCACCCCGTAAATCGCGTTCATCCAATCAGATTTCGAGAAAAAATCCGCCTGAACTTTGAACGAGCCCCATGCGGTCCAAAGGAACGGGCCTGCTGCTATTAATAGCCAAACAATCACGAACCCTATCGACAATGTTTTAAGCCAAATCGGCTTTCTACGTACTTCTTCCATGATGAACTCCTACGCCGATTTACGGTTGAAATCGCGCCATGTCCGGATGAACACAGGCATAAGCAAGATAGCCACACCAAGAATAGTGAGCATGGAGGTCGCTCCAGCGGAGCCAAACAATTGCGAATCAGTGCCGCGAAGATCGTTGAAGATCAACCAACTTAACGAGGTCGCATGAGCCTCTGCCGCAAAACCAACAATGGGCTCGAACACACGGAAGTTGTCCATCAACTGCATCAAGGCAACAAAGGTCACCAGTGGTGCCATGTGCGGCATGACAACATAGCGAATCGTTTCCCAGCGAGATGCGCCATCTATCATTGAGGCTTCCAATGTGTCCGTCGGCACTGTTTGTAATCCGGCGTAAAAGACAATGAAAGAGAATGGAATAGATGACCAAATCCCATACACAAACAGCGTTATCCATGTCAGTGCGGGTGAGGCTTTTAACGACAAGCTATCATCTTGGAACCAATTTTGGATGGTGGCACCAATCACGCCATCCGCATCAATCATCCAGAACAAGATTAGTGAACCAATCAACGGCGTCACAATCATGGGGAGAAGCGATAAGAAAATCGTGGGGCCTTTTACTAGCTTCGGCAACGCATTCACACACAGGGCGACCACCATGCCGAAGAAGATTACGCAGGGTGTAACGATGAAGGTGTATGCCAAGGTGAAAACCAGTGCCTTGTAGAAAGGCAGGTTCATCAAGCCGTTGAAGAAACCGCCGAGCGAATCTGTCGAACGCCACGCTTCTGACACATTTTCAAACGCCAAATGGCTGCGATTCGTATAGGTATCTAACCCGTTAAAACGCCCAAGGGGCTCTTCTTCACGCAGTTGGTCAGTCGCTTCTCTATCAACGGATACCGTTTTCTTACAGCCAAACGGCCCGCAGTTTTCCGTCTCAAGCACTATCTGTTCATGCTCTACGTGCAATGACTGAACGAACACCGACACGATAGGTAATGCGATGAGCAGAAACATGACCAATAAAGACGGCCACATAAACTTCATAAACGTACGATGTGGCATGGACCCACTCCTTTGCCGTTAGACGCCCCGATTCCTATCGGGGCAACAAGATTAAAGGAAGCCCTGCTCGCGTGCAGACGTCATGTAAGCATCTTCGACATCTTTAAGCGCTTGCGCTGCCGATTCATTTCCAAGTAGAAAGTCTGGAAGTTCAGCACCTAACGCTGAATGCAACAGACCCATGTATGGCAACATCGGATAAGGATTGGCTTGTTGTTGTACCGTGCTGATGACGCCCATCGCAGACGCATCGGGTTCATAACCTTCAATCAACCACACGGCTTTTTGGGAATTTGCCTTCATCATGTCAGGGGAGATAGCTTGCACCATCACTTTGAAGGTCGCTTCGGCATCTTGCTCAGAAAGATTGCTGGCGATCGTCCAACCGTCCCACCACAACGTGGCACCTGGGGTGCCATCTGCCGTAAACGCGGGCGTATTGGTTAAAACCGTTGAACCAACAATCTCTGGCGTCGACCCTTCATCGTCTAAAATCGCAGTACCTCTAGAGCCCCACATCAACGCAAAAGCGACTTTGCCTTCTTCCCAAAGGGCTTGGGTGCTGTTGGAATCAAACGTTAAAAAATCAGGGTTGGACAATTCGGTCAGCGCTTTCAATGTGTTCAGCGCCTTTATTCCCTCAGCATTGTTTAGGTTCGGTATGGCACTACCTGGTTTAAAGAACCCTGCCCCTGTTGCACTAAATACGTTGATGAATTCTTCCCCTAGGTTCCAGCCCGTTTTGGTGTTCAACGCGATGGGGTATTTCATCAAACCGTCTTTTTGTATTTTCTTCGCTGTCGCGATCAACTCGTCATAGGTTTTAGGCGGCTGCGCACCGACTTTTTCTAACATGTCTTTACGGTAAAAAAGGTGTTGAGAGTTAGCCATGAAAGCCACCGCCATCACGCTGCCATCGATTTTAATCAATTGCGTCGGCTGCAAGCTCTGACCATGTTTTGCCACTAACGCATCAAGGGGTTGGATCAGCCCTTCATTGAGTAACGGAACAATCGAGCTGGTAGAAACAATCGCAGTAGAATATTTCGAGGGCTTGGCTTTCAAGGCGGCGGATTGAATATCGCGATGATCTTTAGACTGATTTTTGGTCACAATCACCCTGTCCGTCGCACATCGCTCAGCCATCGCGGCAACAGCATGCAATGCTGGGAAATCATTGGACAGAATACTCACGTTTCCAACATCAACACCGCAGTCAATTTGTTCTGCACTGAGTGTGTGGCTGAACAAGGTGACCAATCCCGCCGCAAATGTACTTATCAATTTGACTTTCATTTTCCTCTCCAACTTCTCAAGAAGGGTTTTCGTCTTACAGTAACAAGCACTCTAAGCACGACACACTTGAAGCCAGATCTTCCTTGAGACCACGACAACAAGAATATTTTTGATTACGTATGCAAAAATAATTATGCCTAACAGAGATATTGGCAAGTAACAAAATTCACGCATTTAACCATACGTTAACATTCCCACGCCTTGCCATTAATCACTTATTATCAATTAGTTAATTGATCACCCTTCGTAAAGCACCTCTCTATAACTTGCTGATTAACATAAATTTCTTGCCTTTGAGAAACGAACACATACAAATTTATTTATGTGATCACACGCAAACATACAGCATAAGAATGTTTGCTGACGCGCATTTTACTGTTTATTTTGAATACGTACCCAGTCACCAAAATTCAGACCGCGTTGGAACATGGAGAGCAGTCATGGCAGAAGTGCAATTACGTCATATCGACAAGCGATGGGGAGATTTTGTCGGGGTTAAAGATTTCGACTTAACCATTCCCGATAAGGAATTTCTTGTATTGCTTGGCCCATCAGGATGTGGAAAAAGCACCACGATGCGCATGATTGCTGGCCTCGAAGATGCCACCAGCGGCGACATACTGATTGGCGGCAAGGTCGTGAATGATTTGGAACCAAAGGACCGCGATGTCGCCATGGTATTCCAAAGCTATGCGCTCTATCCCAACATGACGGTATATGAAAACATTCGTTTTCCACTCAAGGTAAGACATGTCGACCCTGCAACGCATGATGAGAAAGTCATGCGGGCAGCCCAAATGGTCGAACTCACCGATTTTCTGCACCGCCGCCCTGCTGATCTTTCTGGCGGACAACGCCAACGTGTTGCACTAGCGCGTGCAATCGTGCGCGAGCCCAACGTATTTTTGATGGACGAGCCTCTCTCTAACCTTGATGCAAAACTCAGGGTGTCCACGCGCGCCCAGATTAAAAACCTGTCTCACGAACTGCAAATCACCACCATCTATGTCACGCACGATCAGATTGAAGCAATGACACTGGCAGATCGTGTTGTCGTGATGAGTGCGGGTAACGTGCAGCAAGTCGGCACGCCGACGGAAATATACAACTACCCCGCGAACACGTTTGTGGCGAGCTTCATCGGCTCCCCTGCCATGAACCTTGTGAAAGGCAAGATTCGTGATGGCGTCTTTACCGCGGAAAACATGACGATTCGAGGATTAGATACCTCTTTATCAGGGGATATCACCCTTGGTTTTCGCGCAGAAGATGCCACGGTCAATCCCGCAGGTAGCTCACCAGACATCACTGAAATCAGCGGCATCAACGCCAATGTTTTCTCCATAGAATTGCTCGGTGAAGCCACCATGATCACCGTTAAAGTGGATGATGCGTTGGTCGCGGTAAAAGCTGACAAAGAGTATTCAACTGAGATAGGTGATGTGTTTTCAACCAATATTCCAGCCTCAATTTGCCACCTTTTTGATGCAAAAACGGGTGAGCGTATCAACAACAGGAGCCAACCAGAATGAAAGGCTCACGGCCAGAGCAAGCGAGTTTGACCAAAGAAACCGATATGCGTCAAACAGACGAAACACGCCGCGTTATCGAATCCATGGTGGATGGGCTCAACGACCATCGAATAAGCGATATCGGTGAGTTTTTCGCGGAGAGTTTTCGCTGGTTTGGCAACCGAGGATGCGGAACAAAAGTGGGTTTGGAGGCCTTTCAACGCAATTGGCAGAAGCCATTTCAAGCGGCGTTTTCAGACAAGATTTGCGTCGATGAGGCTCGGCTTTACATGGGTGAATGGGCCGCCGCATTTGGACACCAAACCGCGAAACACACGGGCACATTCATGGGTATCGAACCCACCAACCAAACGGTTGAAATCCGCTATATGGACTTTTGGAAAGTTCAGGGAGGAAAAATCGTCGATAACTGGGTGATGGTTGATTTCCCTCATGTTCTTCATCAACTGGGGGTTGATGTTTTTGATGGCGAAGGCTGGGAAGCGTTCGACAACGACCAAAAAACACCACCCACCCCTTCTCAATCACATTGAGTCGCTCCGTTTGCTCCATTCATGGGGAAACACGATCAATAGGAAACACATAGATGGCTATCACGTACCTTAAAACGGGCAAATCTGAATCAGACAAAGTCAGCGATAACGAAAAAGTCGTTCAGATCGTTTCGGACACCTTGAAGAAAATTGAAAATGAAGGGGATGCTGCAGTCAGAGAACTGGCGATAAAGTTCGATAATTACGCACCAGCGTCCTTCCTTCTTTCAGAGCAAGATATTGCGGATCTGATTGCAAAAGTGTCACCAGAAGACATGGCGGATATTCGCTTCGCCAATGAACAAGTCACCAACTTTGCCCAGATTCAACGCGATTCGATGACTGACGTCGAAGTTGAAACGCTACCCGGCGTCATATTGGGACACAAAAACATTCCGGTTCAAAGCGTGGGCTGTTACGTACCAGGAGGGAAATTCCCCATGGTTGCCTCTGCACACATGTCTGTCGCCACCGCCAAAGTGGCGGGTGTTCCCCGTGTGATTGCGTGTACTCCACCTTTCAAAGGGGAACCTAACCCTGCGGTTGTGGCAGCCATGCATCTTGGCGGGGCAGACGAAATCTATGTACTGGGTGGAATTCAGGCCGTCGGTGCCATGGCATTGGGAACGGAAACGATCGATCCCGTGCATTTGTTGGTCGGTCCTGGCAATGCCTTCGTTGCTGAAGCGAAACGTCAGCTGTTTGGTCGTGTGGGCATTGATTTGTTTGCAGGCCCTACAGAAACCATGGTGATCGCGGATGACACCGTTGACGCGGAAATGTGCGCGACGGATTTACTCGGACAAGCCGAACACGGCTATAACTCTCCTGCAGCTTTAGTGACCAACAGCGAGAAACTTGCCAACGACACACTGCTTGAAATTGACCGCTTACTAAACATACTGCCCACTGCAGATACCGCAAAGGTCAGTTGGGAAGATTACGGTGAAATCATCCTCTGCGACTCCTATGAGGAGATGCTGGAGGTATCAGAAGAGAAAGCCTACGAGCATGTTCAAGTGATGACAGATCGCGA
Source organism: Enterovibrio makurazakiensis (assembly GCF_050336585.1). NCBI lineage: Bacteria > Pseudomonadati > Pseudomonadota > Gammaproteobacteria > Vibrionales > Vibrionaceae > Enterovibrio > Enterovibrio makurazakiensis. The sequence goes on from NZ_JAKJSE010000009.1 coordinate 117,863, forward strand.
TGACTGGTTCCTTGAAAATATGACCTGTTATGGCGGCCTATTCCTTGGCCCACGCACAAACGTCTCCAATGGCGACAAAGTGATTGGTACAAACCATACCCTACCGACACAAAAAGCGGGGCGTTATACCGGTGGGCTTTGGGTAGGTAAATACTTAAAGACCCACAGCTATCAAAAAATCACGACCGACGAAGCAGCAACAACCATCGGTGAATATGGCTCTCGCCTTTGCATGCTAGAAGGCTTTGTTGGCCACGCAGAACAATGCAACGTGCGCGTCAGACGCTATGGGAAAAAACACGTTCCTTACGGTCAACCAGCGCCTCGGGGTTAACGTGTGATGACTCATGCCGCTGACCTCACAACATGGATGCACATGCTGACGCGCTGGCGAGAAAGCCAGCAGCGTGTGAATGTCATTGAACTCGATGACATCGCATCAACGATGTTCAGCGATAACGCCCGTATTCACATGTGTCATCCTTTTGGGGAGCAACCTAGCGCGCGTGCATGGATAAACACCAGCTATCGTGCTTTGGTCGACGCCATCCCTGATGCAGAAAGAAGAGACACCATTGTCATCAGCGGGCAAGACCAACAAGACAGTCGTTGGGTCGGTTGCTGTGGGTATTACTGTGGCACCTTCATCGCACCATTTTTAGACATTCCGCCAACGGGCCAATTCGTGCACATGCGATATCACGAGTTTTATCGCGTTTCAGAGAATGGCATCGAAGAGGTACAGGCAATTTGGGACATCGTTGAAGTCATGAAACAAGCCAACGCTTGGCCCATGGCTCCCTCACTGGGCCGCGAAGGTTTGGTACCTGCCCCTGCCACTCTCGACGGCATTAAACCGATGAATGGGGAGCTAAGCGGAAGTGACAGCCTTGATATTGTCATCCGTATGCTCGACAACCTCGGACGACATCCCTCTCAAGGTGGCCCTGACGTGATGAAGCTGCCCGAGGCGTGGCACGAAGATTTAACCTGGTATGGCCCATCAGGAATCGGGACATGTCGCGGTTTTTCAGGGTTTCGCCAATGGCATCAAATTCCTTTTTTAAACGCGATGCCCGACCGTGGCTTGGACAATGAAAACATCACGCTGCATTTTTTTGCACAAGAGAACTACGTCGCGGTGACAGGTTGGCCAAACATGAGTCAAACCTTGTCCGCCGGTGGCTGGCTCGGCATCGCGCCGACAAACAAGAAAATCACCCTGCGCAGTCTCGATTTCTGGCGCATCGAAGATGAGAAAATCAAAGAAAACTGGGTGCTTATCGATCTATTAGACATTTATGCGCAACTTGGGGTCGATGTTTTTGCGAGACTAAAAGCATTCAACACATCAAGACCGACAGGATCCGTCGTTTTGCCAAAGGAAAGGTTATGACCATATCGCTACCCATCACACCCTCTTTTGATCTCTTTAACAAACGTGCACTTGTCTCCGGTGCCTCCTCGGGTATTGGCCTAGCTTGCGCGACGGCACTCGCCAGGGCGGGTGCCCACGTCACCTTAATCGCTCGCCGCGAAGAAAAGCTATTAGAACTAAAAGAAGCCCTCGACCAAGAAGGTTACCAATCTGATATTTTGGTGTTGGATGTCACCCAACTTGATGCGCTTGAGCAGGCTCTAAATGCGCGAGAACCTTACGACATTGTTTTAAATTCTGCGGGGCTCGCGATTCATTCACCCGCGCTCGATACACAGCAAGCTGATTTCGACACGGTCTTCGATCTGAATGTGAAAGCCGCGTATTTCTTATTCCAATTTGCCGCTCGTCGTCTAATGGAATCGCAGAAGCCCGGCAGTTTTATTAGCATTTCCAGCCAAATGGCGCACGTTGGCGGCWTCGATCGTGCCGTGTATTGCGCCAGCAAACACGCCGTTGAAGGTTTCACCAAAGCCATGGCGATTGAATGGGGCAAACAAAACATTCGTGTAAATACAATTTGCCCCACGTTCATCAAAACCGAACTCACCGCAAGCACCTTCGCAGATCCAGAGAAGCTAGCATGGCTGCAAAGCAACATTAAGTTAGATCGTGTCGGTGAAGTGGAAGATTTAATGGGCGCAGTGCTTTACCTCGCCTCTAGCGCTTCAGGCATGGTCACGGGAACCTCGCTCAAAGTTGACGGAGGCTGGACAGCAGAGTAATGGCAAACGATAAGATCACCTCAACCGATGTAGCAAAACATGCCGGCGTCAGTCAGTCTGCCGTCAGTCGTGTCTTTACGCCCGGCGGATCCGCATCCAAGAAAACCATCGATAAAGTCAAAAAGGCCGCCGAAGAGTTGGGTTATCGCCCAAACGTGCTTGCACGCGCCATGGTCTCAGGTAAAAGCCGCGTAATTGGACTTGTGGTGGCCTACCTCAACAATCAATTTTACCCCGAAGCATTGGAAAAGCTTTCAAATTTATTGCAAGAACAGGGCTATCACGTCCTGATTTTCATGGCGAACAATGTCGACAGCGTGGTTGATGAAGTCATTGAAGAAATTCTGGATTACCAAGTCGACGGCATCATCGCCGCTTCCGTCGAGTTGTCATCTGAATTGGCCGTGAGATGCCGTTCGGTAGGCGTTCCGATCGTACTGTTCAACCGCGCCCAACAAGGCGGTGAATTCTCTTCCGTTACCTCTGACAACTTTAGTGGCGGCATGGCTGCTGCAGAGTTTCTGGTGGCAGGTGGACATAAAAAAATCAGCTACATCGCTGGGCTGGAATGCACATCAACACAGCGCGACCGAGAAATTGGATTTCGCGCCGGCTTACAACAAGCCGGCATGGCATTGCATTCGCGCGGCGAAGGCATGTTCGATATGGCAAAAGCCAGTGCGGCAACCAAAGCCATGTTTCAGGACGATCCGCCTGACGCTGTTTTCGTCGCCAATGACCACATGGCACTCGCCGTGATGGACACGCTGCGTTTCGAACTAGGGTTACGTATTCCTGACGATGTTTCCGTTGTGGGGTATGACGATGTACCTGCAGCAAGTTGGCCGAGTTATGGCCTCACCACCCTCGCCCAGCATGCAGACATCATGGTCAATGAAACAGTACGTATTCTGTTGCAACAAATCAGCCATGAGAACGATACCCCACAGAAAGTGGCTATTGGTTCGCCGCTCTTGGTTCGCACATCCGCAAAAATCCCCGCAGGTTGGAAATCATGAAAGGCTTTGATGGCAAGTTCACAGACTTTCCCGACTATATCTTGTCCATCACGGAAGAGATTTGGGAAGGGAGAAATATCCACTCACTGCATGACTACTATTCGTCAGACATTGTCGTGAGAACCCCTGCTGGCATTTCGATTGGCAACAAAGACGTTATCGCGCAAACCAGCTCAGTGCTCAACGAATTACCCGATCGGGTGCTACTGGGAGAAGACGTCATTTGGTCCGGAACACCAGAAGAAGGCATGCTGTCATCCCACCGCATTTTGTCAAAAGCCACACACAGCCGTGATGGGCAATTTGGCAAAGCCACCGGCAAAACGCTGTGTTACCAAGTGATCGCCGATTGCCATGCCATCAATAACCAAATTAATGATGAATGGTTGATTCGAGACCAAGGATCGATCGTTAAGCAACTTGGGCATGACCCCAAACAGTTTGCCATCGATCAAATTCATGCCGAAGGCGGCGCAGGCAACTGCAACCGACCTTTTACGCCAGACCAAGACACCCTAGGCCCCTATCTTGGCAAAGGTAACGATAACATTTGGGGCGAAGCCTACGTTGAAACCCTTAAACGCATGATGAGCGCAGAATACTCGTGTATTCCTGAAGATTACGATCGCGCCTGTCACGTCATACACCCAAGCGGTGAATCAGGTTATTCCTGGTCTGCAGTAGAGGCGTTTTGGTTGGGTTTACGTGCCAGCTTCCCCAACGCTGATTTCATCATTGAGCACCAAATTGGGCGAGAAGATCCGTTAATGCCTCCTCGCGCTGCCATTCGCTTTTCCCTTCACGGAAAACATGACGGATGGGGACGTTTTGGCCAACCGACGGGCGCGAATGTCTACGTCATGGGTGCAGCCCATGTTGAATTTGGGCCGCGCGGCATTCGACGTGAGTTTGTCGTTTTTGACGAAACGGCCATTTGGAAACAAATCGCCCTGCATACGGGTTAGTCGCCACAACAAGGAGTGTTCAATGAAACAGCCGCAATGGGTAAGGTTTGGTGAACTTATACCGTGTCGAACCGCATTTATCGACGCGCACACACCGGGTTCTGATCAGAAAGAAAACTTTACCATTATCGGTGGTGGTGTATCAGAAAGCCCCGACCAACATGTTCATATTCAAGCCACACCGGGCTTCAATATTGGTGCAGCCGGCCAGCCGCCACGTTGTTTCAATTCACTTCACTCACACAACACAGCAGAAGTGTTTTTTGTGCTCAAAGGCCGTTGGCGCTTCTTTTGGGGAGAAACCGGAGAAGACGGCGAAGTGGTACTGGAAGAAGGCGATATTTTCAATATACCCACTCGCATGTTCCGTGGCTTTGAAAACATCGGTAGCGACTACGGCATGATCATGTCGATTTTAGGGGGTGATGACGCTGGCGGCGGTGTCATCTGGGCACCCCATGTTCGAGAAGCTGCCGACGCCCATGGATTGGTCTTAGGCGAAAGTGGCCGTTTATACGACACAGAGAAAAATGAAGCCTTGCCGAACGGTGAGAACGAAATGCCGTTGCCTGAACGGGAATGGCTAAACAGCCTGCTTCGACCCGATGCCGCAACCGTGGTGAAACATTACGTTGCGCGCTACTGGGACATGGTCGCCATGGCTGCAAAACAACCGGTGCTTGTTATCGGTGAAAAAGGATTACTCAAAGATAAACCTGGATTTAACGTTGATTTTCTTACCCGCACCTCTGTTCAACAGCAACCACAATATGCCGAAAAAGACGTCGTGTTGATGGTGATGCGCGGGCATTGGGCGCTCACATGGGAAAACGACACACTGACGCTTAACCCTGGTGACACGGTTTGGCTGCCTGAAGGAACAGATTACAACCTTGACGTGAACGTGTCGGTTGAGGCGAGTCTTTTCCGCGTGACACGCACTCAAGATACGGCAGGATTAACCTGGATGGGTGCATCGTAATGAACCGCGCCTCTCTTGAACCTTTGGTGTTTCTTCCCGGCATGATGTGTGATGAGCGTCTGTTTGCGCCACAAATAGCCGCATTCCAAGCGGATCGAAACGTCATCGTGATGGATATTTCTTCTGAACAATCGATGGCATCCCTCGCCGACAAAGTGCTCAAAAACACCCCTGAGCGTTTCGCGCTTGCGGGGCTGTCAATGGGCGGCATATTGGCGATGGAAGTCTATCGGCAAGCACCTCATCGCATCAGCAAATTAGCACTCATGGATACTAACCCGCGTGCAGAAATCGACGAGGTAAAAGCAGGACGACAAGTTCAACTTGATCGCATCGCCAACGGGGAGCTTCTGAGTGTCATGCAAGAGGTGATGATTCCAAAATACCTTCATCGCGAACACCCCAACCCCTATATCGAAGCGCGCTGTCTTCACATGGCGAAAAGCCTCGGCGACATGGCATTCGTCAATCAATCGCTGGCGCTCAGAGACAGACCCGATCAACAAGACACGCTGAAGCATGTTGATGTTCCCACCTTGATTTTAATGGGTGAAGACGATCAGTTGTGCCCAAAAGACAGACATGATGCGATCAAAGCACTGATCCCTCATGCAGATTATGTGGTCATCAAAAAAGCAGGCCATCTTCCCACTCTTGAACAACCGGAGGCAACCACGCGTGCGCTCGCTACGTGGTTGAACAGTTAATGGATAAAGCGCTCTACGAATTACTGATCAGTGTGGACACGCCAACGGTGTGTAACGCCATAGAAGTCGCACAAGGAAAACGCGGTTTCAACGATTTCACGCGAGGAACGTTGCAAGCATCAGCGCCGGAAAGTCCCGCAATCGTGGGTTATGCAAAAACCGCACAAATAGCGGCACTTGAACCGTCTAACTTGCCCGCTGACGAGGTAAAAAAGCTGCGTATGGACTATTACCGATACATGTCAGAGACCCCTTTCCCGTCCGTTGCGGTAATCGAAGATTTGGATTTTCCTGATGCTATTGGTGCGTTTTGGGGGGAGATCAATACCAATGTCCACAAGGGCTTGGGGTTGAGTGGTGTGTTAACCAACGGTGTGATGCGCGATCTTGGCGACTTACCTGAGGAATTCCTCGTTCTCGCAGGGTCGGTGGGCCCTAGCCATGGTTTCGTGCATATCGAGAGCATTGGCGAGCCTGTCGAGGTCTTTGGTTTACGCGTGTCACACGGAGACCTTATTCACGCCGATCGACATGGCGCGGTGGTGATCCCTACCGACATTGTTCCTGTGCTCGCTGATGCGATTGACACCTTACTCAGCAACGAACAAATCATTTTGAAAGCTGCAAGAGAAGAAGGCTTCAACTTTGACCGATTCGAACAAGCATGGGCTGAATTCGAGCGTGTGCGAACTTAGCGCTTTTCATCGTCTCGCGTGATCTCGATGCGCTGAGACAACACCAACGCAATACTCATGAACACAGAAACACCACCACGCTGCTCATACTGAGCGGTGCAGGCATTTACGGCTCAAAAAAGGAGTACACCATGAAATTTTCATTGATGATGACCGTCATAGCCGGATTACTTTCCACCAGTGCATCTTATGCTGATACCACCATACGGATTGGCCACGCCACACCAGAAGTTTCTCCCATTCATCAATCGCTTCTTTATTTCGAGGAAGAATTGGAGAAACGCTCTAACGGAGACATCGATGTTGAAATCTACCCTGGCGGCCAACTCGGTAGCGTAAGGGAAATGACCGAACTTGTTCAGTCCGGCAACATCACCATGGCAACGGGCGCGTCCGTCCACCTGTCTTCCACGGTGAATGAGTTGGCTGTACTTGACCAATTCTTGCTGTTTGCCGATGAAGACACTGCACGAAATGTGCTTGATGGCGAGGCAGGCAAATCATTGGCCGCCGCCATGGAAAAACGCGGCTTGAAGTCAATGGGCTTTATGGAGTTAGGCTTTAGAAGCTTCACCAACAACCGCGCACCGCTTGATAGTTATGACGCATTTGCGGGGCTTCGTATGCGATCGGCAGATAACCCTATCGCCATCAGTGCATGGCGATCTGTTGATGCCGTGCCCATCCCGCTGGCATGGGGAGAAATCTATTCTTCGCTCCAGCAGAACCTGATTTTCGGTCAAGAAAGTGCCCTCTCCTCCATGCTTGTTGAGCGCTTCTTTGAAGTACAGAAATACGTATCGCTCACCAATCACATTTACTGGCCTGAACTCTGGATGGCCAATCTCGAGTGGTACAACGATCTCGATGACAAAGACCGCAAATTGATTGATGAAGTCGCAAGAGAAACCATTTTGCTTCAACGCGACTTAACCTTGAAGACAAACAACGAAACATTAGCGGCACTCAAAGAAAAAGGCCTCAAGGTCAACAGCCTACCGTTAGAAGACCGCGAGCGTTTGGGTAAAACCATGAACACCGCGATTGAAGCCGACATCCGTAAAAAAGTGGGCAGTGATTTTTACGACCAGTTTATGTCGAACCTTCAACCTTAGTGGCGATACAGGGCTTCTCATCGATTGAGAAGCCCTGTGTTTGACGAGTGTTCAACGTTCACAAACTGGTTGTCATGGAGAATCTCCCACCATGTTTCGGATAATCGAAAAGTACTTCGAGCCAACTATCATTGTCACCAGCCTCTTCGCGATCATTGTGCTGGTGTTTGCAGATGTCATAGCACGCTTTGCGTTCTCAACCTCTATCGTCATCGCCAATGAAATCGCAAGGCTGTGCTTCGTCTACCTCATTTACTTTGGTATCAGTTACGCCATCCGAGAACATCGCCACATGCGCGTCACTTACTTTGTCGACAAATTCTCGACGAAGAAAAAACGTGTTGTGATGTTTATCAGCGAATCCATCTTCCTCATCTACTCAGTCACGGTTTGCTACCTAGGCGTACAAATTACACAGCAAGCCATAGAGCGAGGGAAAACCTTATCAGCCACACAATGGTCAACGTCTGTACTTTACGCTGCCATCATTTTTTCAGGGTTGCTCTGTAGCCTGCGACTTCTCTACTCGCTGTACCAAATTGGTGTGCGCGGTGATTTGAGCCTATATAACAGCGAGGAGACGCCATCATGACTTCACTGATCCTCTTCGCAGGTTTCTTTGGCATGTTGCTCATCGGTGTGCCAATTGGTATCGCCCTTGGCTCAGCATCGCTTCTCGCCATTATGTACATCCCTTTTCTCAAGCCCGATTTGTATGCGCTTGGGCTTGTCAGCGGCATCAACAGCTTCACCTTGATTGCTGTTGTGTTGTTCACCCTTGCAGGCAATATCATGAGCAAAGGCGGGATTTCCAAACGTTTGATCGCCGTTGCCGATACCTTATTTGGGCGCGCACCGGGCGATTTGGGCACCGTCACTATCATGGCTTGTCTGTTCTTCGCAGCCATATCAGGCACAGGCTCTGCCACTGTCGCAGCGGTGGGTTTGGCGATGATCCCCGCGCTTGTTCAGCGAGGATATGACCGCGCTTATGCTGGCGCTATGGTAGCGAGTGCTGGCGGATTAGGTGTGATGATCCCACCGTCAGTGGTCATGATTGTGTACGCCGTTGCGGCGGGCGTATCAGTGACGGCGCTGTTTATGGCAGGGATTCTGCCCGGTATCGTGATCGCCATTACTTTGATCACTTACAACTACTTTCACCGCAGACAAAACCGCCATGCTCACATGGTAGATACTCGAGCACCCGCGACATACAAAGAAATCTTCCATGTACTCAATGAAGCAAAGCTCGCACTCATCATGCCCATTGTTATTCTCGGTGGCATCTACGGCGGCATTGTCACGCCAACGGAGTCTTCTGCCGTAGCCGTGGTATACGCCTTGATTGTCTCTTGCTTGGTGTATCGCGAACTTCCGATGAAGCAATTACCCAAAATCATGCTGGAATCCGCCATGCTGGTCTCCGCAGTGCTCGTGATTATCGGCGCATCCGTGGCCTTTGGTCGCATTATCGCACTAGAGAAGATCCCCACCGAACTGGCGCAGTTCGTTTTATCGAGTACGGAAAACAAATATTTCGTCCTCCTCGCGATACTCGTATTGCTCCTTATCATCGGCACCTTCTTGGAAACGCTCGCCTCGATTGTCATTCTGACGCCAGTGTTATTGCCAGTTCTCACCAAGCTAGACGTGGATTTGGTGCATTTCGGTATCGTGATGATCGTCGCCCTCGCCATCGGTTTCGTGACACCTCCGCTTGGCGCAAACCTCTTTATGGCGGCCCAAGTGGGAGAGATACCCTTCGAGAAAATAGCCAAGCGGATACTACCCTGGGTTATTACCTTGATTGGAGCGCTTCTGCTTATCACTTTTATTCCGCAAATATCTCTATTTTTGCCGGAATACTTTCTTGGGTACAAATAGCCTAAGCTATCGGGTGAAAGTATTGAAAATTGGAATAATATAAATACACCACAGCGTCACAAGCAAATATAAGGTCAAGCACATAAAAGCAGATCTTCAACAACTATAATAAATACCATTATTAAGAGTGATACTTTGGTTATGTCCATTTTCATTCACTTAACGCATGCATAACTGGTAAGCATTGGAATCGTTGATGAGTTCTTTTAAAACAGTATTCGGTATCGATCTACGTACATTGGCATTGTTCCGTATCGGTCTCGCCTTAATGATTCTAGTTGATCTTATCAGTAGAGCCCGTGATATCACTGCGTTCTATACTGATGAAGGGCTGCTTAGTCGCACCGCGTCCATGGCGCTGTCCTCAGACTATCGACTTTCACTTTATTGGATGAATGGCAGTGAATGGTTCGTCACGTTGCTTTTTGTCATTTCTGCGTTCGTCGCTATCTTGCTCCTCATTGGCTACAAATCCAGAACCATGGCGTTTATTAGTTGGATTTTTCTTTTCTCTATCGTAAATCGAAACAGTGTGATTGTAACCGGCGGTGACGTACTGCTCGTAATAATGTGTTTTTGGGCAATCCTTCTACCAATTGGTGCAAGATTTTCAATAGATAGCTCGCTAAATCGTCGATATAAAACAGACGAAAATGCAGTACCTGATGACCACAGATACTTTTCGATCGTCTCGGTCGCCGTTCTTCTTCAAGTGATGTATCTGTATTTCTTCACCGCATTACTAAAAACGTCAGATGACTGGCAAGTCACCATGGATGCCGCGTACTACGCCGTTCATATCGAACAACTCGCCACCGTATTTGCCATTTGGATGAGAGGTTTTCCTGAGCTACTCACATTTGGCACTTACTTTGTTTGGTATCTAGAAATCATTGCGATATTTCTGGTTTTCTCTCCTATCTTCCACGTTCAATTGCGATTGTTCACACTTGCACTGTTGATCGTCATGCACTGCGCCTTCTTTATGTCTCTCCACATCGTGCTTTTCCCATTTATCGACTTTATGTCGCTGAGCTTACTCATTCCAGGAGTGTGTTGGGACTGGTTAGCCAAATTCAATGCCAAACCCAAACGGAGAGACATCGTTATTTTCTATGATGAAGGCTGCGGATTCTGCAAGAAAACCTGCCTAATACTGCGAAACTTTCTTCTTCCTGACAGTGTGAAGATACACCCTGCACAGAAGAACCCCGACATTTATCCAATCATGGAAAAGGAAAATAGCTGGGTGCTTCGTGACCATCAAGGTGGCTTACACACTCACTGGAATGGCGTTCAATATCTGTTTAGGGTATCACTACTTTTTAGACCCATCGGAGTAGTGATGGGATGGAAACCCCTATTAGGGGTTGGAAATAGACTCTATCGTTGGATAGCCGATAATCGTGACATGATGGGGCGAATTACTGAACGCTTTCTGCCTTATAACGACCAAAAAGACCGCGCCGGTTATGTAGAAAATTGCGTGGCCTTGGGGGCACTTTATATTGTGACTTACTACAACGTTAGCGGTATTCAACAATTTCACGTAAAACGCCCGCAACATGTCTCGATACCCGCTAAGGTGCTACGCATTGATCAACATTGGGGTATGTTCGCTCCTTCACCCCTTAAATTCTCTTTGATGCCCGTTATCGAAGGTAAAACCCGAGGTGAAGACGTCGTTGATGTTTGGAGTATGAGCTTTGAGCCACCAAGCCGAGTGATACCTGAACTTCTATCTGCAGAGTTCAAAAATTACCGTTGGCGTAAATACTTTGGAAGATTGCATTCAAATCGTAACAAGAAAGTACTCGCAGGTTATGGCGGCTATTTATGCAAGCAATGGAATGAAGGAATCTTAACAAAAAACAAACAGTTAGCATCTTTCACAATTGAATTTGAACGACTAAGAACCATGCCAAATTATAGGCCGCGTAAACCCTCAACAGTAAAAGTGTGGACCCATTGGTGCTTCAAAGAGTACGCAAAGAAATAGGTTTGTCAGTTTCGGCAATATAGTGTTTCTTGTGGTGTGCGTTATATCAACGCTCATTCCAACGCCACTGGCTGAAAATCGTCTGAGCTTTTGCTTTTCAAAAGTTACTTAAAACGCTAAGAGCCTTATCACAATCGATGATAATTGCCGTTCATTGCTGAATGCAGAGCTAACGAACTACCTGAAATAAGAGTCGAGTTGCTTATTCTCGATTAATGTTCGGGATTAAATCCAGCCGCATCCGAAGACTGATTCGATTTATTGTGAAGCCATAGTCCTGTTGCTTTCATCAAGTATCCAAACACTCCACCAAGCAGCAACGACGGCAAAACAAGTTGCCAGTCACCACCCGCTGCGAATGTGGCGCAACAACCAATAAAAGTGCCTGGGATATATCCCAACCATGCTTGTTTCGCTTGGATACACATAAAGAAAGCAACAACAGCAGTAATCACGTAGCCTAAAATGTCTAGCCCAACAAAGTTGGAGCTTTCGATAATCACCATTGCCCAAAATACACCAGTTGTGTTGGTTAACAAGCTCGCTGCAAGTCCCTTTACACCGCCAGTAGGCGACGCAAAGTAGCTGGTGCATCCCAAGAAACCTGCCCATGACAGTAAGCCGAAAGAAACGGCAATCCAGCCCCATAGACCTGACAAAATACCTGTTGTTAACGAAATCGCGACCAATGTACTCATGTTGCTTCTAAAACCTCACTGCAAAATCTCTGCATTCGGTTTTAGCCTCACTAATAATCAAGCAAGCATACTAAGGGATAACAGCCCTCAATTAATAGACTTAAATCACATAATTAATGTACAGAATAGATGCGATCTCATACGTTAGTGACATATATCACAATTTCAGCCTCCAAATTGTTAGCGAATTGTTTAGTACGTCAACACGCATCCTAACCATTAACGCGATTGCAATTGTGGCACTGAATCCCTCACCCCATCATAAAATGTCATTAATAACCATTACGACCAAATTTCCGATCATACGCTGAGTTATATAAACTTAAATATCACAATTGTGATACACAAATAACCTAAAGATTGTACTTTACAAAGAATCTCTTTCACTCTATGTTGTCAGCTCCTTAACCAACAAGTGCATGAGTTATGTCCCTAACTGCTCACAACAATTTGGCCCAGCTACACACTGCATCAGCCAAGAACGTTGCAGCACTTGTCTCTGTCGTCGTCGTCATTATCTGACGCTGACGATGCTACTATTCGTCAGCAAAAAGCTGGCGAATATAAGTCTCTCCTTTTACATCTTCCAGCAAACTGACTAAACACTTTATATAAGGTACGTCGTTTGAAAAGAAGAGAACTCGCAGCCATAGGTTTCATGACATTCGCCCTATTCTTGGGCGCTGGCAATCTCATTTTCCCACCGTTAATGGCACAGCAAGCTGGCGAGAACTGGCTATCTGCAATTGCAGGCTTCCTCATTACTGCAGTAGGCTTACCGGCATTAACCTTGGTTGTACTTGGGAAGTTACCTTCAATAGATCGGCTCACGTCAGCATTGCCAGCATGGATGGATCGTGGCTTTTGGATCTTAATCCTTACCACCATTGGCCCTGCGTTTGCCTTACCTCGTGCAGTGACGGTTGCCTACGAAATGGGGATAAAGCCATTTAGCTCTGGCGATGGGCTTTTTCTCTTTTCTATACTATTTTGCGCACTTACGCTTGTTTTAGCGATAAAGCCCGGAAAACTCATTAATTACATTGGTCGGATAATGACACCAGCACTCATCGCGATGCTGGGTCTACTCACTGTATTTGCGCTGTTTAATCCCTTGGGGTCACCCTCAAAAGCTACGGATATTTACCAATCGGCACCAGTTGTTAACGGCCTCATTCAAGGTTATATGACGCTAGATGCTATCGCGGCGGTGGTGTTCGGTTGGGTTATTATCAATACTATAAGAACCACTAGCAGTCAGGATAAAGAAACGTCATTTCGCGATACGCTAATTATCGTCGGTATATACGCTGCCTTGATGGCGCTTTGTTATCTTTCTATGGGTTACTTGGGTGCGACATCATCAAACATTGCGCCGAATGCGAGTAATGGTGGAGAGATTTTAGCCGCTTATGCTGCTGGGCAGTTTGGCGCATTTGGACAAATCTTATTGGCATCAATCACACTCATCGCATGCCTAACCACAACGGTAGGTATTACAACTGCCAACGCCGAATATTACAAAAATACTTATGGTATCAATGTTAAATTAAGCGCCATTGTTGTCACCTTTCTCACTGCGACCATTTCTAACGTTGGGCTAGAAACTATTATTCAGGTGAGCTTGCCCGTTATCTTGATCCTGTGTCCAATCGCTATTGCTTTGATCCTATCGGTGATATTTATCCCTAAGGCCGGTGAACCAAAACAACGTTGCGCATCGATGGGACAAACCATGGTGGTGCTTATTTCTGGCGTATTTGGAACATTGGATGCTTTGAACATTTTGGGTAAATTACCCGACTTTGTAAGCGACACAGCAACTCACTACTTACCACTGTTCCCAGACAACATGTCTTGGTTGATGCCATCATTGGTCACCATGGCATTGGTCCGGATCACCCGCCAATTCATGGCGAGTAAACAGCCACTGTTCGGCTAATCCAACATAAGTAAAATGGAGGCGCAACCATGCGCCTCCATTTTCATTCCAAGCACTGCTTCTCATCCCTGCTTGCTAGATTTCCCATTCACAGCCTCAATCGCTTCTGACGTTTGAACAGTATGTTCCATCAATGAATCAGACAGGGCTTACTCCTTGCTCGCTCAACATCTCACCAACGGTACGTCGCCCCAACGTGTCGTATACTGGGGCGACAAGAATTCACGCCGCATACCCCACTTCGGGTCAATTCCCTGTGCGCCCATAAACACCGCGCCAGTACCATAGCGTTGATTTAGACCATCAAACGCCTGCATCAACGCTGGGTTACCGGGCTGCGAGTTAAACAAGTCAGGCTGCACGTGCTTTGCATTTACCAAATCAAGCAATCCGACCCCGACCTTGTAATAGCGCACGCCCTCTTGAAACAACTGCGGTACCATCGCTGCCACCGCAGAAGTGATCACCGCGGTGTCATCTGCCGGAAACGCAAAATGCTGCATTTGTTTAAAGCTCTTGGGCCTTTCATCAAACGGCGAATTTCCCGCGAACACCATCAATACAGAACAGAGCGAGCCTTGTGCTCGAAGTTTGGCAGCAGCGATTCCCACGTGTTTACACAAAGCTTGGCGGAGCGATTCTTGATCCTGTATCCGTTCCCCCATCGAACGTGTCGAAAAGATCTGCTTTTTGTCCGCTCTGGCGACGTCCCACCCTTTGCAGACTTCGCCGTTTAACTCCCTGACCGTACGCTCCACTTCAACGTTAAATTCCTTACGCGCAAGGCCAAGTGGCATGCGAGACAATTGCAGGGCGGTATTCACTCCTTGTAACTTCAATCTCGCGGCAATTTTTCGGCCAATGCCCCACACATCCCCCGTTTCCATGTGTGAAAGCACCGCAACACGCTCTGATTCCGAGTCCAACACGCACACGCCGTTGTAACCCTGTAACTTTTTCGCTGCATGATTTGCCACCTTAGCCAGAGTCAGAGTCTTCCCCATACCTACGCCGACTGCCAAGCGACACTCTTTCCACACTGACTGTCGCAATGCCTGCCCTTGCGCACGTAAATCTGGCACCGCACTGCATCGATGAAACGACAGGAACGATTCATCGATCGAGTAGACATGCTGCTCAGGCGCAAAGCGCCCGATCACCTGCATCATACGATCAGACAAATCCCCATAAAGCTCATAGTTCGACGAACACACAATCACCCCTGCCGCCTCACAACGGGCACGAACCTGAAAGTACGGTTTGAACTTCTCGATACCCGCTTCTTTTGCCTGACGGTTCGCCGCTACAACACAACCATCGTTATTAGAAAGCACAATGACTGGCTTGCCGCGCCAATCTGGTCTAAACACCTGCTCGGCACTGCAATAAAAGGAATTGGCATCCACTAACGCGAACACAAAAGCGGGCTCTGGCGGTGACAGCGGATAGAGCGAATCACGACACCTTCAATGGTAAAGATGTCATGTTGAGTAATGGCCACGGAAGAATACATATCATTGGCCGAAAGCAGAAGGCGACGCGGCACATCAAGCAGTTTACAGATAAACTCGCCGTTTAAGTTTGCCACAATCACATCACCATCCCTGGCGGTAACGTGCCGATCGACGATCAAAATGTCACCATCGAAGATGCCCACGCCCTGCATGGAATCACCCGACGCTTTACCAATAAAGGTCGCGCTTGGATGCTCGACAAGCAGCTCATCAAGGCTCAAAGGCAATTGGCGATAATCGCCCGCTGGCGACTCAAAACCAGTAATACCGGCGCTAGCAAGAATAGGGATAATGGTCATAAAATATACTGTTTATATATACAGTATTCATTTTAGCGCTTTTCGTCTTACAAGCAAGATCCCACGTTTCTGACAGCCGGAAATTTGAACAGGACTAACACGCAGCAGGGGCATCATCACGCAAGGATGTTCATTAGATACAGACATCCCATTCTGAGGTCTTCCCTGCTAACTCCTAAGTTTCACGATGGGGGGCATACCGAAGCAATAATGGCGTATAAAACAGGGGGTCACTATTCTAACTGCATAATCACTCAACTCATTCGCCCAATGGTATAAGGCGGATTCACCATAGGATTTTTTTATGCAGCTTAGCGACCCACAGCTTTACCGCCAACAAGCTTATATCAATGGCAACTGGACTGATGCAGGAGCGCAGAGTGTCATTGATGTGAAAAATCCTGCGACTGGCGAGAGTATTGGCTCTATTCCCAATCTGGGCCGAGTTGAGACCGTAAATGCCATTGCATCCGCTGAGGCTGCTTGGCCTGCGTGGAGGGCCAAGACAGGAAAAGAACGCGGTTTGATCTTACGTCGTTGGTACGACCTCGTCATGACGCATATCGATGACCTCGCGATGATTATTACCCTTGAAAACGGCAAACCGCTTGAAGAGGCCCGTGGTGAGGTACTTTACGCGGCATCATTTCTCGATTGGTTTTCTGAAGAAGCACGTCGTCACTATGGTGATGTCATCCCGCAGACGAAGGGAGACCAACGTTTGTTTGCTATACGCCAACCTGTGGGAGTATGCGGTGCGATCATTGCGTGGAACTTCCCTTGCACACTGGTGACACGAAAGGTAGCACCGGCACTGGCTGCAGGCTGCACGGTTGTCCTTCGGCCTGCTAGCCAAACACCGCTCTCCGCCCTCGCACTTGCAGAGCTGGCTGAACGCGCTGGCGTCCCTGCGGGTGTTTTCAACGTGATCACAGGTGACGCACGGGCTATCGGCGCGGAACTGACCGCCAATGAAACGGTTCGCAAAATCACCTTCACGGGTTCGACGCCTATTGGGCGCCTACTCATGCAGCAAGCAGCGCCCACTGTTAAACGCTTATCACTTGAATTGGGGGGCAATGCGCCATTCATTGTGTTCGAAGATGCAGACGTGGAAAAAGCTGTCGACGCGTTAATGGTGTCCAAATTCCGTAATGCGGGGCAGACTTGTGTCTGTGCTAACCGCGTTTTTGTTCATGATTCAGTCTATGAAGAGTTCGCTCGCCGAGTCACGGAAAAAGTGCTCGATATGAAAGTCGGAAACGGGCTTGAAAGTGATGTTTCAATCGGCCCCTTGATCGATGAAGCTGGCGTCGTAAAAGTATCGGAACTGGTTGAAGATGCTATCGGAAAAGGCGCACGCTTGCTGGCAGGCGGCAAGAGACACGCGCTGGGCGGCGGTTTTTATGAACCAACCGTGTTAGCAGATGTGGGTCAGGATATGGACGTCGCAAGCGAAGAAATTTTCGGCCCAGTGGTTACCCTGTTTCGTTTTGAATCGGAAAATGACGTGATAGAACGAGCGAACTCGGTAGAAACAGGACTCGCTGGGTATTTCTTTAGTCGAGATGCATCAAGAGTATGGCGTGTAGCCGAAGCGCTTGAAGTGGGCATTGTAGGCGTAAACACCGGCATGTTTTCAAACGAAGTTGGTCCGTTCGGCGGCGTTAAGCAGTCAGGCTTCGGACGCGAAGGCTCCCGTTATGGCCTTGATGACTTCTCAGACCTGAAATATATCTGTCTCGGTGACGTGAATTAATCACCTGATTCTTCAATATGCCAGCATCCCAATGAATAGGATGCTGGCATCTTAACTTTCGTCGCTGCCCTACAGCTAAATGAAAGGCTGCCTTTACCGTTCGGTCCATACCTCGATATCGCCATGTGGAACTCAACATCCACACAATCAAGATTCTGAAGGCAAGTTTTCAGAGAGTGATGTTTCAGAAAACAATATTTCAAAGGGTAAAGTTCATATAACTAAGTTCTAAATAGCAAAGTTTTAAAAAGCAAAGGTTCACAAAGCTAAAGTTTCATACAGTAACGGTGCACACAACAAAAGCCTTGTGGTTAATCCAGCTAATCTCTGTGCTCAGATGCGCACTCCCCCTCTCTTGTCCAAACGGACTAATCTAAGACGCTGATTATTATCGACTTATCTCTTTCTTTCCCCTCAAACTGCCGATACTCGCTCTCCACTCATACCGCTATTCATTTATCGAAATCGGTATATCACCCACCTTCTGTTTCTCAAATTTACCAACCATCACGAAATACGATGCCCGCCATTCCGGATGGCTTGTTCGGAAGTGCTGCGAATTGGCGTATAACTTAATGTAGATGATGCAGTTTCATCTAAAGAACTTCTTAAAAGTCAATAGGGACATTTTCATGAAGAGTATTAAAAAATTAGCAACAGTTTCTTCAATTGTATCGGCACTCTTTGCCCCACTAGCATCCGCTGATCCCGTGAAGTTAAACATGCCATCGGTTTACCCAGGATCGCTGACCCAGCTTGGTACAGCGGGTGTGCGTGTAGCAGATACCGTCAACCTAATATCTGGCGGCGAAGTAAAGATAAAGTTCTTTGAACCGGGTGCCCTTGTTCCAGCGCTAGAAATTTTCGACGCTGTTTCAAATGGCTCTGTTGATGCAGGTTGGTCTACCTCCGGTTATTGGGGTTCGAAGAATTCTGCGTTGAATATTTTTGCCACTGTTCCCTTCGGCCCTCAAGCGGGCGAGTACCTTGCATGGATGTGGTATGGCGACGGCGATAAGCTTAAGAACGAAATCTACAATAGACACGGTATCCAGAGTATTACCTGTGGTATCCACTCTCCAGAAACGTCAGGCTGGTTCAAAAAGGAAATCAACAGCCCAGCAGATCTTAAGGGCTTGAAAATGCGCTTCTACGGCATTGGCGCTAAGGTCATGCAGAAACTCGGAGTCGATACGCAATTGTTAGCCGGCGGTGATATTTTCCCCGCATTGGAGCGCGGTACCATTGATGCGACCGAATTCTCCATGCCCGCAATTGATCTCAAGCTCGGTTTCTACAATGCGGCCAAACATAACTACTTCCCTGGCTGGCATCAGCAATCCACGATTCAAGAACTGCTGGTTAACAAAAAGAAGTGGGACGGTATGACCGAACGACAGCAGGCGATAATCGAAACCACTTGTCGATCTAACATTGCCACTCAATATGCGGAAGGTGAAGCGATTCAGGCTCCCGCGCTGGCTGAAATGAAGGAAAAAGGCGTAATAACGCACCGTTGGAATGACGAGATGCTCGACGCGCTTAGAGGCGGTTGGATTACCGTTCTTGCTGAAGAAAAAGCCGCCAACCCTGAGTTCGAGAGCGTCTGGAATAACCTCGAACAATTCCGAGAGCAATATGCAGTCTGGAAGAACCTCGGGTACCTCTAGTCACATCTTAGAAAAACAAGATCAGGCCGCCGCGTAGTCGGCCTTTAGTTTCTAAGCTGTAGTAAGTGCTTATGAAATAAACGCTTTGGTGAAAAAGCCTGGAGGGGTATCTTGCAATTTTTTATTGGTTTTTCTGAAACAATTGACCGAGTCATGAGGTTTCTCGCGATGTTTGGCGGTTGGCTGGGCGTCATGTTGATTGTCGCTGTTTGTTATGATGTGGTCACACGCTACTTCGGTGTTCCTAAACCCGCCGGAATAAATTCCACTATGATCCAAGAGTCAGAATACTGGCTGCACAGTTTTCTCATTGTTTTTTCGATTGGTTACGCTTATCTCAAGAATGCTCATGTTCGCGTTGATCTTTTTCGGCCCAGTTTCTCGCTAAAAACCAAGCTCTGGATCGAACTCATCGGTCTTTTGACAGCGGTCATTCCATACTCGCTATTGGGCATCTGGCTCGCCTGGCCTTACACGGTCAAATCGTATCTTTCCGGCGAAATTTCCAAGTCACAAAATGGGCTTTCAGACCTCTGGATTCTGAAAGGCGGACTCGTCGTTCTTTTTGTACTCATCTTTTTTGCAGGCCTTTCTAAGCTCATTAAGATCATCGCAGCACTCCGCGGCGACCTCTCGATGGAAGCAGCAAATGGAGAAGAATTATGACGCTGATTGAAGCGCTTCCGCTGTTAATGTTCGCCGTGCTTGGTTTACTACTATTCACCGGTTTACCGGTCACTTTTGTCCTTGCCGGTGTCGGTCTTGGGTTTGCCATAATTGGCATCGGGTTCGGCGAGTTTTTGCCCATTCAATTCAAAGTACTGCCCTCACGGATCTTTGGCAGCATTTTCGAAAATGCAATACTCACAGCAATTCCGATGTTCATTTTCATGGGGACAATGCTCGAAAAATCTGGCGTAGCCCGTGATCTTTTAAATTGTCTTCAGGTGCTACTACGCCGTGTACCCGGAGGGCTTGCGCTTGGCGTGACACTGATGGGGACAATACTGGCTGCAACCACAGGTATTATTGGCGCATCGGTGATTATGATGACGCTGCTCGCACTACCAGTGATGATAGAGCGCAAATACAATCATGAGTTAGCGACGGGCACCATTGCCGCCTCAGGCACGCTCGGGATTTTAATCCCACCATCCATCATGTTGGTGATCATGGCCGACCTGCTCTCGCGTTCGGTCGGTGATCTCTTTATGGCGGCAGTATTCCCAGGCCTATTATTGGCTGGACTCTATATCGCTTATATCGTCATCCGCTGCACGTTAAATCCCAAGTTAGCCCCTACGCTGGATGCTGATATTGGGCCACAGAGCCTGGCCGCGGTCTTAGTCATGGTGTTCCGTAGCTTCGTGCCTCCCATTCTTCTCATCTCTATGGTGCTCGGTTCGATCCTTGGTGGCTTTGCGACGCCGACAGAAGCGGCCGGTGTGGGTGCCATGGGTGCTATCCTGCTCGGTTTTATCAACCTTGTTCTTTTGCCCTCAATGGGTGTCGCCGAAGTCGCAGGCCTTAATCCGAATGCTGACGATGGCATGGGTGATCACGCCGTTGGCGGTGGCTTTGTCAAAGAGCTGCGTCATTTTGGTAGCATCCTCACTGAGGTTGTAGAACGTGCGATGCTAACAAATGCCATGATCTTCGGCATTTTTATTGGGGCAACGCTTTTCAGCTATGTGTTCCGAGCGCTCGGTGGTGATGATATTGTCATTGAACTGGTGCATTCGCTTGGTCTTGGCCCTTGGGGATTCCTGTTCCTGATTATGGGGCTCGTATTCATACTCGGATTCTTCTTCGATTGGCTCGAAATCACTCTGATTGTGCTGCCGGTCTTTGCACCGATCATTGCACAACTTGATTTCGGCGATCACATGCCGCAAATCGAAGTCACCTATTGGTTTGCGATCTTGCTGGCGATGAATCTTCAAACCTCATTTTTAACTCCACCCTTCGGCTTTGCACTCTTCTACCTGAAAGCAGTGGCACCACCCGCGGTCAAGATCAGCGAAGTGTATCGCGGGATCATTCCGTTTGTGATGTTGCAGCTTATCGGTCTGGCGCTCGTGATTGCCTATCCGGACATTGCGCTCTGGTTGCCTAGAGTTCTGCAGGACTAATGCAAAGAGCTAGTGATATCTTAATTCTCGTTTGAGGTATGTTGCTATTATGAATAAGGAATCGACACCTTTAGACCGGAGACTTAACGTGACAATAGTCGGTACGAGATCCTCGACAGCGAACTTCGACATTACCACTTTGCGTTTGTTTGTGTGTGTGGCTGAACAAGGGAATATCGCGGAGGCGTCGCGGATTAATCACATCGCGGCGTCAGCGATCAGCAAGCGGATTTCGGACCTTGAAGCACGCGTTGGCGTTAATTTGCTCTATCGGTTGCGCGGTGGTGTAGAACCCACACAGGCTGGCAAGGCAATGCTGCGGCATGCAAAACGTGTTCTGCTGCTTATGGAGGACATGGACGCCGAACTGAGCGAATTTACACACGGCATGCGCGGACAGGTGCGATTGTGGGCCAATACGTCGAGTATCACGCAGTTTCTACCAGAAGATATATCACGTTATGTGGAGCGCTTCCCTGAGGTTGGCATAGAGTTACGGGAGGAAACAAGCCAGATCATCATTGATGGTGTTCGCGAGGGCCTTACTGACTTAGGGATATTTTCCGGTCATACGGATAGTGGAGATCTGGAAACTCGTGTGTACCGTCATGACACTCTCATGGTCATCCTGCCCTCAGGACACCCCTTGGAAGGGCATGAGAAGTTAAAGCTGACTGACATCGCAGCCTATAATCAAGTCGGTCTGCAAGATGGCAGTTCACTGCAAAACCAACTCTTACACGAAGCCTCCTCGCTAGAGGAGCCACTCCGGCTTCGTGTAAGAGTACTGAGTTTTGATGGCATTCGACGTATGGTCGAGGCTGGCTTGGGATTGGCCGTGCTGCCTGAAGGCGCTGTTATTCCTTTCCTCGAAATGGGAACCTTCACTGCCGTTAAGCTCGACGAACCCTGGGCAAAACGTTCACTGATACTGGGTTTCAGAGACTATAAATCATTGCCGGTGGTAGCCCGGACACTGATTGAATGTCTGGCTCCAGAATCCTCGTAGAACGCCTACCCAAACACATTTAGAGGCAACCTTATCGTTTCATTACGCCCTTATTCACTCTGTGTTGTAGACCAATAGCACAGAGTGAGTAAGGGCGACCGTCCCACTCGATCATGCTGCGTTCGCGATCCGATATGTCCAACCTCTTTATTGGGAAGTGGTGAAGGGAAGAAAAGTTTGCAATTCTTAATTAAAAATCAAATACGTTCGACGTAGACCCTTTCCAATTACTCACACAGTTAGGTAGATCTCATATGCCCCTCGTTAAAGAAATTTTTGATTACGTCATCATTGGCGGTGGAACAGCTGGAGCGCTGCTCACCAATCGCCTTAGCGAGAATGGCGCTAGCGTTTGTCTCCTTGAGGCCGGACCTAGTGATATCAATCCATTAATCCACATCCCTGCTGGCTATATAAAGAATGTCTATTCGAAAACACTGACTTGGGGTTTTGAGGCGGAGGCCAGTGCAGGCACGGCGGGGCGTCGATTTTCTCTGCCTCAGGGGCGAGTGCTTGGAGGTTCAAGTTCCATTAACGGCCTGAATCACAACCGAGGACAACGTGCAGACTTCGACCATTGGGCAGCGCTTGGAAATCCGGGTTGGTCCTACAACGAAGTACTTCCCTACTTTCGCCGTTCAGAGCACAAAATAGGTAAGGCAGACAAACGATACCGAGGGCTTGACGGTGAGCTATCAATCACCGACCTTGATTGGCATCATCCCGTTTCTGAAGCGTTCGTAAAAGGCGCGCAAGAACTTGGGATCCCCGAAAATCCAGACTATAACGGCGCACGGCAAGACGGTGTCGGATATTACCAACGCTGTATCAACAAAGGCTTTCGTATTTCATCGGCTCGTGCCTTTCTGGGAACAGCTAAAAAACGGCCTAGCGTAGATGTACGCACCAACGCCCAAGCGACAGCGATTCTTTTCGAAAGTAAGCGTGCGGTGGGCGTAAGCTACATGAAAGGAGGCCCCTCCGGGAAGGCGCACAACGTCATGGCTCGTCGCGAGGTTATCGTTTCTGCAGGAACCATCAATACCGCGAAATTGTTACAAATATCGGGGGTCGGCGACGCTAAACTACTGGCTGAACTCGGTGTTCCTGTGGTCCATGATTTACCGGGTGTCGGCAATAATTTACGTGATCATTATGGGGTACGCATGGTGTCACGTGTAAAAGGTATCCGCACGATAAACAGTATGGCACAAGGCCCACGACTGCTGCTGGAAATTGGCCGCTGGTTGCTCCGTAAACCCAGCCTATTGGCGGTCAGCCCTTCTCTTGCCCATGCTTTCTGGAAGTCGGATGAGACAATGGACAAACCCGACTTGCAGTTTGTGTTCTCGCCAGCAAGTTTCCGTGAGGGTGTGGTGGGTTTGCTCGATAAAAAGCCAGGGATGACAACGGGAGTGTGGCAAGAGCGACCAGAAAGCACAGGTTTCGTTCGTGCCCGTTCTTCGAACCCATTCGATACCCCCATTGTACAGCCCAATTATTTGGCTAACGAGAAAGATCAGCAAGTGTTGCTTGCAGGAATGCGCCTCGCACGACGACTAATGCGTACTTCTGCTCTTGCGCCCTACTTTGACCATGAGACTGCGCCGGGTGATGATGTGCAGACAGACGAGGAACTCCTAGATTTTGCACGCAAAAACGGTACCACGGTCTATCACCTCATTGGCACAGCACGCATGGGGCCGGATTCGGATCCCGAAGCCGTCGTCGACGCTCAACTGCGCGTCCATGGGCTTGATGGGTTGCGCGTCGTTGACGCCTCCATTATGCCATCGATGCCTTCGGCAAATACCAACGCGGCGACACTCATGATCGCAGAAAAGGCTTCCGATATGATTAGAGGGTTAACGCCTCTTGCGCCAGCCGAAAACATCGCGAACGAAGAGGCCACGGAAACTCTCTGTTGATCGTTTTTTGAGCCTCTCGGGACTGAGATACCTCTTTCCCATGTAAGGTTCAAGTAGTCGGCTGAGGTAGACGCCAGATGCGCTGGCAGGCAAACCTTCGCCTTCGAAACGCATCCGATTTTATTTCTTCTCACTATGCCGGTTTCCCGGCTCTCAGGCGCGCTTTTCTAACCCTGCAATGGACTTATACAAACGATGTTCGCCACAGCGAACATCGTTTGTATGCCATGGTTTTGTCGCACCCAAAATCTAGCGCTTACACCAAGACCTGGCAGTAACATCAAGATCTTGCACTCACATCGAGATCTTGCGCTAACAATAGCGGCAACGTATTTCGGTAACGGGGGCATCGTTATTGAACGCTTCGGGAGTCATTCCTTACCCATTATGATCAAGTCATAGATAACAATGACAAGAACAGAGGTGTATTGATGAAAGCTGGTTTTGTGGGCGTTGGTCAAATGGGTGGCCCTATGGCTGTCAATCTGGCTTCAAGCGTTGAGGTAATTGCATACTGTCGAAATAAATCCGTTCGTCAGTCTCTCGCAGTATCTGGGGTGGTCACTACGGAAAATTTGCAGGACGTCGCAGAAGCAGACGTTATTTTCTTGTGTTTACCTAGCGCGAACGTCGTCGAACAGGTTCTTTTTGGCGCAGATGGATTGGCTGACGTTTTACGTCCGGGAACGATTGTTGTTGATACCAGCACCGTCGAATACAGCACGACGATTTCTATTTCAGAGAAGCTTGCTTCACTTGATGTGAAGTTTGTGGATGCGCCCGTATCCGGTATGAGAGCACGCGCTGAAGATGGCACCCTAACCGTCATGTGTGGCGGCGACCAAAGCTTGGTTGAGGATCTCAACCCGCTTTTTTCCAGCATGGCATCAAAAATCCTGTATATGGGCCCGATTGGTAGTGGGCAACTCACCAAACTGATTAATCAGTTGCTCTTTGATATCAACGCCGCAGCTTTGGCCGAGATCCTGCCGCTGGCGGTCAAGCTTGGGCTTGACCCAACCAAAGTCGGGGATGTTGTGAATAGCGGAACCGGACGAAGCTATGCATCAGAATTCTTCATTCCCAATGTTTTAAAAGGGATCTTTGATAAAGGATACCCCTTAGAGCATGCCTATAAAGACTTGATCAGTGGGGCTGAAGTATCGGCACAACATCAAATACCAACACCTGTCTTATCGGCTGCAACAGCAACGTATCAAATGGCATTACTTAACGGACATGGCGCAAAAGATAAAGGCGCAATGATCCGCGTCTTCGAAGACCTGCTCAATGTCAAATTTCGCTCCGACAATACGGAAGGAGATTCTAAATGACAAAAGAACGTGGATTAAAACGAAACCTAACCAACTACGGTGACAAAGAGTTCGCGACCTATTTGCGTAAGTCTTTTGCGCGTTCAATGGGTATTTCGAAAGAAATGCTGGATAAGCCCATTGTCGGCATCGCAATGACACCTTCGGGTTTTAATAGCTGCCATAGAGGCATGCCTGAACTCGTAGATGCCGTATCAAGAGGCATTCTCGCGGCAGGTGCCCTTCCTCGCCCATTCCCTACCATCTCACTCGGTGAAGTTTTTCTCAGCCCCACCAGCATGGTTTATCGCAACCTGATGGCAATGGATACAGAAGAAATGGTGCGTGCTCAGCCTATGGACGCTGTTGTGATGATTGGCGGATGTGACAAAACCGTACCCGCCCAATTAATGGGGGCAGCTTCCGCTGATATTCCAACGATTCAACTCGTGACGGGGCCAATGTCTACGGGTCGCCATCGAGGGGAACGTTTAGGGGCCTGTACAGATTGCCGTCGCTTTTGGGGGAAATACCGAGCTAACGAGATTGATACGGCCGAGATCACTGAAATTGAAGGCAAATTATCAACGACCTCTGGCACCTGTGGAGTCATGGGTACCGCCAGTACAATGGCCTGTATAGCAGAAACGCTTGGGATGTCTCTACCCGATACTGCGGCGATTCCATCGGTGCATTCAGAACGTTTGGTCGCCGCTGAAGCAAGCGGTCACGCCATCGTCCAACTTATTGATAACCCGATTCTTCCTAGTGAAATCATTACTGAAAAATCGGTTGAGAACGCCTTTCGCGTCCTCATGGCCATCAGCGGCTCGACCAATGCGATCGTTCATTTAACGGCTGTCGCAGGTCGATTGGGTATCAAAATCTCTGATGAGCGACTCAATGAAATTTCTGATGAAACCCCAGTTCTGGTGAATTTAAAACCCGTTGGTGAAGGTTACATGGAAGATTTCTATGCTGCGGGTGGCCTTCGCGCCGTGTTACACGAGATTAAGCACCTGCTTCACCTTGATACCATTAACGTTCTCGGGCAAACCCTAGGAGAGATCCTTGAAGAGCCGATGGATTGGGTTGATCGAACCTATATCAAGTCACTCGATGATCCGGTCTCCAACGTGGGCGGATTGATTTCGGTGAAAGGTAACATCGCCCCAGACGGCGCGATATTCAAACGTGCTGCAGCCACGCCTGAACTGTTTGAAGTTGAAGGTAGAGCCGTGGTGTTTGAAAATTTAGAAGACCTAGCAAACCGCATCGATGACCCTGATCTTGATGTAGAAGCCAACGATATTCTGGTGTTGAAAAACGCAGGCCCTGTCGCTGCTGGCATGCCCGAAGCCGGATATCTCCCCATTCCAAAGAAGCTTGCTCAACAAGGCGTGAAAGACATGGTGCGCCTGTCCGATGCGCGCATGTCAGGAACCGCATTCGGCACCATTCTTCTTCATATCTCACCTGAAGCCGGTATTGGCGGCCCATTAGCGGCTGTTGAAAACGGCGATCGCATTCAATTTTCCGTGAGCAAAAAGCGAATAGAGCTATTGGTCGATGACAAGACAATAGAGATGCGTTTGAAAAACAAAGAACCCCTGAAGATGC
Organism: Enterovibrio makurazakiensis; assembly: GCF_050336585.1. NCBI lineage: Bacteria > Pseudomonadati > Pseudomonadota > Gammaproteobacteria > Vibrionales > Vibrionaceae > Enterovibrio > Enterovibrio makurazakiensis. The sequence goes on from NZ_JAKJSE010000009.1 coordinate 145,279, forward strand.
CTGAACGCGGCTACCGGGCGCTATATAGCAAAACGGTTTTACAAGCCCCGGATGGTTGTGATTTTGATTTCCTTCGTCATACATCAGCTGATTCCTGATGCCGTCCTCAACATATAATTTTCTAGGAAACTAAGATGAACCTTTTCGCCAAACTCAAGCAGCGTGAACAAGAAGGCACTCCCATTAAGGTCGGACTGATCGGGGGCGGTAAATTCGGGACCATGTTTTTATCGCAAGTCGCTCGCTTGCCTGGTATTCACGTTGTTGGTATTGCAGACTTATCACCAAGCGCTGTTCAATCAAATCTCGAACTCGTTGGCTGGCCGAAAGAATCCTATGCTGCAGCGACTTTAGACGAGGCCGTCAACAAAAGGTCGACGCATGTCACCGATGATTGGCGTAGCCTGATCGAGCAGCCTGAGATTGAAATAATCATTGAAGCGACAGGCAATCCAATGGCCGCTGTCGAGCACTGTCTTGGCGCTTTTCGTCAAAATAAACATGTCATCAATGTAACGGTTGAAGCTGATGCCTTTTGTGGTTATGGGCTGGCATTAAAAGCCAAGGAAGCAGGCGTTATCTACAGTATGGCTTATGGTGATCAACCCGCATTAGCGTGTGAGTTGGTAGACTGGGCCCGCGCCAGCGGATTTAAGGTGGTTGCGGCAGGACGTGGTCATAAATGGTTACCTCATTATCGCCATTCTACGCCCGACACGGTTTGGGACCATTGGGGGTTGACCGCAGAACAGGCAAAACGCGGTCGTTTGAACCCAAAAATGTTCAATGCATTTCTGGATGGTTCAAAGCCTGCTATTGAATCGGCAGCCATTGCAAATGGCACAGGACTGGATGTTCCGACGAACGGACTGCTCTTCCCCCCTGGCTCCGTCGATGATATCCCTACCCTCATGCGCCCTAAAGAGCTAGGCGGCGTTCTCGAACGCGCAGGAATGGTGGAAGTTGTGTCTTGTCTAACATTAGACGGGAAACAAATCCCAAATGACATTCGAAAAGGTGTTTGGGTTTGTATCGAAGCAGACACGGATTACCACAAGAACTGTTTTGAAGAATATAAAGTGGTCACCGATCCATCCGGCAGGTACATGGTGAACCATAAACGCTGGCATTTGATCGGGCTTGAACTTGCCATCTCGGTCGCATCTGTTGGGCTACGTAGAGAGGCGACTGGCTTTGCCACATCATTTAGAGCAGACGTTGTCGCTATTGCAAAAAGAAACCTCACGGCAGGCGAAACACTCGATGGTGAAGGCGGTTACACCGTTTCGGGAGGACTACGCCCAGCGTCCATCTCCGTTGAAAACCGATATTTGCCGTTGGGTCTTGCGCATAATGTCATCCTGAAGAATACAGTTCAGGAAGGCCAGCCAGTGAAATGGGATGATGTGGATATCGATATGACGACCGCCGCTTATAAACTGCGCAAAGAGATTGAATTAAAATACGTGTAGTCAGGACAACGCTTTTTGCTCTGGCAAATATCGTAGATGAGTCAATTGAGCAAACAGACTATCAGTCCGTCCGCAGGCCAATAAACAGGCCTGCGGATGAACACAGCGCCCAAGCGAAAACTCCGACTCAGTAATACCCTCCCCCACAACACTCCCATCATCAAAGCCATGTTCGATGTCATTAGATGCTCTCAAAGGAGCACGAAACAAAATGGTTTTATGGAATGCCTCAATGGGTCATACCGTAGAGAGTTATTGAACGCTTACTTGTTTGACTATCTCGAGCAGGTACGAGATATGGCCAGGGTATGGTTATGGAATTAAAAAGAAGAACAGCAGGCTGCAAATAAATCACGTTAAATAAATGCATTATTCGTAAAGTACATATAAAGCAAACAGAGTGACCCGCATTGCGATAACAAAACAATAAATTACATTTAGTTTCCATTGCGCCAAACTCACTTCACGCAAACAAACTTAATTTCAGAAATTATATTACGCATCGAAATAAAAACACCAATCAACATTTCCTTTTCACCAAGCACATAAATACACTAAAAAGGAAAAAACATGATCAAGAAAATTTGTCTGTCTGCTGCTTTAATGGCTCTTCCATCACTCTCTGTGGCTGAAGAGTCGACCATTATCAACGGATTAGATTTTGGGCCTTTGGCTGGTTTGGTTGGAACATGGAAGAGTGTCGACTCAGGTGGCGTTGATGTCGCCCCAGGGCAAGAAGGCACCAAGCAAGGTAAAGGTGGCCCGTCGGTGAAGCCTTTCTATGAAACCATCACATTTACCGCTGCTGCAGATGCAACAAATGCGAGCGACCAGTACCTAGTCTCGCTGTACTACGAGCAAGAGGTATTCAAAAAAGAAGATAATGCCAAGTTCCATGACCAGCGTGGCTACTTGATTTATGACAAAGTGAATCAGGTCGTTTACAACTCATTTTGTGTACCACGCGCAGTGTGCATTGTGACTCAAGGAGATGCTGGGAATAATATTCAGTTTTCCACAGCCAAAGAGGGAATGGCGCAAAGCCAGTATATGTTTGAGAATGCAACAACATCTGATTTTACAATGGTGTTAGACTTTTCCGAGAAAGATATTCTTCGATACACACAAACTACAAGCCTCAATATTTATGATAAGCCTTTCTCTCATAGCGACTCGAGTACGCTAATGAAAATTTCTGCCCCAAACAGCCCAAAGACATACTAAATACATCACACAGGGGAAGCATTAACCACTCATGAAAACCTTATTAAATAAGCACATCACATGATCATGCCATATTAATTATCATGCATCATATGTGTCATACCCAATCGACCTGAAGATCTCGATTTTAGAGGCCGTCAGGTTGTTTGGGTATAATGTTTCGCTCTAAAGAAAATAGAGAGCATTATTTTATATAAGGCAAAAAATGAAGCCCGAGATCTGTTTCGGGTTTTATTCCACTAGGAAAAGCAAAAACCAGCACCCCATACAGAACGGCATCAGAAAGTGAATAACTACAGAAAGAGGAAGAGGAAGAGGAAGAGGAAGAGTCATCTTACGAGAAGTTGCTGAATTGACTGGCTATAGCCGATAAGTTTGTCCGCTAATCTCATCGGCAACGGTAAATAACAGTGTGGCAAAAATCAGTAGTTGTCGATTGGTCCTTGCTGAGTATCGATTGCGCTTTGCTCTTTGACGTGCAATTCCACATAAAGGGGAGCCGAAATGCCAGAAACTGCCACAAAGATGATTAAAGACATCACCCATTGCGGGGTTTTTGGCATATAGCTAACACGCGCGTAGCTTAACGTTAGGTAAGTGATAGCAACAAAGCCAGCGAGCATACTGCAGGCTAAGACGTAGTCGTTTGTGATTACCGCTAACATAGACTGTGAAACATTCATTTGATTTGGGGTCTGCATTTATATGGGGGCGAGATGGTAAATTTTTGTGACTCAAATCACAAGAACATATTCATGCGGAAATCAAAATGAGATTTTTAGGGCCGATCAGTAGGGGTTGAAAGCGAACATTCGGTCCAAGGCTCGACACTCTCTAACGAGGAGTTGATGATGCACCGGCGTCTCAATCACCAAAGCCAACGGAAAGCACAAGAGTGAGCAAGCCGGCACCAAAGTGTAAATCGCTTTAGATAGATGACATAAGCGATCGGCAATAGCCGACCGTAAATTTATAGAATGCTCGCAAGGGAATGTAGGCTTCCATATTAAAGAGTTACATTACAATTACGTGTTATATCCATGGCGTTTGTTTGTCATTCAATCAATGAAAGACAACACCTAAACCGTCTGAGGAAACATCAAGAACCGTTTAGCGCGTGGATCTTGGATTCATGCTCGGCATGCCCCTCATGTGGCGCCATCTTAACCTGAAAATTGTGTGCCTTAATTCCCGCGGCCTGAAAGCGTATTGCGATTCCCGTGCGAATATCACTGGCGAGATTCCAAGCTCTTGAAGCTGAATTGGTCCAACCCGCCACCCAGCATTGATAAGCATCTTTCTCGAGGTCCATGACCCAGAATGCAGKCGCATCCTGAGAAATAAAATGCTGACTGTCTTCCACTGCCTCAATCGCCATCTGTCGTACTTGCTCTAAATCATTTTCGTAAGAAGTATAAAACTCTACGTGAACCCAGATATAGGGATCGTTGTAAGTGAAACTTTCCAACTCAAGAGACAGCATTTTGTTGCTGGGAATGATCAGGCGCTTCCAGTTCCAAAGCTTAATGATTGTGTGATTTAAACTAATGTCCTCAACTGTACCATATTGATTGTCAACCACGACGGTATCCCCTACCCGGATTGCCTTAGAAAGAGATAGAACGACACCAGCAATAATATTTTCAATAACAGGCTTCGCTGCAAACCCCAGAACCGTGGTAGAAACAGCAACAACAATAGAAACCAAAGCAGCAGGTATCGAGTTTAGAAAAGGAAACGATAACGCAATACCAAACACAACAAAGATGAAGAAAAAGGCTATCTTGCTGATAATGGAAAAACGATTCTCAATTTTCTCTACCGCTGCATCAATTTCTTCAGGCTTTCCCGGTACTTTCGGAGAGGTAGTCTGGACGCTATTAAAGTTCTTAAGACGCCGGAGCCTTTTTTCACGGTTTGATTTTGATTTTAGTAGCGCAGTAGCCGCCCACCAGATAACAACTACCCCGATAAGGCAGACTGTACCAAGATAGATATAAAGATTGTCTATCACCATACCCGCACCATTTTCTGTTTATTGCCCAAGAACAAACACGCCAAGATCGCCAAAGTTCTTCTCCCTATCAACAATGACAATGACCTAAGAAATCCAACACGATGGGATAACTCGGGCTGTGTTCAGAACGCTTTTGATAAACCAATCAAAAATGCTATCTGCATGTTAGGCCTCAAGGAGCAAAATGACCAGCATGAACGTGGTCACCTTAATTTCTTAGCGTCGCACTGTCATGGCATCTGGCAAAAAGTATCTTCTAACATTTGGTAAAAAAGCCTGAATCAGGCATTAATTCAAGCCGCGCTTCTGAAAGCGGTCGTTCCATTTACCGTTGTTTTCAACGTTGCACCTCTCCTCTGTGTCGAAGGTGACATGTCGCGTGAAGTCTTTCAATTTGATATCTATAACGTTGAGCTTTTCTTTGATAAACGCTAGCAGCACATCGGTGTCTGCATTGGCTAAATGCGTATTGGAATCAAAAACGACCACTATATTGAGAGAATTGGGAAAACTATCATAGTTAGCAAAATGCGTAAGCCATTCAAAGCCTTCATGTTGTTGCTGAGCAATGTCACATACCTCCGTCAGTACTTCCCTAAGCAAGTTATCTATTTTCTTGTCTGTTTTTCTCACTCAAAAAACCCCTTTTACCAGTAAGAATCTAAAATTGAAGATCGTTGGATGAATTTCCAATGCCTTCTAGTACACACACCAAATCTTGGGTCTCATGGTAAACACCATGCAACCCAAACTCCACGACCAATAGAAATAGTCTGGGTATTTTGGAGCGTTCATTTCTGTATCCGACAGCTTCACGTTGATTGGATATGGGCCCTATGACTCGCTTATGAAACCTCACAATTGAAGAGGCCGGATATACTTACTTCATAGTGATGACATAGAGGAAACAACATGACGAAAAACAGAGAAAGTGATGGTACTGCGAATGTTTCACCAACGGATGCACACGAACGCCGCGCTGCTAAACCCGTTATCTGTTACGCCACAAGTTCTCTGCCTCCCTTTGATGTCAATTTTTATCACACAGCAAGAGTTTCAGCCACTCGCACTGTTTTACTAGAGATCCCACCAAGAGAGGCACGCTGCTTTGTCGTTCCCGAGGGGTGTTTTTTCCGTATATCCTGCCAGCACGGCTCACAAGTTGGGGATTTGAATCTCTGGCAACGAGATGATCTCAGTGAACACTTTTTCAGTGGAAAAACCCGACAACTGCATGCCACCCATCTAACCACCGGTGACAGATTGTGGAGCAACATGCCTTATTTACGTCCAATAGCAACGATTACGGATGATTCATTGAGTTGGTATGGATGGGATGATGATGGCGCGGGCATACATGATGTGATTGGAACGCGTTGCGACCCCTACACGCACAATCGGCTCCATGGAGAAAACTACCATCATTGCTGCCACTCTAACCTCACCCGTGCACTGGCGGATAAACGAGGCATCAGCCAAAAAGACGCAGAAACACACATTCATGATGTATTAAATGTGTTTATGTGTACGGGTTTTACCAAGGATTCGCACCAATATTTTATGAAAGCCAGCCCAGCGCGCAAAGGAGATTATATTGAGTTCTTTGCCGAAACCGATTTGCTTGGAGCACTTTCAGCATGTCCAGGGGGAGATTGCAGCAGCACCCATTCCAGTGATGACGCGCAGTGCTATCCGCTGACCGTAGAGGTATTCACCCCAGAAAAACAATCGCTTGATACGTGGCAACCCTTCCAACGTAGTGAGTATATTGCTAAATAGCTCACAACCCTTGGCACAGCAAGTTGAAACTGACGCCTTAGCGTCAATGTTTAATAACATTGACGTGATACTTATTTATCGGCACGTAAATTCACTTCGACCATGATGGCTCTGGTCAACACAAAGACTCTTAGCGCTTCCCCTTTGACGTCACCATTAACTTCTTAATATTTCATGATGTTACTTTAAAAAATCATCAGTAAAAGCTTTCATCTTTCTTGACTAACAACACCCTCTCACTTTTCTCCTCTGCTCACACCGCTCTACAAGATCTTAAGTTGAACTCTCGCTTTATGAATTGCTTCCACTGTTCTTGTTCGTATGTCAATGCATGCACTACTCTTACTAATGATTCTAATAATTAACATTTTTACAACTTTTAATATTTATTCTTATTTTTGTGCTTGGTTTGGAGAAATACGAGTATGAGCGAAGTCAAACTTCCATTTGGTGCAAATGTCCTATTTGTCAGTGGCGCAGCTTCTCTCAATCAACTATCAACAAAAGTTGAAGTCGGTAAACACCTCAATAAGGGTCAAATACTTAACGTAGAAAGTGACACTATCATTGCTTTTCAGGATGACAACGGAAGACCATTCATCTATAGCAATAGCGATATACATACTTTAAGCGACGTACTTAGCTCAGTTAATTCCCTCAATGTCGGCGATCAGGATATCGCTCAAATTATCGAGTCAATCATTAGTGGACAAGACCCAACTCAAACTGACGAGAATTCAACAGCATCAGGGATGACAGTCACGAGCACGGGGACGCATGGCTTTTATGCTCTTAGCCGGGATGCTAACGAAACCATTGCCAGTGCTGGTTATGATACCAAGGCTTATGATGGTGATGAGACCGCAGCAAACACACAAGAACAACAGACTTCAAACTTCTTCGTTAAACCAGAACTAGATGTTTCAGTTGATGCGCTGACAAAAGACAGCACGCCAACAATAACCGGTACAACAAATCAACCATCCGGTTCCAGTGTCCAAATAACTATTACTGACGCGGATGGAAATATCCAAACTATCACCGCAATCGTTCAAGCTAGTGGTAGTTTCTTTGTAGATGTTCCTCAAGGTTTAACTGACGGACAGTTCTCAATTACTGCATCCCTTGTTGATTCTCAAGGTAGCCGTGTTGTGGCATCTGCTTCAGGAATTATTGATACTACCGCCCCCGGTGAAGGCACTGGCTCGGGCGGCACTGATGAACTACCTCTCATAGCGATCCCTGAAGCCATCGGCGGTGTCGGCGAGACAGAGGTCTCAGACGGAATTGAAGTACAGGTAACCCCGCCCACAGGCACAAAACCCGGCGACATCATCACCCTCACGGTCACACAACCCGATGGCGATACCACCACAGTCACCGCTACCGTCCCGAACGGTTGGATAAGTGGCAGCAGTGTGCCTATCATCGTCTCTCCTGAGGCATTAGGCGGCGGCAGACGTCGTTTGCCTGATGAGGGTGACTACACCATTACCGCCACCGTCACGGATTCGGCGGGAAACACCTCGGCACCCAGCGTCAACGCTGACTTCAGCATTGATACCACGGCCCCTGGTGAAGGCACGGGCGTGGGCGGCACCGATGAATTACCACTCGTGGCGATCCCTGAAGCCTCCGGCGGCGTCGGCGAGAACGAGGTCTCTGATGGTATTGAAGTACAAGTCACGCCCCCCACAGGGACCGAACCCGGCGATAAGATCACGGTCACGGTCACGCAACCCGATGGCGATACCACCGCGGTCACTGCGACCGTCCCAAATGGCTGGACAGGCGGCACCAGTGTCTCTGTGACTGTTTCGCCAGAAGACTTAGGGGCAAGCAGCGGACAATTGCCCGATGAAGGTGACTACACCATTATCGCCACCGTCACGGATTCGGCGGGAAATACATCGGCGTCTAGCACCGATTCCGACTTCACCATTGACACAACCGCACCCGGTGAAGGCACGGGCGTGGGCGGTACCGATGAACTGCCTTTGGTTGCGATCCCCGAATCCACCGGCGGTATCGGCGAGGCTGAAGTCTCTGACGGCGTTGAAGTACAAATAACGCCCCCCACAGGTACCGAGCCCGGCGACACTGTCACTGTCACGGTCACGCAACCCGATGGCAATATCACCTCGGTCACTGCGACGGTTCCAAATGGATGGACGAGTGGCAACAGTGTGTCAGTCAACGTTTCGCCAGAAGATTTAGGAGCCAGCAGCGGTCAATTACCTGACGAAGGCGATTACACGATTTCCGCCACCGTCACGGATTCTGCGGGAAATACATCGGCATCAAGCACAGATTCCGATTTCACCATTGATACCACTGCCCCCGGTGAAGGCACGGGCGTGGGCGGCACCGATGAACTGCCTCTTGTGGCTATCCCCGAAGCCTCCGGCGGCGTCGGCGAAAACGAAGTCTCTAATGGCATCGACGTCCAAGTGACCCCTCCCACAGGCACAAAACCCGGCGATACGATCACTGTCACGGTGACACAACCCGATGGGGATATGACTCAAGTAATTGCCACCGTCCCGAATGGCTGGGCTGGCGGGAGTAGTGTGTCAGTTACCGTTTCGCCAGAAGATTTAGGAGCCACCAGCGGGCAATTGCCTGACGAAGGTGATTACACGATTACTGCCACCGTCACGGATTCGGCGGGAAATACATCGGCATCTAGCACAGATTCCGATTTCACCGTTGATACCACTGCCCCCGGTGAAGGCACGGGCGTGGGTGGCACCGATGAACTGCCACTTGTGGCGATCCCTGAAGCCTCCGGCGGCGTCGGCGAGAACGATGTCTCTAACGGCATCGACGTCCAAGTGACGCCACCGACAGGCACAAAACCCGGCGACACCATCACTCTTACCGTCACGCAACCTGACGGGGACACCACCGCGGTCACCGCAACCGTCCCAAATGGCTGGACAGGCGGCGACAGTGTCTCTATTACCGTTTCGCCAGAAGATTTAGGGGCCACCAGCGGGCAATTGCCTGACGAAGGCGATTACACGATTACCACCACTGTGACTGACTCCGCGGGTAACACCTCGGCATCTAGCTCAAGCTTTGACATCACGGTTGATACAACGTCATCCGCGACACCCACAGTTACTATTACTGACGACGCAAACAACGATGGTTTAGTCAATAGCCAAGAACATGGGAGTGATGATGTTCAGCTGACAGTCTCCGTTGACCATGGGGATTTTTCGACTGGCGGTTTAGTCACGGTCGTTGTCAATAATGACGGCGTCGTTCGAACCGAAAACCTCAAACTCGTTAGCGGTTCCTTGCAACATGAAGATGGCTCATCCGCAGCCGATTATAGCTATAACAATGGCACCATTTCCTGGAACGAGGTGGTCGCTGCTGGAGACAGTATTTCCGTCAATGCTACACAAACAGACTCTGCTGGAAATGTTTCAAGTTCTGGTACTGATTCTGCCCTCGCGACACAAGCGAGCAACGACGCTTCGTCTACACAAGAAGACGTTGCACTAAATGGCAATGTACTCACCAATGATCTTGGCAACTCCAGTGTCACCAGCTTTCTGGTAACAGGTTCTTCAACCGTTTATACCGCAGGTCAAACCGCCGTTATTTCAGGCATGGGATCATTCGCATTAAATGCCAACGGAAGCTACAGCTTTACACCTGAAACTGATTGGAACGGTACCGTTCCAGATGTGACCTACACGACCAATTCCGGTGACACCGCCACTGTTGGCATTACCGTCACAGCCGTTGATGATGCAGTAGATGCGGTAGATGACACTTATTCAATGAACGAGGACGATACACTTGTTCTAAACCTTCTGGGGAATGATCAAGCCCCTGATGATGGGCTTGAAATAACACACATCAACGGCATTGCACTCACTGGTAGAGCTGAAAATATCGCCGTGAGCAACGGCACCGTTGTGATAGATGCTGACGGCAGTATGAGCTTTAAACCGGACGCAAATTATTTTGGTTCAGTCAGTTTTAATTATCAGGTCAAAGATAGTGATGGTTCTAGCGATACGGCCAGTGTGAACATCACGGTTAACAGCGTTAATGATGGTCCAGATGCTGTTGATGACACATTAACGATGACAGATGCAGGAGCTATCGCTTCTGGCTATACCGGTAATGCAATCGACACCCAAATTATCGAAGGTTATGGCACAGGAAAAGTTGATGATTCAGCTTACATGACAACCACCCACGCTGATGGCAGTTACACTGTGGTATTTAGGGCGTGGGATACCAATTATTACGGCAACAACAAAGTCGTGTTACAGAGTTTCAACGCAGATGGATCATTAAAAGGCGATAAACTCACACTGGGTTCCAGAGATAAAATTGAATCGCCTCAGGTAACACAACTCAACGACGATGGTGACTTGTTAGTCACTTGGACTGGCTATAACAACAGTGCCACCCTCAACACCCACTCATATGCGCAAGTCGTATATGCAAATCCTGATGATCATGGCGGTGCCACCACGGGTCCAGAGATGGATTTGGGTTCATCTCAGCTAAGAACAGTCACTTCTGAACACTCTGGCGATACCAGCATCATGGTCTGGCAAAACAGTTTCACACTTTATATGCAGGAGCTTGATGTTTCTGGTAACAAAGTAGGTGGTGCTCAAGTAGTCGGCTCCGTATCAGCCAATTCAAACGGCTACCCCATTGAGTCTAAAGCTGAAATTTCTGTGTTGGACAATGGTAATTATGTCATTTCGTGGAATCAGGGTTCCACAGCTACCGCAACCAATACCGTGATGCTGTCGCCAGACGGTGACAAAATCGGTAGTCAGCAAACGCTCAACATTGGCGGTACAGATGGTATCGGTGACCTTGAAACCAATGTCGTCAGTATCGGTGATGGTAAGTATGCGATTGTCGGTTCCAGTGGCGGAGTTGTAAAACTCACCTTAGTCGATGGTACAACCAATCAACCTATTACTAATTCTACCCAAACGTTGAGCTTAGCTGGCACAACCAGCAATGATTTGCCATCGATTACAAACGTTGGCGCTGATGGGGATTTTGTTGTCGTTTGGCGTGGCATTGAAGGGGGCGAGTGGCAAACCTATATACAACATTTCGATGCCGACGGTTCCAAGGATCAACCAGTGAGTAAACTGGATGCACCAGGTGGTCACGGGCCTGCAAAAGTTATAGGCGTTGGCGATGATGGTGATTACGTTATCGTTTGGAGTAGCATCAACGATGCTGGTGACTATGACGTCCATACTCAGAAATACAACGCAGACGGCACGAAAGATGGTGACCAACTGACATTTACAGGTCAGCAGGAAAACAAAAATGACCTGAACTTCGATATTGTGGCTGTCGGCGATGAAGGCGCCTATACCATTTCATTTCTTGGCACCGACTCCAGTGCTAACGGCGGCGACTACAGTATTTACATTGCCAGCGTTGATGCAAATGGAAACAAAGTGGTCGCCTACCCTGACGGAAGCACCGGCGACTTTTCCATCACCACTGACGTTGTCATCTCTTCCGGTTTTTACTCTGTCTCCTACAGTACCGGTACCCTCTACGCCAACGGCACTGCCTACCCAAGCGGCAGTCAGGTTCCGGCAAATGAATGGGTAAATGTGACGCTAGTGGGCGCGGTTGCCGCGGACTATGACTTGGTCGTCACCGCAGCCGAAGCGATCACCACCGATGAAGACACTGCCCTAGTGATTAATGTGTCCGATCTGTTACTGAATGATACCGATCTCGAAGGCGATACACTTACTGTTGTTTCAGTTCAAGCCCCCGAAAACGGCACTGTCACTCTCAATGGCGATGGCACCATTACCTTCACGCCAACAGCCGACTACTCTGGCCCTGCAAGCTTCACCTATACCATCAGCGATGGACAAGGGGGAACCGACACCGCCACAGTAAACCTGAGCGTACTTGACACGACAGCCCCTGCAACGGGCGACGGCGAAAACACGATTAGCTTTTTAGATGGCGGTAACGAGCGAGTCAGCGATTCCGAATCCACCAATGTGCCATTATCAGGGAAAGTGGCGGTCGGCAGTACAGTCAATTCCATAACTATCACTGACGGTACAGACACGATCACTGTCGATACAGGTGACATTACTGTGGCTGGCGATGGCACAGTCTCCGTAACAGGCCAAGATCTCTCTAGCCTCGCCGACGGTACCTTGACCGTCACCATGAATGTCTCGGATAGCGCTGGTAATAATGGGAATATCACTGACACAACAGTGATGAATATTGCGGGGCGAGAAGCATTTAGTTGGTCTCTACTGTCCGACCCTGATGGTGATGGTACCGCGATTGACGGAGGTGACAGTCTTGCTGGGTACACGTCTGAGTCTATAAATACCGGCACTGTTGATGTCACGTTTAGCAATGACGGACGCTTTGGCACTTCTCCTTCTGGGAATATTGCTGGCGCCGCAACATTTCAAAAAAGCACGCCTATTATCGCTGGAATTGATGGCGGCTCTGAAACAATCAATACCGCGAGCTCCCTTCGCACAGGATACCCAGACACTTCAACAGGAAGCACTTCAACCGTAAATTTCTCTTCTGAAGTCACCAATGTTCAGTTCAGAGTATCCGACCTTGATGTCTATGATACCGTGCGGATATTGGCATTTGATGCTGACGGAAACCCAGTCGAAGTAACCTTCAATGCTGGATCTCTATTAACCGTGTCGGATTCCGATGGCGTCAATGGTAATGACACTGTCACCGGACCGGGAGCGGGGGGGAATCATGACGGTACAGACCCCAATGTTTCTGCACTCATCAACATTGCCGGACCAGTGAGTAGCCTTCAGATAATCCATTTAGATGGGCCAGGTGCAGTTGTTTCAGATATCTTTTTTGATTCACCCGTCATTAAAACCGTTAACGATTCCGCCTCCACTCAGGAAGATGTCGCCCTTAGTGGGAACGTTCTCGACAACGACTCTGGCGATATCAGTGTTGCCACCTTCTCAGTGACAGGCTCTCCAACGGTTTATACCGCAGGTCAAACAGCCACTATTTCTGGCGTCGGTACCTTTGAGCTTGGTACCAATGGCGGCTACAACTTCACCCCGGAGGCTGACTGGAGTGGTGTCGTCCCTACCATCACCTATACGACCAATTCAGGTGATAGCGCCACCATCAACCTCATGGTCACCCCAGAATTCATTGACGCTGTTGATGACAGTTACACGTTGAGTAATGGAGGGAATGTAGCCCTAGACTTGTTAAGCAATGATACTGCGACGGGTAGCGAAATCACCCAGATCAACGGGGTTGCTCTCACTGGCAATGCACAAAATATTGCCGTAGATAATGGCTCAGTCGTCATTGCTGGCGATGGCAGCATGAGCTTTGTTCCAGACAGTAACTTTTATGGACAGATTGACTTTGACTATCAGGTTCAAAGTGATAATGGCGACTCTGACACAGCGACAGTGACCATTGCCGGTGACGCAAACAAACCCACACTTTCTGTCGTGAACACAAACACCGATAACGAAGTCGGTGAGTCATTTTGGGCAACATTTACAATAAGTCTCAGTGACGCCGTCACTGAGCCCACAAAGGTCAAGGTCTCACTGCTTCTGGGAGTTGGCTACGACGTCAGTAATGAAGATCTAGGCAAATATGAATATTGGACGGGGTCAACGTGGGCAAATTTCAAAAACGGAAGTGAACTTACCTTATCAGCATTTCAAACTGAACTTAACGTAAGAACCCAGCCCATCAATGACTCTAAAGCGGAAAGTGCAGAGACACTCATCGTCAGGGCGGAACCCATTGCATCAGAAACCAACATTCAAAGCGGTCAAGCTGAAGACACCGTCGTTATCGTTGAATCTTATGACATCGATACAAGTGGCCTTAATTCAGGTTTTGTGCATTGGCATATTGACGCAGATGGAGTCCAACATGTCATGGGTAACCGATGGCATCCCAATGAAAAGGTCACTCTCAACGGTCCTGATGGAAGTGAAAAAGTGGTCTATGCCGATAGTGATGGCTTCTTCCATGAAAGCGGCGTGGACTATTACACCTCAGCAGGCACACTCTCTGCCCAAGGCGAATCTAGCGGAAACTCTAAAAACAATATCGAAATCACTCCCAGCATCACCCCTATCGTTCTTGATCTGGACGGCGACGGAATAGAGACCTCTGATGTAACTGAAAATCCAGTCAACTTCGACTATGACGGAGATGGACAGGCCGTTAACACTGGGTGGGTCTCAGGAGGAGATGGTTTACTTGTCCGTGACATCAATAAAGACGGTGAAATCAACGACGGTTCGGAACTCTTTGGGTCGAACACCGAGCTCCAAGATGGAACCAATGCAGCAGATGGTTACGAAGCATTAGCCCAGCATGACACCAATGCAGACGGCATCATTGATCAAAACGACACAATCTACTCGGAACTCGGTGTCTGGGTTGATACAAACATGGATGGCAAAACCGACGAAGGAGAACTTCTAAGTTTGGAAGAGGCTGGAGTCGCTTCGATTAGTCTTGATGCTCAAACCACCGACGACACACAGAACAATAACACCATAGGTAAAACATCCACCTACACCACTACCGACGGTGAAGAGCGCGCAGCTGCGGACGTCTGGTTTGCCACCCAGCAAACTGGAGAGGAAGAAACAAATATTGCTGGTTTGGTCGAGGAGCACAGTATCAGTGGCTTAGATAACAGTGAACTTGTCTGGAACAGCGATAACGTTGATGACCAACCTTGGTCTGACACGGTAACTGACTTCACGGTGGGTGAATCTCATCTTGACCTATCTGACTTAGTGACAGACCACGAAGACAACCTTCTTAGCGAAGCAGATGTTGATATGTTCGAGCAAGACGGCTCATTGGTGTTCAGGGTAGACACAGATGGTGACCATGCGTGGAACCAAGAGATCATTCTTCAGGACGTGTCGTTACAAGACATTGTCGATGAAAACGGAATGATCAAAAACGGCGTGTTTGGTGATGACAATACGAAAGAGCTCTTCCAAAAGGCAGCAGCGACAGATGTTGTAGAGAACACGCCAACGCTATTGGACGACCCAACTGTCGATCACCACTAAAAAGGGGCCATTTATCGTGCGATTAGCTGATGATGTAAAACCGCAGTGGAGCATTCCTAGCTCAGCCCAAACCACCGCGGATCCTTTGTTGGATTGCTTGGTGATACTCACCGAGTACTACGGATCTCCGTGTTCGGGTGAAGCCCTCGTGGCTAGTTTACCAATGAGGGAGGCTCGACTTACCCCAGACCTATTTCCTCAAGCATCAGCCCGAGCAGGTCTGGTCTCTAAACTCGCGAGAAAACCGCTCAATACCATTGGTGAAATGCTAACACCCTGCATTCTTCTATTGGCAGATCAAAAAGCCTGTATTTTACGTTCTCTGGACAGTGAAAACGAACAAGCCATTGTTCAACTTCCTGATACTGGTGGAGAAACCACGCTGAGTTTGGAAGATCTCGAAGCGCAATACGTCGGGTATTCCATCTTGATAAAGAAGCAATATCGAGGCGATAAAAGCGTCGATATACATCAGCATACGAAAAAAGGTCACTGGCTATTTTCAATGCTGTGGGAAGCGGCTCCCATATACCGTGAGGCGTTACTTGCTTCAGTGATTGTCAACATTTTTGCGTTAGTTTCCCCCCTCTTCATGATGAATGTGTACGACAAGATCCTGCCCAATCAAGCCTTTGAGTCCTTATGGGTACTCGCTAGCGGTGCCGCATTGGTATTTGCCTTTGATTACATTCTTCGCTACGTCAGAAGTTCGTTGATTGATAATGCGGGAAAGAAAATCGATATTGTCGTGTCTTCTCGCTTGTTTGCCAAATCCATCGGTATACCGCTAGAAAAACGCGGCCCCAGTGTTGGAGGCATGGCAAAACAAATCAGCGAATTTGATAGCGTAAGGGAAATGTTAACCTCTACGACGGTGACGGCACTGGTCGACCTCCCCTTTGCTATCTTCTTCCTTTTTATTATCTACATTTTCGCTGGTGATTTAGCCGTCGTTCCTTTGGCAGCAGGCATCATCATTATCGGCTATGCCTTTGCCATTCAGCCAAAACTTCGAGACGCCATTGAAGAAAGTAACAAGTTTGCAGGGCTAAAAAATGGGCATTTAATTGAAAGTCTCTCTGCTATGGAGGCCATCAAAGCGAACCTCGCGGAAGGGATTGTTCAAAAGACATGGCAGCAAATGATAGCGCACTCTGCAACATGGGGATTAAAGGTCAAAAAAATATCCCAGTCAGTGTCCTACCTCGCCACATTTATTACGCAAATGACTTCAGTCGTGGTGGTGTTCCTAGGGGTATATCTCGTCTCTAAAGGCGATATTTCCATGGGGGGGATCATTGCCGCAGTGATGCTCTCCGGTCGAGTCGTCTCGCCTATGGCGCAGTTAGCCAACTTGCTCACACGGTCGAATCAAACAATGAGCTCTCTTCGCCAACTGGACGCGCTCATGGACCAAAGTGACGAATTTGAAGATAAAGGTCATTTGATCAGCCGACAACAACTCAAAGGCCAGATTGAAGCCTCCGCCGTCAGTTTCACGTATCAAGACACCGAAGAGCCTGTACTTTACCCCTCTACTCTCAAAATCACGGAAGGTGAAAGCGTCGCTATCATTGGCAAGAATGGTTCAGGGAAAACCACACTGCTTAAGATGTGCGCGGGGTTATACCAACCCACGCAAGGTAGCTTGAGATTTGACGGTATTGATTCCAAGCAAATACACCCAGCCGACCTTCGCCGAAATGTGGGTTACATGCCGCAAGACATCACACTTTTTCATGGCTCCATTCGCGACAACATCCTTTTTGGTACTCGACAAGTCACTGAACATCAACTCATCCGCGCCGTTCAACTCTCGGGGGTTAGTCAATTCACGTCTTTGGATTCTCAAGGGCTAGATAAACAAGTGGGAGAACGAGGGGAATCTCTCTCGCGTGGACAGCGTCAAGCTGTCGCTCTAGCTCGATCCATTTTGAATGACCCTTCAATTCTATTAATGGACGAACCCACGTCATCAATGGATGCCTTTGCTGAAAAGCAATTCATCCGCGCTATGCATCACGTCAGCAAAGAAAGGACCTTGTTGTTGATAACCCACAAAATGTCCCTGTTGGAAATCGTCGATCGCGTCGTGGTGCTCGATAAAGGACGTATTTTTCTAGATGGCCCAAGAGAGATCGTGTTGAAGAAACTGGCTCAAGGCCAGAGATCTGCTGACGAACCACGGAGACAAGCCAACAATGAGTAAAACTAAAGACCGCGAACACATCGACATGGCAGATGACATTTATGGGGCCATGATGATGGATGTGCCCCATCGCTATCGTGTGGTTGTCTGGCTAATTATTGTCATGGTGGCCGCATTCATCACTTGGGCATCAGTGTCATCACTCGATCAAGTGACGCGAGGAGACGGAAAGGTGATTCCTTCCTCTCAAGTTCAGCTCATTCAAAGCCTTGATGGCGGTATATTGCAAGAAATGTATGTCGAAGAAGGCATGATTGTTGAAAAAGGTATGCCACTTGTTCACATCGATGACACGCGATTTCGCTCAGACGTCGCGCAGCAGGAAGAAGAGGATGCAAGCCTCAACGCAAACATCATTCGGTTACAAGAAGAATTAAACAGTATTCAACTACAGGGCTTAAACACGGCTTGGCAAGATCAAATCCAGATTGATTCTACGCCACTTGTGTTTCCCGATGACCTAAGAAATAACGAACCCGAATTGGTGAAGCGACAGCAACTTGAATATCAAGGGCATATTGATGGTCTAAAAAATAAAATAGACATACAGTCTCGCCAAGTTCTTCAAAAGCAGCAAGAAATCAAAGAACTAGCAACCAAAATAAAAACACTAGAAAGCGGGGCCAAACTGGTAGCAAGAGAATATGAGCTCACTAAACCTCTCGCCAAGAAAAAGATCGTTCCGGAAATTGAGCTTCTCAAATTACAACGCCAAGTCAATGATATTCGAGGTGAAATCGCAGCGCTCTATCAGCTCCAACCCAAACTAAAAGCGCAGCAAGACGAAGCTATGTTAAAACGACGTGAGGCCGTTCTGTTGTTCATTAATGAAAACCGGACACAGGTCAGTGAGCTGGAAGCCAAGTTATCACGCCTTCAACAGGCCAAAGTCGGTTCGCAAGACAAAGTCGACAAAGCCATCATCACCTCCCCCGTCAATGGCACCATCAAAACCATTCATATCAACACACTAGGCGGCGTTATAAAACCGGGAGATAACATTCTAGAAATCGTCCCCACCGAAGACCAACTGCTTATCGAAGCAAAGATCCAACCCAAAGATATCGCATTCCTTCGTTCTGGTTTACCCACTGTGGTTAAGGTGACGGCCTATGACTTTACACGTTATGGCGGGTTAAAAGGCAAGCTTGAACATATCAGTGCAGATACAACGCAAGACGAGAAAGGCAACAGTTTCTACCTCGTCAGGATCAGAACTGACGTTTCAAATCTCGCAGACAATGACGGGTCAGATTTACCCATAATTCCCGGTATGTTAACCAGCGTAGATATTGTCACAGGAAAACGGACGGTACTTGACTACATATTGAACCCTATTTTACGCGCAAGAGAATCAGCACTTCGAGAACGATAATGAATAGTGCCCAGGAGTTTGTATATATGCTTAATTTCATCGCTATCAAACGTTTCACTAAATTTATTGTGGGGTCTTTACCTTTTGTACTATTCATTCCAACAACAGGCTTTTCCCAGTCGTTAGAACAAGCCGTCGCCAATACTCTTGCATCAAGCCCTGAAGTACGACGAGCATTCAATGCTTACAAAGCGCAACAAGAGCAAGTAGGTCAAGCATTCTCAGGATACTTACCGACGGTAGATATCACTGCTGGTTATGGCTGGGAACAAACTGACAGCCCTTCCACTCGTGCTGGAGGTAGAGAAAATGAAGCGCTGAATCCGGGCGAAGCAGGAATTAGCATAAGACAAGTACTGTTTAGCGGCTTTCAGACTCAGAGCGAGGTCGAGCGTTCGGAAGCTGAAAAAAACTCAGCGTATTGGAACCTCGTATCCGCCTCCGAAGAGCAAGCACTAAAAGCGGTCAGAGTGTATATCAAATACATTCAAGCTAAAGAGGTCGTCTTGCTCTCTGAAGAAAATCTGAAGAGTCACAAAACCATTTATGGCCAAATTAAAGAGAAGACAGACTCTGGGCTAGGCTCAGCCGCAGACCTCTATCAAATTACTGGCAGACTGGCGCGCGCAAAATCAAATGTCATCGTAGCAAAAAACAACCTGATGGATGCGGAAAGTAACTTTGTCCGGGTTGTTAACCTTACCCCCCAAAATCTCAGCCCGCCACAACCGGATATGGCACTCATTCCCACAACACGACAGCAAGCTATCTCTGCAGCAGAAAAAGAACATCCAACACTCAAGGTTTCCAACTCCGACATTACGGCTGCCAAAAAACAACGTGAAGCGGCTAAATCGGCTTATTACCCCGAAGTGAGTCTTGAGGTAAACGGCAATTGGAATAACGATAATGGCGGAACGTTAGGTCATGATAACGACATCCGAACCATGCTGCGTGTGCGTTACAACCTCTACAGTGGTGGAAGAGATACTGCGCTTGAAAAAGAGATGGCATACCGCATTGGCGAGTCACAAGAAATCAACCAAACCGCGGTGAGAGATGTCATTGAAGGAACAACATTGGCTTGGAACGCACGTATTAATCTCATTGAGCAAATAGGCTACCTGAAAGAACATGTTGTCGCTGCGCGACAAACTCAAAGTGCCTACACACTTCAGTTTGGTTTAGGACAACGCACGTTGATCGATTTACTTGATTCGGAAAACGAAGTCTTTGAATCAAGAAAAGACTTCATCGCAGCAGAGTATGACGTTCTCATCGCCGAATATCGCATACTCAACGCTACCGGACGCTTGCTCTCTTCACTAAGGGTTCAATCTCCCTTCACCTCTATGCCAATAACTCAAAGTGAAAGTGGAGAAACGAAATGAAAATCGTATTGATGACACTTCTCCTCTTTCTCCTTGCAGGATGCAGCGGTAACAACGTTGATTCTTTTCCGGAAGCCTATGTACAACCCAATGATTTAAAAGACCTAGATCTCGATGGTGTCATAAACGAAAGAGACAAGTGCCCCGAGACAATCAAAGGTGCAATCGTAGACAATGACGGTTGCTCTGGGGCCAAACACATAAATCAACGCATTACCTTGAATGTAAGGTTTCAAAGTGGCTCCTCCTATATCAACCCAGCCGACCTCCCTGAGATAGAAAATCTGGCCAATTTTCTCAAAAACCACCCTTACACAAACGTAACCGTTGAAGGCCATGCCAGCACACATGGAGATGCCCGCACGAATAAATGGCTTTCCTTGAAGCGTGCAAAAAAGGTCTCATCAGTGCTCTCATCCACCTACGGCGTTGAGCGACATCGAATACGCGCTGTGGGTTATGGAGAAGAACGACTGTTAGACACAACAAATACACCGGATGCCCATCAACGTAATCGGCGCGTCGTTGCAGACATTAGGGTAAGCAACAAAGAAACACCGTTGAAGTGGACAATCTACACACAACTTGATGACTAAATTATCACGGGTATTGCGACTTGGAGGACGAGTAGTCCAAGCCCCAAAACATGGAATTGAACATGACGATAACCAATAAAATAACGATTGTTGTGGTTGGGATTCTCCTATTCCTGTGCTCTGTACTAGCAGTGGCCGAATTTGCTATTAATCTTGCCTTTCTCAAGCAAGAAATTCAGCTCCACGCAAAAAGTGCAATGCAGAACATGAGTGTTGCTTTGATCCCTATTCTAGAAACAGGTGACCGAGAAAAAAGTGACATCTTTTTCTCAACCGTCATGTCCGAAGGCACATTGCTGAAAAATGTTACCCTGCAGTGGATGTTTGAAGGGGATTTACAGCAATGGTCGTATGACTCGGATGTGAGTCAAAAGGTGCCCGAATGGTTTATGTCTCTTGGTTTTATTGAGCCAATCTGGATGACCTCTACGATCAATAACGGTTGGACAGATTTAGCAACATTATCCATCACGGTCTCGTCCGATCACGCCTATTTGGCGCTTTGGGAGTTATCAGGGCCTTTCACGCTATTCGCCATCTCTGTCATCGTTATCGCAACCTTGCTTGTTCGATATACGCTAAAGCGCTCCCTCTCCCCGGTACTAAAAATTACCAAAGAAGCCAAACGCATTGCACAATTCGATTTTTCGGCGAGATTACCTACCCCCAAAGCCAGCGATCTCTCTGAGCTGACCACTGCTTTCAACGAAATGTCGTCCCAGCTCCACGGTTTATTTGAAACACTTAATGAAGAGATAAATGCGCTCAGGCAGAAATACTTGTTTGATCAGCCATCTGGGTTCCCAAACAGAAGCTTCTTTATGCGACAACTGGAAAGCTGGCTTTCGGATGGGGACTGTGGTGTGGTCATGCTCATCAACCTTAAGTGGCTAAAAGAAGACCATCGCAGTGAGGGGGCGAAGAGTGTAAATGATTGCATGCGTTCTTTGAACATAGCACTTCAGAACGTTATTCCACGTTCTCACGATGCATTTGGCGCAAGGCTTGGTAAAGCTGAGCTTGCTGTTCTTATCCCGAGCGTTCATGAAAAAGAAGCAAGAGCGATATTGAGCAAACTCATTCGCGCGTTTAACAATGAAGTATTAAACAATGGGTTACCCACCGCGAATGCATTCATCATTGGTATCGCCGAAAAACAAGGAGGCGATACCTTATCTTCTCTACTGTCACGAGCCAATGACGCTTTGCAACATGCAGAGCGATTCCAAGCTGTTTTTCACTTTTCAGAAACTGAGCACGAGTTTTCACAGACCACGTTGAACACACAACTTGAGGAAGCCGTAAATAACGAAGCCTTCAGTTTGATGGTGCAGCCTATTCTTTCCAGTGCGTCACACCAAACCCAACATTATGAGGTTTACGCCCATATCCAACTGGACAATAAGTCAGTTCCTGCATCGAATTTAATTTCAGACCTTTCACGATTCTCGCTTTCTACTAAAT
Organism: Enterovibrio makurazakiensis; assembly: GCF_050336585.1. Classification (NCBI taxonomy): domain Bacteria; kingdom Pseudomonadati; phylum Pseudomonadota; class Gammaproteobacteria; order Vibrionales; family Vibrionaceae; genus Enterovibrio; species Enterovibrio makurazakiensis. Next base: position 167,916 of record NZ_JAKJSE010000009.1, read on the forward strand.
TTGACCAATCTGTCATATCACTCGCAATAGACATATTGAAAAATGACGAAGCCATTCCGCCGCTTTCAATCAATTTGACGCCCAGCAGTGTCAAAGATCTGAAGGTAATATCATGGGTAATCAACAAAGTTCGAAAAAACAAACTCAAAGATCGTATCTACTTTGAATTTGCCGAGGTACTGGTTTGTCTGCACCTTAACGACTGTGAAAAAGCATGTGCGATGATGAAAGAAGAAGGCATTCACTTTGGGATAGATAGGTTCGGGCAACATTTGTCCTCAATCACCTACCTAAGGTCCTTGAAGCCTGATTTTATCAAATTAGATCATTCGTTTTTGGAACACAGTGACGACGACAATAACCATCTTCTACTTAAACCTATGATAAAGATGGCATCGAGCCTTGGGATAGATGTGATAGTGTCAGCCGTAGAATATCAGCAGCAATTGAAGTTGTTCTCCGATACAAACATCGATGGTTATTTTGGCTATATATCCCCCCCAACTCCCATTGAAGGGATATCGTCTCACGTTGCCAAAAGTGCGTAATATTGAGTAACAGCGCACATCAGCGCTATGCAGAGTTTCAACCTATGTCCTTTGCATAGCGCAACTAGAATGACAACTTATGATACTGGCAACGTAAGTTGTTTAATTTGGAGTAGCTAACTTAGTTTGTCTAATACAGATCGTTCTTGTCCTTTAGTTAACCAGTAAGCAACAAAAACACGCTTATTTTTCTCCCCCTTACCAAAATCAGTCAGTCAATTTTTTAAGTCTCATTTAGAAAAATTTTGTGATGCACATTTGTGGCTGGATCGAATAATTAGTACATCAAAGAAATGTGGTCCGAAAATCTTCCATTATGGTGAAAAATTTTCTCAGTGTGAAAGTGAGTAATGGGTCACTAAAGTTGTCTTTAGTTAACCCATCACGTTGAATTTGAAATGAACGACCAATCAATCTTCATGCTCTAGCTGAGGGATTGGCGTATCTAACGAGGCTTTAACGCGATCCATCACCACGATAGTTCTAAACCATTTCACATTAGGGTTGTTGTAAAAAAGCCGCCCACTAATAGCTTCATATTCCGCCATGTTTGCCACCGTTAGCACCAACATAAAGTCAGCCTCGCCCGTGACGTAATAGCATTGTTGTATCTCAGGGCCAGAAAAGCTTTTCTTCATCTCTTCCATATCAGAGGCTTGTGCGCGTATCGCGTGTACTTCCACCATTATGGTAATGATTTGCCCCACCTTTTCAGGGGCAATAACGGCTGAATTGGCTTTAATTACCCCTGAATCTTCAAGTCGCTTAATGCGCCGTTGTACAGACGCTGTAGACAGATGTACCTGCTCGGAAATGATACGTAATGGCGTGGTGTTATCCTTTTGTAAGATTCTAAGGATGGCGCGATCATAATTATCAACTAACGAATTCATATGAAAATTTTTCTCAAATGCACAGCCTAATTCGAGCGCTATTCTCAAGTTAAGCCGAATAACATTGCCAGCATATTCACTCCATTACTGATTCGGAGCATCAATATGCATTGGCATAGCAGACTAGTTCAACCACAGACTTTGGCAGCGCCAGGGTTTGAATCCTTAGCGACTCCAACCTACCGCGGTTCAACGGTATTGTTCAATAAACAAGCTGACGTCGTTGACGCTTGGGATCAAGCGAAAGGCGGGTATAGCTATGGCCTGTACGGTACACCAACAACATTGGAATTATCGGGACGTATTGCACAGTTAGAAGGCGCGCTTCACAGTTTCGTGGTACCCGGTGGCCAAGCAGCTATCGCATTGGTTTATTTTGCAATGTGTCAGGCTGGCAGTCACGCATTGGTACCTCACAACGCTTACGGCCCTAACAAAGAAATGGCGCAAGGATTACTCAAAGGCTTGGGTATTGACGTGGAGCCTTACGACCCACTGATTGGTGCGGGAATAACAGATCTCATCCGTGACAATACCTCTTTGATTTGGGTTGAAAGCCCAGGCTCAGTCACCATGGAAGTTCAAGATGTGCCCGCCATTTGTGCCGCTGCCCATGAAAAAGGCGCCATGGTAGCAATCGATAATACCTACGCCGCAGGTGTGTTGTTTGATGCCTTCGCCCACGGCGTGGATATCAACATGCAGGCATTGACCAAGTATGTCGGTGGCCACAGCGATCTTCTGCTGGGTACAGTGTCTGTAAACAGTGAAGTGCTAAAAGAAAAAGTGGGCGCAACGTTCAAACAGCTAGGTTTAGCGGTATCACCAGATGATTGCAACCTGGCCCTACGCGGCCTGCAAACGCTAGGCATTCGCTTAGCGCACCTAGAAAAATCAACACTTGAAGTGGCTGAATGGTTAACCAAACAATCCGCCGTCGCACAAGTCCTCCACCCAGCTTTTCCATCGTGTCCTGGGCACGAAATATGGAAGCGTGATTTCACGGGCTCAAGCAGCGTCTTCTCTTTCTTGTTCACTGACGAATACACAGCGGAACAAGTTGAAAAGTTCATCGATTCCCTCTCTATGTTCAAGATCGGCATGAGTTGGGGCGGCGTAACAAGCTTGGCACTGGTATATCCAAACATTGAACGTCCGGGCAAAGACTATGCGGGTCGACTCGTTCGCCTCAATATTGGCTTAGAGCAAACATCAGATTTAATTGCTGACTTAGAGCGCGCAATAGAAGTCATCTCCAAATAAAAATAAATATAAAGGCGAAATTAGCTCTAAGTCTGATTTCGCCTAATAAAAATTATAGAAACCAAATCCAATATTAAACATCCCGAGGTAAATACAATGACCGTTATAACTTACCACTCAACCCTACTTAAAATAAAAACCCGCACCATTAAAGATTGCAACTTCGAACAAGACATGATGCTTCATTTAATGGGAGAGCACTAAAATGTCAGACGCAAATCATAGCATTCTTGGGAAGTGGACCCTTTTAGCAATGGGCGTAGGCATTACCGTCGGCGCTGGCTTATTTTCACTGATTGGCGCAGGCATTGGCTTAACGGGTCATGCACTTTGGCTAGCGTTTGGTATCGCCATTGTGTTTGGTATTTTTTATAACATCCCAATGTTATTTGCCAGTGGTGCTTTGGTGCTTGATGGCGGCCCGTACGCATTAATCAGTCGGATACTCGGCAAAAAATATGCGGGTATGTACGTTGTAAGCTTCTTCCTTTATTTCCCTACCGTTGCTATCTATTCCCTGGCACTAGGGTTCTACATTAATTCCATACTTCCAACGGTGACGCCTTCTGCAGGCGCAATTGCTGGCTTAACCGTTTTCTACATTGTTAACTTGTTTGGTCTAGATACACTCTCTAGGTTCCAGAACATGATGACAACATTCCTTATGGTTGGCATTGCGACATTTATTTTGATCGGTTTCGGTCAAGTGGACTTTGCCCTTCTTTCGCCAAGTACCAACCCAGATTTCGCCTCTGACGGTAACATGGGGATCTTTAAAGCGGCTTGTTTGCTGTCTTTTGCAACCTACTGCCAATACTACTTAATGTACTTCAGCAAATACGCTCAAAACCCAAAAAAAGACATTCCATTCGGCATGATCGGTACAACCTTGGTGATTATCTTTGTTTATCTTGGCGTATCAGTGGTCGCCTCTGGCATACTTCCCATTGATCAAGTCGCCAACCAACCACTCACCTTGGTCGCCCGTGAAGTACTTTCCGCGCCAGTCTTTACATTCTTTATGGTTTGCGGTCCTTTCATGGCACTAACAACCACAATCAACAGCGTTTACGCCTCTTATGTTCAACCGATTCAATCAGCCACACATGATGGTTGGTTCCCGAAAAGTTTTGCTGCCACCAACAGAAGAGGCAGCCCTTATAAAATCCTTACGCTATGCTGGCTTGCATCTATGTTGCCTATCCTTCTAGGTTGGGATATCAGCACCATTGCTAACACATACATTCTGACAGACATTTGTATTGGTATATTTATGATGGTCGCCATCGCATTGTTACCTAAGAAATTCCCACAAGCATGGGCCACACGAGAATTCGGTAAGAATGTTCCTTTATGGCTATTCTATACGCTTGTCGGACTAGCCGGTGTTGTTCAAGGCATTCTTATTTATAACTCTATCACCTCAATCAAGCTGTATATTGTGGTCGTCACTGCCATTGCGTTTGCTATTGGTATTCTTTACGCCATTAAGAAAGATAAGGAAATCAATGTCAGTAGCACGATCGATGAAACAGCAATAGACACGGATTTTGACTCTAAGCCAACAACAATAGAAAACAATCCAGCGTAATTACGCTGACGCTTAATTCAATATCTTCTCACATAAAAAGGTGGTCATTGTCAAATTGCCACCTTTACTTATATCATCCTTTTATTAACCCACCGCAACAACCATCTATTAAGTAATATCAGCAACACTCAACCCTTCATTACTATTATTTTATATTCAGCCCACCTGTAATGACTCTGCTCTGAGTTGTAGAACCATAATAGTGCCACTCTCCACCACTGCGACTCCCTTAAGAGATTCACTAAGTTCTATCTAAAATGAATATTTCGAGGAACGTTGTGTACCTAAACATTGCATCCAAGTAACCTGAACGTGCAGAATTCTGCAGCTATTGCTTGATTTGGGTGCGCATGAGATTAGCACCGAAATTCATCACCTCTCGCCTAGCCTCTTAGGGCCGAGCAATACCAAATATAGTCTCAACTTAGTGCATATCTTGAGAAAACGTTCATTTATACCAAAACGACCTGAAGATGCAGGATTCAGCGAATTTGACTGGCGTTGTGATCGCAGCGTCCCTTTTTTATGCAGGTGTATTCATCTCCATCAAAAAGGGACAACAAAGAGCACGGCGTCAGTCAACTCGCCCGAAGGGAGGCCATCAACACGCCCCCTTCTTCGTTAAATTCCACGGGAATAGAACCACTATTCCTCGTAAAATTCGCCTCGAATTGAACGCATTGACGACCTCTGAATGCGAGCATCTTCAGGTCGTTTGGGTATAACAAAAAATGCCAACAGCTTATCGCCATTGGCATTTTCATTAATCGATGTGGCGATTTTATTAGAGCGGAAGCTGGTCGTGTACCAATTCAACCCAGAAATTCGCGCCAATCAGCAATAGGTCGTCGTTGAAGTCGTAGTGAGGCAGATGTAACGCAACACCGCCTTTCTCTCCAGATAAACCATTACCGACTAACATGTAGCAGCTTGGAACTTCACGTTGCATGAACGAAAAATCCTCAGAGATACAGTAGGGCTTACACTTATCATTAACTTTACTTTCGCCTACAACTTTTTTAGCAACACGCACCGCGATTTCAGACGTACTTGCATCATTCACTGTTGATAATACGCAGTTGGAAAACTCATAGTTGTATCCAAGACCTGCTGCCGCAGTAATCCCGGACACAACTCGTTCCATGGCCTGCTTAATGTACTCTTGAGTTTCATCAGAGAAACAACGCGTATCACCAGATAGCGTCACAACCGTAGGTATGACGTTAGCACCGCCGTTGGTTTTAATGTCAGTCACTGACAGTACTGCTGGCTCGTGTATTGCGTCGAGATTACGCGTAATAATCGACTGCAACGCTGAGACAATATTACAAGCGGCTATGACTGGGTCACTGCCTAAATGAGGCATGGCAGCGTGACCACCATCGGCTAGTACTTCAATTTTAAAGTGGTTTTCACTCGCCATAACCGAACTTGGGCTGATCAGAAAGTCACCTAACGGTAAACCTGGTAAGTTGTGCATGGCGTAAATAGAATCTATCTTCCAGCGCGTGAACAAACCATCTTCAATCATGGCTTTAGCACCTGTGCCCTGCTCTTCGGCTGGTTGGAACACAAAATAAACCGTGCCGTCAAAGTCATCTTGTTGGGACAATTTATAAGCCGCGCCCAACAACATTGAGATATGTCCGTCGTGACCACATCCATGCATCATGCCGCTATTTTTCGATGCGTAGCAGAAGTCATTCTGTTCTTCGACGGGAATAGCATCAAAATCAGCACGCAGAGCAATAGATTTGGTCGATGTGCCGCGCTTTAGTATCCCGACCATGCCAGTTTTACCAATTCCACGGACGACTTCAATGCCAAACTCTTCGAGTTTTTTAGCTATGAAATCAGCGGTTACTGCTTCTTCGAATCCAATTTCTGGAATGGTATGGAGATGATGACGCCACTCAATGATTTCTTTTGATAAGTTCATAGTATTCACTTTGTAGATCGAAGAAGACTACAACATTGAGTAGCCTTCTTAATCGCTGAGGGAGTAGCCCATAAAATACATGTAGCTGCTGGTCTATGCTACTGATGGTCTACGCTACTTTTGATTTACGTTACTGTTGATTTTCGCCACATCGGCAACCTAAACCATGGCGCATAACAGATCGTTTTCTTCTCTCGAGACGATTTCACCGGATAGCAGCTTGCCGTAACCTGGGCAGACGGCAGTCTTTCCACACAAGTGCATTGAGTGCCAGAAAAGCGCTGAGTTACTCGATACAATCGGCACACCGTATTTATCTTCTAGATACTGAATTTTCTCTACGGCACGTAAGCTAGTACATGACATGAAAATGACATCCACATTGCCATTGTTAATCAGGACCTCAAGGCCATCTTCAAAGCTGGTTAGTGGCACTTTATGGATCATATTGTCATCAATAATGCCTAGAGCGGTTAAACCAACAACGTTAAAGCCAGCATCAACCAATTGTTCACGAAGCGGGAAATTCACATCGGTTGGGTATGGAGAGAACACCGCAACATTCTTAGCGCCTAGATGCTTAAATGCCGCTTGAGCTGCAGACCAAGGGTTCGTCGTTGGGATATCACCACGGCCTTCAGTTAATAGCTTTGATACTTTCTTTTCGCCAATGACGATTGATGCCGACGTACACGCAAACGCCATCACATCCATCGGCAAACCATCACCCACCAATACCGCACCGTCACTAATACTCGCGGCCACCGCATCTAAGGCTTCAGGTGTCATTCCGTTTTCTTTGAAAATACGCGTACTAAATAGCGCAGCTTGCTCACGTAGTAGATGAGACCAATCCGTTTCTAGCGTATGGTCATTCGCTAGCTGAACCAGACCAATATGAACACGCTCAGGACGAGGTGCAGGTTCAAATTGGAGCTTCACTTCAAACTCATTAAACTCTTCAAAATTCATACTAATATCCTTTTTTATTGCTTTTATTTAGATAAACTTCAGTTTTTAAATCAGCGATTAACCAATAATGATCAGTTCTGGCTCTGCACGTTCTGATAACCATTCCGCGCCGTCTTCAGTGATAACAATGTTCTCTTCGTGAAGCATTGTTTTGCCTAGCGCGTAAGTCATACCCGGCTCTAGCGTCATGACCATGCCTGGTTTTAGCACAGTGTTGTCTGTTGCCGTATTCGATGGTCGCTCAGTCAATTCCATACCTAGACCATGACCAACACGGCCAATGTCATTACCCAGCGCGCCATTCGCTTCGAGCACTTTCCACATTGCGTTGTAAATATCAGTTGTTGTTGCACCAGGGCGAGCAGCCTCAAAACCTTTTGACGTTGCTTCATACGTTGCGCGATATGCAGCTTTGGTTTGATCACTGGCATGACCAAACGCCCAGTTACGGTCGAAATCTGAGAAATAGCCGTCCCACACTGCGCCTGTATCAATCAGCAACACATCGCCTTGCTCAATGACTCGGTCAGTCGGGCCCATCAAAATATCGTCGTAAGCATCTGGGCCTGATCCTGCAATAATGAACGGGCATGCATCCGCACCAGCTTGCAGCATATCGAGACCAAATTGCTTACAGATTTCACGCTCAGTCATACCGACGCGCGCGTATTCAGGAATGCGCTTAAACCCAACGTTGGTGATACGACAAATCTCACGGGTTTTCGCGATTTCAGCTTGGGATTTGATCTGACGTAATTCATGCACGGCGAGTGCAACGTCAACAAACTCTTTATTGACCATTGTGGTCAGTTTTAAGTAGTTGTTCACTGGCATACGAATGTGGGATTCGATACCGAGAGTCATACCCACGCGACCATGGCGGCTTGGGAGAGTGTTTAGGGTGTTTGCAACAAGGCTGATACCGTCATCTTCTGGGCGTGGTGCTGGCCATGTAATGATCGTTTCGATCCAAGTATTTGCCATCCCTTTAGCGCCAATTTCTGGAATGATGGCAATAGGCTTACCTTCGGCAGGAACAACAACAAACCAAGGCCGTGTTGGGCTATGCCAAAATTGGCTGAGAAAACCAGTAAAGTAGCGAACGTTTGGCTCTGTGGTGAAAACCATGGCATCAAGCTTCATGTCATGCATGATTTTTTGAGCGCGAAGAGTACGTTGTTCAAATTCTTGTTGGGTAAAACCACGAGTAGGCATCGTCATTTTATCGACCTTATTATCAATTATGTAGGGTTATATTCTTTTTTGACGAGACGAAACCTGACATTTATCTGGTTTCGTCTTTGAATTTGTTATTTATTGAGAGATCTTTTGAATTGCGTGCTCAATGTCTTGAATGAGCTCGGCGGTTTGTTCTAAGCCGATGTTTAAGCGCACTAATCGACCCGCATAATCTTTACCGGGACGTTCGATATTTGGGTAGACCAAAGCCAGGCTCGTGACCCCACCCCAGCTCATGCCAATTTTGAACATCTCTAACGTATCGATGAACTGCTCAACTTGCTCAGCGGTATACTCTTCCGTAAATAGGAAAGAAAAAACGCTGCTTGAACCCGTAAAATCACGCTTCCAAAGTTCATGACCAGGACAAGATGGGAGTGCTGGATGGAACACTTGAGTAACAGCGGAATGTTTGGTTAGCCATTCAGCCACTTCCAGGGTTGATTTTTCGAGGTGCGCGAGGCGAATACCTAAGGTTTGAAGTCCACGTAATGCTAAGTTGCAGTCATCTGGAGAAACAGCCAGACCTAGTTGTTTGAACGTCTTACCGACTTTTTCGACTAAAACGTCCGTATTGACTGTTACCGTGCCTAACAATAGATCGCTGTGGCCACCAACGTATTTAGTCAATGCTTGCATGCTTATATCTACACCATGAGCGAAAGCATCGAACAACACACCTGCCGCGTAAGTATTATCCAACGCGACCATCACCCCTTTTTCATGTGCCGCGGCGCAAATAGCGGGAATATCCTGGATTTCCATCGTTACAGAGCCAGGGCTTTCAACCCAAATCAGCGATGTATTTTCTCGAATAAGTTCCGAAATTCCGGCGCCAATGAGAGGGTCATATGGCTCTACGTCAATGCCCAAGTCATTGAGTAACCCTTGAGCCATTTCTTTATTTGGACCATAAGCATTAAATGGCACTAGTGCATGGCTGCCAGCTTTACACATCGCGAAGTAGATAAGAGCTATAGCGGCTTGACCACCGGGAACCACAAAGCATTGTTGTGCCCCTTCTAATTGCGCAATGCGTCCTGATAGTTCCAGAGTGGTAGGGGTGCCGTATAAACCATAAGCATATCCGTTTTTGGCCTGATTCCAGTCATCGACCACATCTGCTTGTTTTTTGAACAATACTGTTGAGCCACGGTAGGTTGGAGTCGCTAAAGATTCAAAGCCTGACGCCGCTAAAGTTTGTGGTTGAACAAGTCTGCTATGCCAATGCATATTAATCTCCAGAACGAGAGTGAATTGAATATGCGGCAATATTATTTCGTTTTTATTGAGAATTGCGCTCGTATTTCGAGGTCTTTTTGAAAGAATTTCTCACACAGATTGATTGGATGTTGTTTTGTCTTCAACATCAAAATCCCGACAAGATGCAACACGAATACACCCTATCGGTGTTGCTCCCCTTGGTTTAGTGCTGTAAGTCATACATTCGAGAAGTTCGGACATTAACTTGAGTGACTTTCAAAAGAAACTTGTCACCTTCACGCTCAATCATAGATGTTCAATAACTGAGTTTAATGGTTTAACTCTCACTATCGTCCTTGATAAATTTTCTCGCATAATTCAGAAATTTAATAAATATTTGGCATCAGCCCTCTTTTTTGGCGCAAATTCTAACTGAAACTAAAAATATGCATTTAGGCATAACGTCAAATTGAATAATCAAGAGCAACTCGTTCAGCATTTAAAGAAGAAACGATTAGTTTTGTCATCTTATGCCTTACTCTAAACCACGCCACTGCTTCCTCACCTTGAATACCAACCTCGCCTGCCTACAAAACCACCACTCAAACACGCAATCGGAAGATATCGATAAAAACCCACACGCAAACGATTGCCTTCCTTCAAAAAGCGAGTAAGATGCGCGCCAATTTCAAGGTGTTACTGACGTTGGTTGCTCACCAAAGGGCCAAGTGTACGCCTGCTGATTTCTAGACTCACTTTGGTACTAAAACCTATGAAAACTGCTGTTCCACTGAATATCGATGAAAAGATCTCTCTGCCGAAATCTTTGTCTCTTGGCGCACAACACGTGTTGGCGATGGACCTTTATATCGTCCCTATCATCCTCGCCGGTCTCCTTTCTCTTTCTGTTGGCGATACGTCTTCTCTCATCCAAATGACGTTTATCGTCGCGGGTCTGTGTACCATCATCCAATCTGGATTCTTACTCAAATTACCTGTCATGCAAGGCCCCTCTTACATTCCTATCGGCGCCATTGCCGCAATTGGTAAATCTATGGGTATGGGCGCAGTGTATGGCGCAATGATCCCCGTCGCGATTTGTGTCGCACTACTCGGTCGCCCTTTGAACCTGTTCAGTAAGTTGGTTAAAACATTCGTGCCACCCATCGTCGGTGGCACAGTGATCATCGTGGTGGGAATCTCTTTGTTACCCGTGGCATTCAATGGCATTTACACCGCTGACCGCCCTGCTGAGAATATTCTTATCGCCATGGCGAGTATGTTCTCCCTAAGTGCGTTCATTTTACTTGGCTGCTTTATTAAGCAACTGCATTGGCTTCGTTTGGCATCCGTTCTAGGAGCCATTGTTGTTGGTACACTAGTGGCTGCATCAATGGGCATGGCGGATTTCTCTGCCGTATCCCACGCCGCATGGATTGAGCTTCCAAGCTTGCTGCCGTTTGGCGAACTGGTATTCGACCCGCTCGCTATCATGACGTTATTGTTCGTCACCATGATCGTGCTGGTTGAAACCACAGGCACTTGGTGTGCGGTTACTGCGGTCACGGGTTCTGATTTGGACGACAACCGTTTGAACCGCGGCGCAACGGGTGAAGCGGCAGGTCAATTTATCTGTTCCCTACTGGGCGGAAGCCCTGTGACAGGTTATTCCACTAATGCGGGGATCATTGCCGTAACCGGCGTGGCTTCACGTCGCGCGATTATCGCAGGCGGCTTTATTCTTCTCGTTCTTGGCCTTGTTCCAAAGCTTACCAGCCTGATTGCTTCCGTACCGCATGCGGTGATTGCTGGCATATTTGCGGTTATTTGTGTGGTGATTGCCATGAACGGTTTTCGCGTTGTCCAGAACATACAGCTTACCGAACGCAACATGCTGGTGATCGGTTTGCCTATTATGCTTGCGCTGGGAGCGGTTCTGATGCCTCGTGAAATCATTTATGCGCTCCCTGAACTCGTGGGATATTTGGCGAACTCAGGCATTGCCATTGGTGCGCTGGCTGCGGTTATTTTGAATTTCATTCTTCCTGAAGAAGCATCACAAGAGGCCAAGGCATGATTAACATGACTCAGATTCAATTCGGCATTTTGGCGGACACTTTCCATGCTCCTGTAAAAGGCGAGTTGGCGTTCATTCCAGACTTCTTGATCCTTGTTGATTTACGTGGCGACATTGTAGCTACCTTCCATTCTGACGATGTGGATTACAGCGTTCATCTGAACGCATTATGCGACTCACTGAAGCTGATCACCGTTGAGAAAGGCCAGTACCTGATGCCAGGTTTGGTTGACTTGCACTGCCACGCTCCGCAGTGGCCACAAGCTGGCAAAGGGTTAGATCTGCCGCTTTACGATTGGCTCCAAGACTACACTTTCCCACTGGAAAACCGTTACAGCGACCTGGCGTTTGCTGAAACGGTATACCAAGACGTGACCCGTACACTTTTGGCGAACGGAACCACCAGCGCAATGTATTTTGCGTCTATACATCGTGAAGCCTCAGAACTTCTCGCAAACATCAGCCTTGAACAGGGCCAACGCGCGTTCGTGGGCAGAATCAACATGGACAACGCGGAGCAATGTCCTGCGTTCTATCGAGAGTCATCTGTTGAGCAGTCACTCGCTGACACGGAAGCATTCATTCACAACGTGCGCGGCATGAAATGCAATGAACACGGCTTAGTGAAGCCAGTGATTACTCCTCGCTTCGTGCCTAGTTGCACCGAAACATTGCTACGTGAATTGGGCAAACTGGTTCAGCACCACGACGTTCACATGCAAACGCATTGTTCTGAAAGCGATTGGGCACGGGATTATGCACTACAGCACTATGGTAAGTCCGACATTGAAATCTATGCAGAAGCTGGGTTGTTGAACAACAAAACTGTACTGGCACACTCGATTTTTCTGACCGACAACGACGTTACTGTGATGAAAGAATTTGATGCGGGGATTGGCCATTGCCCGCTGTCGAATATGTATTTTGCCAACGCCGCCATGCACACCCGTGAATTACTAGATAGCGGCGTGAGCATTGGTTTAGGCAGCGATATTGCAGGCGCACCATCTCCTTCGATATTCCGCGCCAGTTTTGACGCTGTTACCCATTCTCGCGTTCGCGAAGACGGTGTAGATTCACGTTTGACGGCAGAAGAACGCGGCGTTGTTGGTTCGCGTGTTAGCTTTATTGAAGCATTCTGGATGGCAACCGCGGGCGGTGGGCGTGTGTTGAATGAAAAAGTGGGTCTATTCGAGAAAGATTTCCACTTCGATGCGCTCGTTATCAAACCGAGTGCTTTGGGTAACCTGCGTATATGGCAGGATATGGACACCCCTCGCGATATTTTGGAGAAAATCGTGTCATTAGGCCAAAGCTGCGATATCGACAAAGTTTGGGTACAAGGCAAACAAGTTCGATAGCGTTTAAAACTCACGCCTAAACCACAAACAAAAACCTCCCCTGCTTGCGCATCGGGAGGTTTTTATTTTGCAAAATTACTCGCGGATTTATGACGATTTAGGATTGGATGCCAAGCTTGCCCAGCACCTCGTCCATTGCGACAACCAGTGCTTCACTTTTGTTTGAATCTAGGGCATCAGAATGCGGCGGAGTAAATGCACCAATGTCATTGTCAAAGTAACGACCGGAAGCACCAGAAAACTCCTCACTCAGGGCTGCATCAACTAACACATCAGCACCAATACTTAAGTCCTTGCCTTCAGAGCCGTAAGCTTCTTTGACCATTTTACTACCCAGAAATGACGCCGGATTGACAGCAATTAGAGCGGGTGCATCCGACCCCAAGGTCTGAGCCAACATGAAACTCCACATGGTGATAGCTAATTTGCTCTGCGCATAAGCAGCGCTATCAGACAATTCTTGTCTGCCTCTCAGCGCCTCCAAGTTAACAGGTGCTTGAGCCGCCGAAGACAAGTTCACCACGCGACTGTCTGCGTCCATCAATGGCAACAGAGCTTTGGTCAGCACATAAGGTGCCAACGTATTAACCACAAAGCGCACGTCATAGCCATATTTGGTCACGGTAGTCGGCACTTTAAATACGCCAGCATTATTGATCAGCACATCGATATTTGAGTACTTCGCTTTAATTTGTTCAGCCATCGTAACCACTTGAGACAAATCCGACAGGTCAGCCAAATATGTATCAAACTTTGCATTCGGGTAAGCATCAGCCAGTGCAATTTTTGCCTGTTCCAATTTGGCACTATTACGACCATGCAACAACAGCGTGTGACCGTCGGCTGCCAGCTTCTTCGCCGTTTCAAAGCCGATGCCATCTGTGGCGCCTGTCAAAAATAGGGTCTTTTTCATCACGCTCTTCCTTTAATGATTATTTTGTACACGGCCTTTTCCTGATCGAGTATATCAATCAGATGTGGATTCGCACTCTATCCCCCAAGCGCTCGTACATAGGTGTTCAACGAATCAATGGAATGAGTCTAATACTTTGGTTAAAGTATATAAATGACAGAAAAGTATAATCATAATTCGGATTTTGGAGATAATGGATGAACACCAATAGCATCAAGTTATTTGTTCTCGCGGCAGAAACGCTGAATATCAGCGCGGCAGGGCAACAGCTGGGGCTCACACCGTCGGTGGCCAGTGCTTGGTTATCAAAATTAGAATTGGAAGTCGGTGCCGATCTGTTTCACCGCACCACCCGAAAAGTGACCTTATCGATTGAAGGCACAGAGTTTCTGCCCTATGCCAAAGAGATTCTGGCGCAAGAAGAGGCAGCGTTTGCTGCATTGGGGCGAGGCAACCCCAATGTAAGTGGCACCCTTCGATTTGCAGCGTCCAGCACGTTCGCCCAACGATACATCGTGCCGATTCTGCCTGAGTTTTTGGAACGCCATCCAGACATTAACCTCGAGCTAACCCTTTCTGATACGCAAGTGAAGTTAATCGAAGGCGGCTATGATCTAGCATTGCGTAACCTCGCTGTTGAAGACAGCAGCTTAATTGGCCGACGCCTTGCGATTGATACGAGGGTTCTCTGTGCTTCCCCTGAGTATCTGAGCGCTCAAGGCACACCAGAAATACCGGAAGATCTCGCCAACCATCAGCTACTGGTCTTTATGAAGGCCAAACCCAGAAAGCTTATCGCCAGTAATGGCAAACGCGAATGTACCTTTCCTCCTACGAACAGCAAACCACGTGTTGTCTGTGACGACGGCGCGAGCATGCGCCTCGCTGCCAAAACAGGTGTGGGAATTTGCATGAGCTCTATTTGGAACATCCATGCCGAACTCAAGGAAGGCTCTCTGGTCAGGGTGTTACCTGACTACCATGTTGAGGATCAAAGCTCAGTGTGGCTCGTATATCCAAAATCCAATGTGCTCACCGCCAAAGTTCGCGTCTTTATTGATTACCTCGTCGAAAAAATCGGTAACCCGCCAGTGTGGGAGCGATAAATCACTTCCCTTGCCACTTCGATAACAACTGCAACTGCCAGCTCAATTGCAGTGGCACTTTCAAAAATGAAGCGTGCGACGATATGGCACGCATTCTATTTTACACACGGTAATTGAACGGCTCATTATCTTCAAAAACCAACAACTGATTCTTTATTTTCGTCATTTATTCGTCATTTAAATCAAATTAATATTCTCTCATCGAAGTTTGGACACACGTAGCCAAAGCACACCAATCCATAGATGGATGTCGGTTTCTGATTGCCGAGAGGAGAAAATAAAATGACAAATACAGCCACTCACATCGATAACGCGACTTTTGCTCCCCTGACGCAGGCTCGTGAATTGGTATTGCCAACGCGAGAAGCCATGTTGCAACGTGCACCATCTGTAAAGCGCTTCTGGGACAGCAACGCGCAATTGCTAACAGACGCTTGGCAGGCATGGGAAATCAGCGACGAATCACCAACAGTTAAACCAAACACATCGCTGCTAGATCCGCGACTAAAAAACGCCGTCGAACAAGCGTGGCAGGATCCAAGCAAAGAAAATGCGGTAAAAGATCTTTGGGAAGAAGTTTCTGCGGGCGTTTATCAAGCCCAGATATTTGACCCAGAGCGCTTGGCAGAATTGCGCACTTATCTCGAAGCGACAGCTAACGCGGGTATACCAACGCGTCCACCTTACGGCATTGCGTTAAACCGTAACGGTGCCATGTTGGACCAACGCTCTGAAGGTTATTTGGCCGCGCCAGCGTTTCAAGGGTTTTACCGTGAATTTATGGATAGCTACATGCGCCCTATCGCACGCCTATTGTTTCCAGGTGTGATGGGGTATGACAGTCAAACGTTTGGTTTCTCGATTCAATATCAAACGGGAATGGATACGTCGCTGCAGCCACATACAGATGCCAGCGCCGCCACCATGAACATCAACATCAATTTGCCGGATGAATCGTTCACAGGATCAGAGGTGGATTTCTACGACCAAGTATCCGGCAACGTAAACCGTATTGTTTTCAAACCGGGTACCGCAATGATCCACCGAGGCAGCATACCGCACGCCGCCCACCCGATCACGAGTGGCACGCGCAGCAATCTAGTATTTTGGCTTTACGGCGATCGAATGCAGATTCCTTTGGCAGGCCAACGCACGGAGCAAGTCGATGCCAAATTACGATGGAAAATATCAAACACCAAAACAGACACATACGCGCCGTTCTAACTCCTAAGTAAATACCAGAAAAGTAATGCAAAATTAATTGATACAATGTTTACGAAAAATAACAAGATAAGATTATTTACATCGAAATCTTTGCAGTGTGAATATTTAAGATTTATAACTTGTTGAAACATTGGAATATAAAACACGACACCACCCGACTCTTATTTGTCGAGAGGTATTTCATTCTCCATTTATACCCAATCAACCTGAAGATGCTCGATTTCAGAGGCCATCAGTGCGTTCAGTTCAAGGCAAATTCTTGTAGGGATAGTCATTCTATTTCACAGGGATTTAACGATGAAGTGGACGCACTGAGGGCCTCCCTTCGGGCGAGTTTACTGACGCCATGCTCGGTGTTATCCCTTTTTAATGGAGATCACTACATCGGCAAAGGGACGCCTAGATCATAACGTCAGTAAACCTCGCTGAATCCTGCATCTCCAGATTGTTTGGGTATACATCAAAACTCCACACAAAAATAGGTATTCCGCTCTTGAGTAAGAGTCTAAATTCATTGTTCTGTTTTTTACAACAACCCTCAATAATGAGACACCGATAGTCTGATGATCTGAGATAAATTGTCAAAATAATTATATGCAATTGGTCGTCATGAATGTATTGGCTAAGTTTAGTGGCAGGAAGCCTATTTGGTTATGCCTTCAGATTTGACTCTATCGGCTTATGCATGGCATTGGCGAGCTTTGTCTTCCAGTTTTGGTTAGCTTCTTATCCCGACCGTTTTTGGCAGAAACTGCTCAGTTGGTTCTTTTTTGGACTGTCTTATTACATTGTTTCGCTTTTGTGGATTAGTGGATATCTTAGCAACGAATATGGCGATGCGGCTTGGATACACTGGGGATTGTGGCCATTTCTGATTGCAATTTTGACGGTCAGTTTTGTGATCGTACCAGTCGTCACCTATGGTCTCTCTCGTCTATCCTCAATCATTGCCTTTCCATTCGCGCTAAGCGGACTCGATATATTGAGAGAACAAAGTACATTCTCTTTTCCTTGGCTACATCCCGGATATCTATTCTCAGATATAGGCTTTCAAGGCTTGTTGAGCACTTTCGGTTCAATAGGCCTCAGCTTCGTCGTCTATGCCTTTTCAAGTTCGCTCGTCGCAATATATATCTGCAAAAATAAAGTTGCCCCGACATTGTTCTCTCTAGCTTTTGTTACCGTTGCATTAATATCAAACTACTCATTAAAAATTCACGATAGCGATCAAGCAGACACGTCTGAATATATCACTGTCAGGCTGATTCATGGCAGTTTCAATGACAAAAGCAAATTATCAAAAAACGCGGTTATTGAACGTGTTGAACGTTACGCTGCATTGTCACTGCAAGCCCCTAAGGCATCTCTAGTCATATGGCCTGAATCAACCATGTCCATGCCCTTTCGTGAAATCATGCCCTTTGTTGATGATTCATTTTCTGCATTAAACGCAAAGGGAGTTGTCGTCATTTGGGGCGGGCAGGATCGACAGCATGGACAAATAAGAAATGTTGTTCTGAGAAGTGACGAGGCCACCCCCATCTATTACAAGCAGCGTCTTGTTCCATTTGGAGAGTACCGTCCCTCTTGGTTTGGTAACTCAATTCATAGTGTGGCTCTCTCACGAGGAAAAGATGTCGCTGTCTCAAAGAATACAAAGAATCAACATGTCTTCGGCTCCCTGCGCGCTGCTGTCGCTGTGTGTTATGAAGCCCTATATTCCGATGTATTCAGTTCCAAACTTAAACAAACTAACACTAATGCTGTTGTCTTACTCAGCGATGTTGAGTGGACCAACCAACTTTGGCTAAAAAGAATACTCTTCTCGGTTGCAAAAACAAGAGCAATGGAAGTCGGTAAGCCTCTGTTAAACGTAACGAATGTTGGAACAACTGCGTTGATCTCCCCCGATGGAAAAGTCATAGACATAGTTGAACAACTTCAACGAACTCAAATGCTTGATGTCAAAGTAAAGCTGCAACCTCAGCAAACCTTCTACACACAACATGGTCATGCGTGGCTGTTGTTATTGTCCATCGCAGTACTCTTTTTTCTCCAAATTTATAAACACATAAATTCAGTTGATTTTCCTTTTTACAAAAGACACAAAAAATCACAAGGATAACGATATGCACATTCGTTGGTTAGTTGCTATCACCGCAATTTCAGTACTATTAATCGGTGTTGCTGTCACCGATTTCGATTCTTATGACAGGCCCCCCTCATCCCCTTATTCTCAAAATTCGAGTTCAGATAGTGAATATATTGGTGTGGATAGACCCCTCGTTGCTGCGGCTAAAATTGATATTTCGGAGGATGCGAAATATGAAACAGAGAGCGAAAGACTTGAAGCTGAAATCATCAAATCTGCAAACTCTCTAGCCGTAGAAATCACGCAGGCCAAAGAAAAATTAGATATTGAAACCGCCCAAGCACTATCAAACGCTGAGTCTCCAGACGTTGTTCTCTCGAGAGCTTACAAAATCATGGAAGAACTCGAAAAACAAGGCATTGATTTTCAACAAGACCCCTCTTCACTTTCTAGTTCTGCCACCAATGCTCCGATCACGAAGGAAGTTGTTGTAATTGCACAAAAAATCAAAGAAATAGAAACGGATCTCATGGACATTGAACATCGTTTCAACAACTTGGGCGAGAATAAGGAATATTCTGATGAAAACTAAGATAATTTCGCAAATCGCTCTCCAGTCGCTAGCTTTGGTTTTCGCTTTTCAAACACAGGCTTCGCAAGTAGGCGAACTGAGTGGCTCTCCTTCCGTCGTTCAGGGGAAAGCGAATTACCGGATAGATATGCAATTGCCACCTGGAGTAAATGACCTTGTTCCAAACTTGTCAATTGATTACCGACAAGGAGCAGGTAATGGGGCGCTAGGATTAGGCGTTAGCTTGTCTGGTTTATCAACGATTACCCGCTGCACCGAAACACTAAGAGATGATGGAAATCAAGGAGGGATCAGCTTTGATCATTCCGATGCATTTTGCCTTGACGGTCAACGTTTACAACTGGTTTCCGGTAAGCATGGAATCGGTGGCAGTGTCTATCGTATGGCTCACGCCCCTCAAACTAAGATCGTAGCAAATGGTAATGGCGCTTCTGCCCCATTGATTTGGATCGTTTATTCACCCGACGGCTTCATCTCTAGCTATGGCACCCGCAAATATTCCAAGAAGACCATTAATGGCCATGGCTTAGAATGGAAGATTTCCAGACAAGTTGATCGCTTCAAAAACGCCATCAACTATCGCTATAACCATCACAACGGGCGTATTTACATTAATCAAATTGATTACGCCGATACCATACTAGATTTTCAATACTCAGATCGTGATGACAAATTAAATGGGTACCATTTTGGATATAGTGAAACCTTAGGACTAAAGCTTGATAGCATCCAAATGACAAAAGCTGGCAGCCTGCTAAGGTCGGTCAACTTAAGCTATGAACCTGTCGATTATGGCGCGATATCCTACACACGATTGAAAGCTGTTCAGGCTTGTGATGCTAACTATAACTGCATGCCAGAAACGACATTCGAATGGGAAAGCAACCCGCATGCTGGCGAAGAACCATTGCAAAAAACGCTGTTCCCTATCGATGAATTTAAAGGTTTTATTACTGGCGATATTGATCGGGACGGCAAGGCCGACATCTGTTATTTGAATGACGGTCTGTATTGTGGATTAAGTCTCGGCAAAGGCTCATTCAGTTCCGCGACAAAGTGGAGCAATGATTTTATGGGAGAAGAGTGGGACGAAACACAGAACTACTCTTCCCTTTCATTTATCGATATCAACGACGACAGCTACCTCGATGTTTGTGCATTCAACGAAACAGGTTTTTTCTGTGCCCTTAACGACAACGGCACGAAGCTCAATGCGGGTAGATATTGGAGTACTAACTTCACGATAAATGATGCGTCAAGACTATTGGATGTGAATAATGATCGGTTGATTGATGTTTGCAAAGTCGATAAAGCTGGAATCTCTTGTGCAAATAATACTGGGGCGGGATTATCTAGCGATTATCAGCTTCATAATCAAGGTTTTACACTTGAAAAAACTTACAATAACATCCCCGTTTACCGTGTAAATGAACCTGTAAATATGCCACAAAGCAATTTTGTGGACATCAATGGTGATGGGTATGTAGACATCTGTGGTGTTAAGTTGGATGGTGATTACTCTTGCTCGCTAGGAAAACGTTCAGAAGGGTCGTTACAATTTTCATCGCCAGAGTCATGGGCTACGGGTATACCCGTGGGTATCAAACACGCATTAAGTGCACCAGTCTTATCAGAAGCAGAATACGATTCAGACGTTAAAGTCTTAGAGCAACTTCAACGCACTTTAAGCCTGTCCGATTTGAACAATGACGGATTGCCGGAGCTTTGTTACCGGAGAGACTCACAGTTAGTCTGTCACCAAAACACAGGTGTAGGATTTGGTAACGCAGAAGCGCGAATCACGCTTAACAGCGTTCATTTTGAACAAACCGACTACGTGGGCGCAGTAGAAGCATCCATTATGTTGACGGACAAAAACGGTGATGGAGTTAGTGATTTCTGTTATATCGCAGGCGAACAACTCTATTGCGGCTTCGGTAATGGCAGACATTTTTCCCAACCGACACTGATAACGACAATACATGCAGACCTTGAGCAGATCGATCAGCACATCAGTTTTGCATCCAATTTTGTGCGAAAAGTTTTCGGCCTCAAAACAACTGTTCATGCGATGGCGCTGAGCAATATTTATGGTCCATTCAAACAAGGTGTAGATACCAATGATGATGGTCGACCAGGTGACTGCTATCGATCAATTTCAGGTTTGACTTGTTTGTCATATGAGGTTGAACCTCTTGCGATATTGAAAAAGGTGACCAGCGGCTTCGGCTCTGCGAGCACTTTTCAGTATCTCATGTCATCTTCTTATTCTGTTTTCCGAGAAGAAGACGCTACACGAAGTGATCTTATTGGCCTATCACCAACGCTGAAGCTTGTATCTCGACTTCATCTTGACAATGGCATCGGCGGTCAAAACACCACAGCGTACTCCTATGTTGGATATCAGGCCCATCCAAAGTATGGGATATTAGGATTCAATGAAATTAGAAGCACCGACCTTGATAACGCCACGACAACGACGAATAAGATGTCCATTCGTGATGATTTTACGAGTTATGTTTCACAACGTCTGGTTGAGTACTATTACTACACATTATCTGACACCACCTTTACCTACGATGAACACCCTTCACTGATTCCTGGTAAGCCTTGGTATTTACTGAGCAACATACAATCAACGAGTCAAGACCGACGCGGGAAATTGCTCAAACACACGACAACAGATTATCAAGATTACGACAAATTAGGTTATCCAGAAACTGTATCTGTAGCCATTGAAGATGGAAATGGGGGGGTGTTTACTGAGACTAAAACAACTATCTACGCACACAACAAACTTCGCTGGATTATTGGAAAGCCCGTTCAAATATCCGTAACAAAATCAAATGGTGGTGAACCACAAACTCGAACAACATCTTTCGAATATGATGACATAACAGGCGCTTTGAATAAACAGACCATTGAACCTGGCCATCCTTTATCACTGACACAGACATTTACTTATAACTCAAAAGGTTTCAGGACGTCCGAGTCGTCGTCATCTAATGAAAGCACTCGCCATAGTACCACCGAATATGACACGTTAGGGCGTGTAACAAAGCACACTAACGCTCTTGGTCACTCAGTATCAACGACATATGACAGCGCGTGTGGATTACCCTCTTCAGTCACGGATGCGAATGGTCTAACAACCACGTTTGAATATGACAGCTTCTGTCGAGAAACTAAGCAGAATTTTGCCGATGGTAACTGGGTTGAACATGTTTACGAATGGTCAGATGGAGCCGATGCTGGGTTTGACACTCAAGGTTTGGTGCTTGGTGACAGAAGCATATTCATGGTCACAGAACAAACGTCACAAGGCAGCTCATCCACAACTTACTATGATCGTCTCTCTCGAGTAGTCCGAAAAAAATCGCTCAATGGTGCAGGCAAAACGGTCATCGTTGACATTGCTTATGATAGAAAAGGAAGAAAGGCCGGAGAAACAATCCCTTACTTTGAAGGTTACTTTCCCGGAGATGCTACGTACTGGGTGAAGACGTACTACGACTATATCCACCGCCCTTGGAAAGTCACACAGCCTACAGAGAGTGGTGGTCTTCTTGTCGCAAAAACTGTTTATGACGGACTAAAAGTCACAACAGATGGTCCAGGTAATTTCACCAAAAGTGAAGAAACAAATGGACTTGGTCAAACCATACGTGTTGTAGAAAACGATACATCGATAATCGAATATACTTATGACGCCTATGGCAACCTCACCCAAACGAACACTAACGGTCAAATAAGCACAGTATCGTATGACCAACTAGGTAACCGTACCGAGATAAATGATCCCGCAATGGGTTCTTGGCATTATGCCTTCAATGCGTGGGGCGACGTTATCTCTGAGGAAGATGCTAACGGAAACAAGATCAACGTAAGTTATGATGAGATAGGCAGAAAAATCGTTGAAAATCGCCCAGAGGGCAATAGTGTCTGGCAATATGACGCCGCTCGAAAAGGTGTCTTAGATAGCGCAAGTTCCTCATCTAGCCAAAGAACGTACACTTATGATGAACTAGGCCGAACCGCTACCATGACCTTGTCTATTGATGGCAAGGAGTACACAACAACATATCAATACAATGAAGATGGACGTTTAAGCCGTATTCATTACCCTTCCGGTATGAATGTTGATAAAGACTATGATATCAACGGATTTATCAAGCGTATGAGTATCCCCTATTCAGACATCTGGGATGCGCAATACATACAAATCGAAAATGCGCTAAAAGAAACCTCAGAGCGCATCATAGAAATCGAGCTTGAAGCCTATGGCTTAGAAAAAAATGCACAAGAACTAATTGGAGAAGCAAAACGCCTACAAGATGCAGCCGATATCTTGATGGAAAATGCTGACGATCATGAAGAAGCCGCCAGTGAACTCTATGCTAGCGCCCGCTCTCTGTTTAGAACATCAAAAATCAATGCAGACAAAGCAACAGCGTACCGAAACACCGCCAGATATTACTGGAATCGATTCGGTAGCCGCGTATTCGACAGTTACGATGTTAAAAACGGTTATGCATACTACAAATACGATAGATGCGTAGATAGTAACTGGAAAGGTTGTAAACGAAGAGAGCACTTCACGGCGCAAGTGCCACTTTGGATGGTTTCTACCAAATACTGTAGTAACGGTAAGTTTGGTTATTTCTGTTATCACGGCCCTCAGAATCAAATCAATGTAACGCAGGTATATAACAGCTGGGCGAATCATTACCAATCGCTCGCAAACACCTATAGGAACAAAGCTAAGCATGCCGCAGATCAAGCGAGTACGTACACGAATTTGGCGCAACAAGCGGATGCTGATGCCCAACAAATGCTTGAACAAGCACAAACGAATCTCGATCTAGCACGGAAAGAAACCGACCTATTGTCAAATTTGACGTCCGAGTTGGATGATCTGGTCGAAGCAGAAAAAGAACTTCAGGAAATTCTCGACGACCGATTGTCCGATGAAACAACAGAAGTGGTTTGGGTATCAACCAGTCGAGATCAATTTGGAAGAGTATCTGGTGAACTATTTGGCAATGGCTATCTGACGCGCAGAGACATCGACAGAGCTAGAGGCACTGTTAATCGCATTACGACCGGAATTGGTGATAAGTACATTCGCGACATTGCATACACCTACGACGAACGAAACAATGTCCTTAGTAAGTTGAGTGATATTCGGGACGAGGATGAATTTTATCAATATGACGAATTTGATCGTCTCACAAACTGGATGCACAGTGATAATAAACTAGTAAGCACTACCGAACGTGACTATCGTTATGACGTATATGGAAACCTCATCCACAAAACGGGAATAGGTGACATAGCGGCGAAAGCAAACGGTCAGTTGGAAGGTGCCTATCGGTATGATGCAAATGGAAATATGCTCGAGGGTCGCGGCAGGTTGCTAACATGGAATAGTTTTAACAAAGCGCAAACAATCAACACCAATGGATCACTCGTTCGCTATGAATATGACAGCGAAAAACAGCGTGTTAAACAAACAGCAGATGGTGTAACAACTTATTACATAGGCCCTGACTATGAGCTAGAAATATCTGCAAATGAAGATGGTGAGTCGGTCAAAACAATGCGACACCGCTTTATAGCCGATGGTCAAGCAGTAGCAGAGCATGTAAAGATCATGATTGGAGAAGAAAAGCAGATAGACAGAACAGGTTACTTCCATCGGGATGCATTGGGCTCAGCAGATCTGGTGACCGATCAAAACGGATTGATACAAGTTGAAAGAAGCTATACACCATTTGGTGAATTGCTGGCAGTTGCGCAACTTCAATCAAAACCGTTGTTCCTGAATGAAGATCTACGGGGTTTTACCGGGCATGAAAATGTAGGCAACGGAAATTTATCGTTGATCAACATGAACGCTCGGCTCTACGACCCTGTACTGGGTCGGTTCTTAAGTGCTGACAGTCTTGTCCCCCACCCTGACATGAGCCAAAGCTATAACCGTTATGCCTATGTGTATAACAATCCAATGAAGTACAACGACCCTACTGGTCACTTCGTCAATTTTGTTATTGGAGCAGTGATTGCAGTATTTGCCATGACGTTTGAAAATCCGACCATTCAAATGATTGGTATGGTCGTCGGTGCTTACTTTATGGGGCCTCTCACTTTTGGCGCTGACTCAGTAGTGTTGTCTGGAGCAACCGTTTCGTTCACGACAAATTTCATTGCAACCGGTGATCTAGCTAGCGCAGCCCAAGCCGGCGTGATAGGGGGAATTTCTGCTGCAGCGACATGGCAAGTTGGCCATGGTTTTGGGAAAGACTGGAATTTAGCCGGTCAAGCTTTAGGGCATGGTGTTTCACAAGGAAGCTTTACTGCGATCCGTGGTGATAGCTTTAAGCAAGGGTTTATCAGTGGTGTCATTGGTAAATTGGGCGGTAAATTGGTTCATGAAAATTTAAGTGATGTTCATGCCACTGTTGAAGTAGCAGGTATCATCGTGGTGTCTGGCATTGCTGCAGAGGCAAGCGGAGCAAATTCGAATGACGCTATTTTGCGCTCAGCAATGAGCGTAGTGACCGTATATCTGTTTAATGACACCGCACGCGCTTGGGAAACACGTGCAGAGGACGAATTCAGCTCGGCTAAATTTAAAGATGGTCTAAACAGTGTTAGTGGTGCAGCAGACAAAGTTGCTACTGCATGTTTCGTGGTGGGAGCCTTCACATGTGCTGCTCCCGCAAGTGCTGTGTCTTTGGGCTCTTCTGCAATGGCAGTGTCTATTGATATAGTTGATGGTGATGGGATAAAAGAGGCCACGGCTGCAGGTGTAGTAAATACAGTTGGAACAAATTACTTGACTGATAAAACTATTGAAGTATTGCCGCCAAAATATGAACTTCCTATTACATTAGGCTCAGAGGCATACGGTAAAATATCGGGATTTATGTTTGATGAAGCTGCTGGGAATATGGGGGAAAAGTGAAGCAAAAAAGAGCTTTGAGGGCAGAGTCCCGCAAATTACCTAACCAAACGGTATCAATCTTATCGATACCGTTCATGTTCATGTTTGTGGAGCAAAGAGAGCCAATGATATTGGTTCTTGCCCTTGTCTTTTTTTGCGGTTTCTTCTACAAGCATTGCAGGTATTTGTTTAAATTTGATCGTTGGTACCGAAAACAGATACTAGCGATCTGCTCTGTCACAGTAATCGCTTGTTTTCTTATCAGTCCCAGTGTTGTCGCTATTTTCTCGGGGGCTTGGATGTTTGCGTTAGCCATGAAAGCAAATGAGAGATACAAAACATTAGATTTCTAATGCCCTTGTGCAATGGCGTTCTTTTTTAAACATATACCCAAGCAACCTGAAGATGCAGGATTCAGCGAGCTTTACTGACGTTATGATCAAGGCGTCCCTTTGCCGATGTAGTGAGCTCCATCAAAAAGGGACAACACCGAGCATGGCGTCAGTAAACTCGCCCGAAGGGAGGCCCTCAGAGCGTCCACTTCATCGTTAAATTCCTGTGATATAGAATGACTATTCCTACAAAAATTTGCCTTGAATTGAACACTCTGATGGCCTCTGAAATCGAGCATCTTCAGGTTACTTGGGTATAAAATAATAAATCAAAGGCAGTTGCTCTCCTGCAACTGCCTCCGTTGGATTCACTGCAGAGGTAAATTTAGCGAGCTTCCCCATCACTCAAGGTCAATGGCTGCAATAGTGTAATGTGGTTAACAACATTACACTCATTCAGTAGATCAAGCTTGAAACTGGCATGCTATGTTGAGAGTGCATAAAAACAACATTTTCTCTATCGATCACGTAAAGATTAGATAGACGATGTCTCTTTCGTCTGTCTCTTCTCTCACTGTTCACGACATGACCAAGATAAGTACAGGTGAACCTTACAACGCATCTAACAAAGTGCTAGCGGCTAACTTCCCAAGTGCATCTGCAGCCTGAGGACTTGCACCTGTAATAAGTTGTCGGTCTACACAAACCGTGTTGTCAGATTTGGTGTTCATCAGGGTCACACCCAAGCTCTCAAGTTTCTTGCTCAAGCCCAAAGACATTTTGCCCGGTAAATACCCCAACTTTGGTGTCATATCATCAACAGAGTCTGGGAATACCGCCATGTTGTAACCGGCATAGAGAAATTCTTTTCCCTCCAATGCCGTAGCAAGCAAAGAAGCAGGACCATGGCAAAGTGAAATAGTGAATAAGCCATTCTCGTTTGCCCAATGTAAGACTTTACCCACATTAACGTCATCTGGAATACCCAGCATAGCGCCGTGTCCACCCGGTACAAAAACCGCTGCATAGTCATCACTCTGGCTCAACGAGGTGCTGACGAAGTCCTGCAATGAACCGGGTTGTTCAAAGCGTGATTTGTACTCGTTGTAGATTGCCTTAACATTCTCGTCTTTCTCTGGGAATGCCCACATTTCAAATACAACGGGTTTACCCGTAGGGGTAACGATATCAAAATCGAAGCCTGCATTTTTCAAATGCAGCATAGGCAATAAGGCTTCAACTGGGTGGTTACCCGTAGAGAACAGTTTGCCATTTTGCATTTCCATGTTCTTTTGTTCGGTGAAAATCACCAACACTTTTGAACGGTGACCTTGGTACGGTTTATAGCTAACGTGGTCGTATTCCGTTTTGTCGGAAGTAGCTAGCTTCAATGCCAGTTTTGACGGTGAATAAGACCCGTCTGATTCGAGCTTTGGCGCAAGGCCCAACAACTTTTTTAACATATCCCAATTCCCTTAATAGCAGTTTGCTAGAAGGGGCATCACAGCCCCAATGCGACATTACGCAGAAACATTAATAATAATCTTGCCTTGCGCTCGACCTGTCTCACTGCGTGCATGAGCTTCAGCCACTTGATCTAAGGTGAATTCGCTATCAATGTTTACTGTCAATTGACCCGCATCAGCGAGTGTAGCTAACTTTTCCAACTGAGCACGGTTTGGCTGAACAAAGCAAAAAGAAGCCTTCACACCAAATTCTGCCGCTTTATTTTCTTCTGGTGATTTAGCAATCGACACTAAACGCCCGCCGCTTTTCAGCGTCTTAAAGCTGTTATCTTGTGTTTCTCCACCGATGGTATCAAACACGACATCCAAGTCTTTAAGTGTTGAAAAGTCTACTTCACGGTAATCAATTACATGATCAGCACCAAGACCGAGTACAAGTTCAGAGTTTCGTGAAGAGGTCGTGGTATATACCGTTGCTCCACGTAACTTGGCGAACTGAATGGCAAATTGACCCACAGCGCCAGAGCCGCCATGAATAAGTACGCACTCGCCAGCTTTCAATTGAACGTATTCGTCCAATGCTTGCCAAGCCGTCAATGCGGCAAGTGGCACACCCGCCGCTTCTTGCCAACTTAGTGAATCAGGTTTAATTGCCACTTCATCAGCAGCCACCGTCACGTACTCAGCATAGGTGCCGTTGTTGGCAATTTCTGGTCGGCTATAAACCGAATCGCCCACAACTAGACTTGTGACATTTTCACCGATCGCCACGACTTCACCAGACACATCCCATCCAAGTGTTAATGGGAGCGTATGATTGAGCAAAGGCTGCAAATAACCTTCTCGAATTTTCCAATCAACAGGATTTACCGACGCTGCACGCACTTTGATCAATACTTCGTTTGCCCTGGGTGCTGGAATCTCAACCGTGTTCAGCGCCAGCACATCTCGACCGCCAAAGTTGTTAATCTGTACTGCTTTCATCACATTGCTCATCAATCATCTCCTTGGGTTTTGTTTATATACCCAAACTACCTAAAGGCGCTGAGCATCAATGTGAAGAAATAATACACACCCTTTACTGCCTTGATTAGATACTAAACCATCACTATATTGTTTACTTAAAAGAAACAATTAAAGCGATCATGGCAATGTTAAACGAAAAAATGCAGGAATTGGTTCTATTTTCTCACATAAACCGACAAGGCAGCTTATCAGCGGCAGCACAGCATTTGGGGATCAGTCGATCCTCCGTTAGCAAACAACTCGCTGCACTGGAAAAAAAGATTGGAGCACGACTTTTCAACCGAACGACGCGCAAAATCATGCTCACAGACGTTGGGCGAAAAGTACTGCAAGAGGCTCACAATGTTGAATTAGCACTCCAACGTATCGAACACATTAGTGAAGACTCTCGCTCCGTAGTGGCTGGAGAACTAACGGTGTCATGTCCCGCCGCACAAGGCCGAATACACATTGCGCCATTAATGACAGAATTTCTAAATCGCTATCCGAGTGTATCGGTCAATTTGCAGTTAGAAGACCGCGTCGTCGATATGGTTGCCGAAAACATTGATGTGTCAATTCGTGTGGGGTATTTGCCCGACTCAACGTTAATTGCGCGGAAGCTGAGTGATGTGTCTTGGGTGCTTTGCGCCAGCCCAACCTATTTAGAGACTGCACCTTCATTAGATAAACCGTCAGATTTACTCAATCACCCTTGCCTCTACTATCGCAGCGCCAAAGTCACGATGAATACCTGGTCATTTAGCAGTAACGACGGTGAAGAGGAGATCACAGTGTCAGGCCCCTTTGCCGTCAATGATCCTGGCGTTCTGGTCTCGGCGGCCTTAGATCATGCCGGAGTGCTACTGCTCGACAAAGGATTATTAGGGAGCACCATTGAAGAAGGCAAGCTGGTGCCCTTACTTGAAGAGTATCAAGCCATCGGGGGTCTTCCGACCTATGTGGTTTACCCTGAAAGAGAATACATCCCTGCGAAAACGAGGGCATTGGTAGACTTCTTATTGGAGAAAGTCCCAGCGGCTATTCATCGTGCCCACGAGATTCGCTCGCTAACCTAACATCGATGTCATCGGGCAGTTGTTTTTACACAACTGCCTTTTGCTGTTCACTGTCACATTAAGCGTTCGACAACAATCAGTCACAGCGCCAAAGCCCGTACATCACTCAAGAACAATAGAGATAAAATTCGTTTTATACGGCGCTATAGTGGCCTCTCCGGTCGCGTAATACTTTGTGCCCGTCTTATCTGATTTCACTTTGAAATAGTACTTGCCCGCCGCAACGGTAATAGTTTGATATGTCCCCTCGCTTGCAATGAAAATACTATCATCCGCCAGCCAGCCTTCCGGCGACACTTCAAAGAGATTCCCATTGCATTCCAAAGAGCCCGTTCTCGGCTGAGAGCAACTTTCGATAAACACTTCCGTTCTGGATTTTGGGTTTTTTACTGCTTTGGTCACGGTTATCGAACCATAGTCACGACTTGACCTTTCCGCGTCGTGAGTCCAAATAGCCTCTTTCTCTACGCTAAAGCCTTTATCATTTTTTACCACGGTGCCATTGCCAACTCCCCCCACAGAGCCTAAAACACCATTAATTGCGCCGTTAACACCATCGTTAACTACTTGTCCTAAATCTTTATTCGCGCAGCCGGACAGAGTTGCTGTTACCGCTATCGCCAACACTAATTTCTTCATACTCATTCCTTTTCGTTCTTTCTTATATCCAACGCCGAGAAAACATTACCACCACTGAAAGCACATGAGATGTCTCAAAATAGAGTTCAACGGCAACCAAAGAACTGGCGTTCACATAAGTCACTGTTTGCTGACAGGGGATGTTGTTTTTGCAGAGAGAAGTCAAAGAGAATGTCATCAAAGTGATACAAAAAGAGCCACAATAAGTGGCTCTATGACGATGTGACTAAATCACTCAAAAAACGGTTAGTGATGACCACCATTATGGCAATCAAAAAATGAGAGGCTTGGCATTGACCAGTTGTGTGTCAAATGCGTATCTAGCGCATACGCTGTACCTGTTAGACCGAACAGTACAAGTGCAGCAATCGCGAGTTTTTTCATTGAGTTAATCCTTCTTATTTTTTGCTTATACCCAAACAACGCAGCAAGTATCGTTATTTTCACTGCAAAAAGAAGGCAATTTACTTAGCTTTACGCTTTGTGACATTCAATGACATAGGGGTAAAAATCGCCTTCACCTCCGTTTTTAGCCCACATCAACATAAAGCTACTAATAGATATTTTTCTTAGCGTATTTTTGTTCCTTATTTGTCGTGTTTTCTTGCTAGCCATTGTCTGATGTTCCCCCCGTTTAAACGAGGGAACATCAAAACTTTGCTTAGACGATGAAGGAGCACATCTCTACTTCCTAGCCCGAGACGTGTATCAAATTATTGTATTCGAGCGCAGCCCCTCGATAATATTGCGCATTGATACAATGTTATCGGTGCCTTTAACCGTTCGCCGTAAACGAGGAATAGAGAGAACGTGATGATTAATCACAGTGGTAGCAGTATACGCTTTTGACTATATGTGCATTGCACTAACAACAGTATCAAGGGACACAGTTCCCTGTCGGCGCTCAATATTCGAGTTGCCAAAGGCTATATGTTTAGAATTAAGACCTTGGGTCATTTCAATAAAACCTGCAATAGCTACTGTTGAGAAATCTTGTCCAGAAATGAATTGTATCCAATCTGACTCCGGTATCGTAATTGGCTTTATCATTTTGTCTAATGCTTTAGTTAGAATCACAGCAACTTCATTTGGGGAATACCTATCTGGGCCTTCTAATTCAATGATTCTTGTCCCATCCCAATTTTCACATAATATTTCAGCGGCTATGCGACCGATATCTTCTGTCGCTATCATAGGCAGCTTTTGGTTAAGTGGGGCGAGAAAGCTAGGCAACTCCCCTTGTGTAGCAGCAATTTGTGCTAACGGCCCCCAGTTTTCCATAAAATAAGCGGCACGTAGATAAGCGATAGATAAATCAGTTTGATTTAAACGTTGTTCCAGTAGTCGGTTCATCGCTATCCACCCAGTACCACTTGATTGCTCTGCGCCAATGGAGGACAAGGCAACTAATTTAGGTAATTGAGCTTTTGTAGCAGCTTCTGCAATAGAGTGAGCCATACTTTCAGCTTGTTCAAAAAGGTTATCTAAATAGTACTGTGGGGGGCTCACTATATAAGCTCCATCAGCGCCGATTAATGCCTTGTAAAGCGAGGAGGTGTTAGTTAAATCTGCAATTGCCACTTCAGCCCCTTGAGCGGCCCAAATATCTCCCTTATCTTCATCACGTACAATAACGCGCACGCGCATACCGACATTCAGTAATGCTCGGGCAGCGGCGGCACCTGTTCGACCACTAACACCAGTAACAACATATAATTTTGATTTGCTCATAATTGGCTCTTTTTTATGTAATTAATGTAACAGTTTGGATACCCGTAATCTTATAAACTTGTCATACATAATGAAAATGCATATAGGTCATACTGGACATGTCTGAAGTGGATTTTGGTGGAGTAGATCTTAATCTTCTAAAGTTGTTTGATGCTTTGTTGAAAGAACGTAGCGTTACTCGAGCAGGTCAACGACTAGGGCTAAGTCAGCCCGCTGCCAGCCGGGGGCTAAGCCGACTACGTCGATTGTTAAATGACCCACTTTTCATACGTACATCGAAAGGTTGGGAACTAACACCACGAGCTATTGCGTTGTCAGAGCCTGTGACAAAGTTACTTGATGATGCCAGAACAATCGTTGCTCCCACCGCATTCGATCCAAGTACTGCATCGGCTAAATTTAGTATTGCAACAGCAGACCACATGGCGTTGCTGTTGATGCCAACACTTATTTCAAGGCTAGCAAAGTTAGCACCTGGCATTGACCTAGTAATTCCTGCATCTTCAGGTGATAACGTAGATTTGATAACTCAAGGGAGTGCCGATATCGCCATTGGGGTTTACGACGATTTACCAGCAAGGTTTCACAAGCGAACACTTTATGAAGAAGACTTTGTTTGTGTGGTCCGGCGTGATCACCCGGTTATTGACAGTAAATTAACTCTAAAGAATTACATTTCGTTATCACATTTAGCCGTGATAATCACTGGGCAAGGAAATAACTCGGTGGACATTGCGTTAAAACAACGAGGTCTAACGCGCAGAGTTGCTATGCAGATTCCACATTTTTTAGTTGCGCCTATGATAGTGGCTAAAAGTGATTTGATTCTATCGCTTCCTCGAAAGTTAGCTCAGCAGATGGCAATGTCGATACCTATCGAAACACTCGAATTACCACTAGAAGTTGACCATTTTTCACCATCTATAATTTGGCATGAGAGACATCACGGTGACCCTGCCCATGCGTGGTTACGTAGGTTGATTGTGGAAATAGGACATGAGATATAAGGTAGAGATACTATTTAACGGTCGATATATTTCATATCAATCAACCCCTAAAGCATCATCTCATTCAAGTGAGTCTATCAAGTCTGTGGCTATTCAAAGCGCTTCAATTCTTAAAGCCCATGGACGAGATTAAGACTTTGGTTATTGGCAGCGCACATCGCCTTTCTGACGCGCTTCGTAATCAATCACACTGCCATTCTTATCGAGCGATAATTCACAGCACTCGTGAAATAGAGAGTTAATCTTTTCTCGGCTTTTTTTAAGGCGTGATTTCAGCGTCGAGTAATTGATTCCCATTTCTTCTGCATACGCCTTTTGAGACTGTCCATGAAGCTCAATGGACGTGAGCATTTCTGCGTCTTCTTCTGGCAGCGCTTGAATAAAAGGCAGCAGGCAAGTGAGAAGATCTT
This sequence comes from Enterovibrio makurazakiensis, assembly GCF_050336585.1. Taxonomy (NCBI): domain Bacteria; kingdom Pseudomonadati; phylum Pseudomonadota; class Gammaproteobacteria; order Vibrionales; family Vibrionaceae; genus Enterovibrio; species Enterovibrio makurazakiensis. Next base: position 201,544 of record NZ_JAKJSE010000009.1, read on the forward strand.
CGCGCACTTGTTCCTTTTCTTTTTCAAACCAAAGATCATCATGACCAATCTGATTTGAGCGGCCCTTTTGACGATAGAAATCGATAATGGCGTTATTCGCCACCTGAAACAGCCAAGACTTCACTTTCGTCCTGTCTTTCACTTCATTGAGATGAAGATAAGTTTTCAACAAAATATCTTGCAACAAGTCATCGACATCATCAGGGTTCGACACTTTCGAATGCAGAAAAGATTTCACACTCGATTGGTATTCACCCCAAACCGTTTCAATTGTCATCGTTTCACTCTTTAAGAGCCGCGATCACTCGCGGCTATCGATTTTCATTGTCGACAAAGTCTATTCGATAAGCGTAATGGAATCTAATATCCCCTTACCGCTATGAATGCCACCTTCGTTTTCTCGTGCGGGTTTACTGCGAACTAGGTAGCCTGCGTAGCCATTGTACTCTGTGACAGGCGCGCCGTTAAAATAGGCCGTAAACAGACCAATCTCACTGACCAAATCATCCACCAGCGTTTGCTCGCCATTGCGCACGGCAATGGTCGGGCGCTCTCGTTCGTGTGGATATAACCGCTGCATCAATGCCCACGCATCATAATCTTCAGGCTTTAAGCTGGCGAGCTTATTTGCAATATCGTCCCCGAAGACACAGTGACCACCGCCCTCGCCTTGGTTTTTCAGTACCCAAGCGTGTTTGTCAGCATCTGATTTAAACCATTCGAGGGTTTGGGCGCTGACTGGAAGCATGTCTGCCAATACACTTTTCACTCGCAACGCTTCTTCTTCGCTCAATGCCCAACGGGTTAAATCTCGCGCCGTCATCATTGTAAGGAGCATCTGCATGGTTTTGCTGGTTGCCAGTTGTTGCCCTACGGTCGCGTTCACTGCCACATGGTGTTGTTCAATAAATACGCGGGTTTGGCTCAGCGCTTCACAACACTCTTCTTCGCACAATTCAGGCGCAAAATAGTCTGAGTATTGGTAACCGGCGCGTAGATATACCACATCAATCGCCCCAATGTCTTTCAAGATCAAGCGTTGGTTTTCGCCAGTCGATAATTGCGTCGCTAATTGATCAAACGTACGGCGTACCGTGCGAACACCACGTTGTTGCAATGCCACTTCCAATAGATGCTGGTCATAAACATTGTCTTCATTTTTTTGCACCACCATCAAGAACATGCGCTGCCCTTCGCCACCAAAATGCGCTCGAATTTCTTGCGCGGCAATAGCAATACCGTGCGCCAATTGGTCTAAACAGGCATTGTCTGCAGGGACAGCAGTTGGCGATTCTACCCATGCGTTATAGGTATCGGGCCATTGGCGGCGCATGTAGTCATGCAGTTCATTGGCACGTTGTCCAAAAGGCCCCATTCCCGCTGCAATACCATTGAATTCGATCACTTTCGCGCCTTGTTGACGGTCATCCATGTAATCGGTGCGCATCAAAAGGAGCGGCTTGCGCTCCGCCATTATCGGCGCGTGTTCCGTCCCGTGAATTTGCGCATGCATTTTCAGCAAACGGCCAAAGAATGGATCCGCGTTTGACATGCTGCGAAGTGATGACTGCAAAAAAGCGTGGTCTTCTGACACTTGGCTGATCAATTTGGTCAGCAACGGCGTCACATTCATTAGGTGGTCGAATACATGACGTTTCATGGTCATCGGTGCAAGGCTATACGGACAATGTCTCGCGGTTCCATCCGCATTTTTTATCGCCACGCCATGCATGATTTGCCACTGGCATGCTTCGTCTGTGATTTGTTTATCAACGATTGGAGAATTCACTGTGCTCACCTTACTGCTCCCTTCGACGCATGTTGTTTGTGTATTAACGCTGCGCATAACACCATTTGATGACGTTTCATGCTTTTGCCAAGCCGAGATGGGCATTTTCTGTTTCATGTTCTTCTTGTTCTTTCTGTGCAAGATATAACTCTCGGTACTCGCCAATTTGAGCCACTAGCTCGTCATGGGTACCGCGTTGAACAACCTTCCCTTTGCTCATTACTAATATTTGATCCGCGTTCTTAATGGTTGAAAGGCGATGCGCCACTGCAATAACTGTTCGTCCATGTTGAATATTTGATAACGCGCTTTTAACAGCTTCTTCGGTTTCGCTGTCAATGTTGGCAGTCGCTTCATCCAGCAAATAGATCTCGGGCCCATGAGCAAAAACACGTGCCAACGCAATCAGTTGCTTTTCACCCACAGACAATGATGAACCGCCATTGCCGGGTTGATGTTCATACCCTTCAGGTAAGCGCTCGATAAACGCTGATGCGTTCACTTCTCTGGCAGCATCAATCGCAGCATCTGAGCGGCTTTCACCCTGCATTAAGTCGATGTTCTCTCGAATGGATCCGCTAAACATGTAAGGGTCTTGCGAGACCAAGCCAAACAGACGACGAATTTGCGCATCAGGCAGATCGTCGATGCGTCGTCCACCCACCAAAATGTCGCCTTCATGATGCGGATAAAAACGCATCAGCAAGTTCACCACCGAACTTTTCCCACTACCACTAGGGCCGACAATGGCTGTGAACTGGCCACTTTTTGCCACGAAACTGACATCATCCAGCGCGTTAACACCCTCTTCATACGCTAAACGCACATGCTTGAACTCGATGTCTTTTTGCGGCGCAAGTTCGACCATCGGCGCATCGTCTTTTTGGGCGTGATGCACAGGCTCATCAAGGATTTCGAAAATGCGTGCGGAGGACACCAGCGCCACCTGCATCTTTCGAAGTTCCATCGACAGCTGCCTGAACGGTTCGAAGAAGCGTTCGATGTAGTTCAAGAAGGCGTAAAGCGTACCGACTTCGACCACGGTTTGTAGCGAAGCATTACCAAACCAAGCCACGATGCCAAGTGCGGTTAATGAACCCACCAAGCGCGTGAATGGCAGCAGCATCAAACTGTCTACGGCGATCGAGCGGGTGCGGAAGTTAAACCATGTATCGTTGTCTTTTTCGAAGCGCGCTTTAAACGCGTTCTCTTGGCGAAATGCCTGAACCAATGACATGCCTTGAAGCGATTCACTGATGGTGTTGTTGATATGGCTAATCTGAATGCGAATCCCATCAAACACGGGCGTCGACACCTTGCGGTAAATCTGCATGGTTGCTAGCAACACCGGAATCAATGCCAGGCTGATAATCGCCAAACGCCAATCCAGCAACGCTATCGCAATGAAAATACCCACGATGCGCAAACTTCCCTGAATAATAGTGGGAAAGGTCGACACAAACAGATCACGCAGCGATTCGGTGTCATTAGTAACATAAGACACCATACGACCTGTCGATAGGCGATCAAACGCCGCAATCGGCAGTGTCAATACATGACCAAACAGCTGCTTGCGAACATCGTTGACCACTAACAAGGCGCCATGTTTAAACGAGAGAGACTGCAAATACTGAAAGCCTGCTTGGCACATATAAAGCACCAACACGGCAGCGCTCAGCACGCCTAAGTGCTTCCAATCAAACTGCTGAGGCACGATCACTTCATCAATGATGACTTTTGCCAACCAAGGAATCGCCATTTCCGCTGATACAGACACCATCAAGAATGCAAAGGCGACGGCAAATCGCAACTTGTGTGGCAAGGTGAAACGGACGAGTCGCACCATAGATTTACTCAACATGGCTCACCTCTTCCACATTAGCGTTATTAACGTCGTGGTTGTCATGCGTGATTGACGTGTGTAACTGAACATGTGTATGGGCTTGGCGTTCATACACGGTGGCGTACCACCCCTTTTCTGCCATTAATGCCTGATGCTTACCGCGTTCAACCACCTTGCCTTGATCAAGCACGAGAATGTCATCGGCATGACGCAAGTTAGGCAAACGTTGTGTCACCAACAGCATGGACTTATGACCATAGTGTGTCTTCAAGTTCTGACGAACGATGGCCTCTGTTTTCATGTCTAGCGCACTGAATGGGTCATCCAAGAGCAAAATATCGGCATCCACTAACAATGCACGCGCCAACGCTATGCGCTGTCTCTGGCCACCTGAAAGGTTCGTCCCATTCTCACTGAGCTGGGTATCAAATCCATCAGTCATCGCTTCAATTTCCTGCTTGATACCTGCCATTTCGGCAACTAACGCGACTTCTTCGTCTGTTGCATGAGGTTTCCCCATGGCGATATTTTCTGAAATTGAACCTGAGAACAACAACGGCTTTTGAGGCACCCAAGCGAGTTTTCCCCGGAGTGAATCAAACGTCAGGTGTTCGGTATTTATACCAGCCAATGTGATCTCAGATTGCACATCGCTCAAACCGTATTGACGCATGATCAGGCTGATCAAGGTACTTTTCCCGCCGCCTGTTGGGCCGGTGATGCCAACAAAACCACCTGCTGGTATCGTAAACGCCACGTCTTTGAGTGCCGATATTGATATGCCAGAAGATGACGTATCAATAGTTGAGGTATCAGTAGATGAAGTGCCAATAGATGAAGCACCTACATATGAGGTGTAAGCAAATGAACGCACATTCACAGAAAGGTTCGAAGGGGCACCGTTAGGAATCACGGCGTGTCCTTCTACCACGTCTGGCTTTTGAGCAAACAACGCTTCAAGACGCTTCCAAGACGTATTACCACGTTGGAACACGTTGAACTGCCAGCCAAATTGCAGGAACGGACCCAGTAACTGCGCAAGGTACAAGGTGAAGCTCGTAAACAAACCAACGGTAATGGCATTTTCGCTGATCATCCATCCGCCATACGCAAGGGTGATGACAAACGAGGTACCGTAGATCAATTGAATAGTTGGCCCAAACAATGAATCGACTTTCGCAACATCAATGTTAGCTTCTAGCGTCTCATCCAGCTTTTCATCAAAACGCGCTTTTTGTCGCGGGTTAATGCCATGAGAACGCACGGCACGAATACCTGCCACAGTTTCACGCACTTCTTCGTTCAAGTGAGAAAATGCCTGCTGCGCGCGTCCAAAGTGTTTTTGCATACCTACGCCGTAACGATTGGTAACCAGTACCAATAGCGGAAACGGCAACAATGCGACGGCAGTAAGATGGCCGCTAACCAAAAACACCATGCCGAAGATCACGGTAAAGCCTGCAATTAAAGAATCCACCAACGTCATCACGCCATCACCCGCAGCGGATTCCACCGCATTCAGATCGTTAGTGGCGTGTGCCATTAAATCACCTGCTGTGTGCTTGCCATAGAACGACGGTGACATGGCTGTGAAATGCAAAAACAAATCGCGCCGGATCACACGGGAGACCTCTATGGCTGCCCCATAAAGCTGGCTATTCCACACATACCTGAGCGCATACATGGCGATCGCTGCGAAAAAAATACCCGCTAAGTGGGTCATCAATAATTGGCTTGTGAGCGCATCATTACTGATCGCATCAACAATACGTCCAATCAACCAAGGTGGTGCCAAGTTAAGTATCGCGACGGTTTGCAACGCAAAAAACGCGATCAGATATCGGCGAGTACATAGCTTCATGTAGCCGCGCATTTTCCAAATTAATTCCATGGGGTCATCTATTTGAATGAGTAGCTGAAGTTATCAATCACAGTTAGCAGTCACACGTAATGGCTGTTTTCTTCGTCAAGAACGTGCTGAATGGCAATTCCTGCGCATTCTCCAATTCGGCTTGTTGATCAAGTGACGTTGTCACAAGCTCATTGAGCTGACCGACGGTCTCAGCCGAAACGGGGTACGCGCTGTGCGTCAACATATGTCCTTCAGACAATCGTTGAACCAGTTCACGATAACCAATGTCATTAACTACCATGTCGGCCAGCATCATCGCAGAAGGCGTTAACGACATATCGGAAAGCTTCTGTTTTTCTAACGAAAGGCTCAACGAATACGCCTGCGTGTTGAAACCGCTATCAAACAAGGCGGCAACATTACCCATTGCACCTAATAGCGCTTCTCCTAATTCAACAAGCGACACGTCACCATCAACCGTAGGCAGCATGAGATCTGGTTTTCTTCCCATTGTTGTCACTAATTCAACACGCTGTTGAATCATTAATTGCTCCTCACGGGTCAATGATGGGCTCGGCGCGAGCGCACAATGCGTGAGGAAGAGATCGAGGAAATCGCTCTGGGTTTCACTCAGGCCCAGCGGCAAATAGGGATTGTTGTCTACCGTGCGAAGCTCAACATACTCAACACCATAACGACACATAGCTTCCAAAGGACGCAGTTCTGCATTCACAACTTTCGGTCTCACTGAGCCGTAGAGTTCGTTTTCAAGCTGCAAAATGGCGTTGTTTAGTTGCTGATTGTCATTCAAGTAGCGGTATTTCTCACTCGGCATCGCTAACAACGCTGAAACGCCTTTCAAATACGCCATTTTATCGTCGTAATTGATTGGATATTTCGATTGTTCGCTGTTGGTGTAACCCAAACTACTCAATCGCAGCGATGTCGCCCACGGCAGATAAAACGAGTGATCACCCATCGGTTCGAGTTGATGCTCTCGCCCTTCCAAATAGCTTTTATCCAGCGCAGGAGATGCACCAAATAAAAACGGAATTATCCATCCGTGACGCATCACGTTTCGGATTAGATGGAAGTACTTCTCAGACACATAGTCTGCAAGAGAAAGCTCAGTCTTTTCATACGCATACATCCCCTGCCAAAACGCTTCTGGCAACGAGAAGTTGTAATGAATTCCCGAGATAGTTTGCATCCGCTTGCCATAGCGATTCGCCAAACCTTGGCGATAGCGCATTTTCATCCTGGCCGAGTGCGACGAACCATATTGTGCTGGACTAATGTCACTGTCTGCTGGCAACACGGGTGGCAAGCTACCCGCCCACAACAACTCGTTTTCTGGCAATGCGCCTGCAACGAAATGATGCAGTGAGGACAAACAATCAAACATCTGCTTTTTGTTTGTATACGCTGGCGTGATCAGCTCAAGCTGAGCTTCGGCAAAGTCAGTGGTGATAAACGGATGCGTTAAAGCAGAACCCAAGGTTTTAGGGTGTAAGGTTTGTGCCAATGCGCCTTTAGGGGTTGTCCGAATGGTTTCCTTTTCAATACCGCGGCGGATGCCTCCTAGCGTGCCTACCAATATTTTTTCTAGTGTTTTCGTCATCTTTCTTATATTCAGCAATGAGTGACATAAAATCACCACATAAAACATGCGTGGTGTTTCAGTGTTCTTTACCTATAAGACGAAGACAAACGAGAAAAGACGACGAAAAGTGATATTTATTTTCGCCTCTATAATTTTAAGGGTTCTGAAAATTTTTCCACCTTCAAACACGCAAATTTGGGCGGGATAAAAAAGGCCTCACCCCGAAAGGTAAGGCCAGAAGTTATCTTCCAGATGCGGGGGCGCTTACCACATCAAATCATCTGGGATTTGGAAATCTGCGTACGGATCATCTTCATCAATTTCCTGCTCCGACACGGTATTGTTCACTATGATCGTTTCTTCATCGCGCTGGCTGATTTTGTCTGCAACCACGCCTGGAACAATGGCATAGCCATCAAGGTAGCGGGCAATGGCTAAGCGACCATTCACGAGTTGCGCTTGGATATCTTTGGTGACGTATAACTTTTTCACTAACGTGCCATCGGTGAAGTTATATCCAATATCGCCATCTTTACGATCGATTTTGTTCATCTCAACCAGTTGCTTCACCTGAGCAAGAATGGCTTTTTTCTGGGCTTCTAACTGCTTCTGGCGATTCAGTTCCTGATCCTGAGCCATTTGAGCCGTGCGATTTTCTTCTACTGCGGCTTTTGCTGCTTTCGCCATTGTGCGGGATTTTTTCGACGTCTTCCCTGCTTTCTTCATCGCTTTTTTATCAATAAGACCCGCTTTAAGCATTTGCTCTTGAAGTGTTAGTTTTGCCATTTTGACTCCGTCTGCGCACACCTTGTCTTTATTGAGCGTGCCTGTTTTTGTTCGCCAAACAGTAATTTCGTTTGTTTCTATGGCGCAATAATACCATTGGTTATTGCAGATCCCACATCGATTCCTGCTTGAGTTGAGATTCAAATTTCACGTTTTTATAGATGTCGCCTCTCTCCGCACACTATTTCGCCAAATCCCTCAATCAAAAGCACCCTGTTCAGGTCCACATCAAAGCACAACTAATAATTTTTTATCAACAGAATCGGAAATAAACCAAGGCTAAATGCCTTTCCCCAAGTGGTTCCGAATCGAAACACTTGTGTAAAAACATCAAATATATTTTTTAACATCAGAATTTGCCTTACATCATTCGTACACTTATTTGGACTTTTCAACATTATGTCGAGGATTTATGTATGTACGACAACACAGCTAACCAACACACATTCACACAAGCACCTCTTTTAGCGAATATTGCGACACCAACGCTACCTTTATCAGACGATTTTCAACAAGGTATTTCTACACCACAAGACATCTTTCTCACCTATATTAGCGACTACATGCTAGCAACACATCATTATGATCTGTTTGAAAAAATCGTTTCCAATCGGACACAAGAAATCACTCGATCACAACCTGCCGACACGCCCAAAGGTAACCTCTATACCACGCTCACGGGCAATATTGCGGCTTCAATTTGTGGAGTCACTTCCCTAAGTGGGCTTCCTGATGATTTTGCCATGATAGAAAAAACAGCCATTGCCTTGTATGGCGACATACTAAGTTGTTGGGCTGCATTTAAAGTGCATCAAATTATTGCTGACGCTCAAACACACTTAAACTCTCGCCAAGATTCAAATGAAGATGCACAAACGCTAGAAGTAAAACCGGAGAGTTATCGCTACGAAGTGGTGAATAATATTCGTCATGATGAGCGCTTGTTCATGACCAGTTACAGCGATGTACCCATGAAACTTTCACTCGCTAATGTTCTGATCAACTTAGAAACATTCGTGAAACAGCAGCATTGGTACGAAATGCTCTACTACCTCGATGTCTCATCTTCAGGCGAACACTTCATTTTGTATCAAGAGCAACATGATTACCCGCTACTATTATCATCAGCACTTATTCAACGCTGGGGTCAGCGTGATAATTGGCTGACATTTGATCCTTTTTTTCAAACAGAAAGTTGGACACTGAGTCTATCCAGTGAGAAAATCAACACGTTGGAACGCTCCGGAATTTTCTCTAACGGCTTGAAAAATAAGTTAAAAACATCATCTGTACCTGCATTCGACTATTCATTGTTGCAAGCAACAAAACAAGAGTCTGCGGTCTGTGAGATCATTAGAATGGCCATCGCTGGCCCACGAGAGAAGTTAAATCACATTCTATATTTAACCCTTAAATATCTGACACTTAAACTTGCCGACATTGGTATTGAAGCGGCTTATACCATCGTGGAACAGCCTTCCATATTGGGTTTTTATCAATCAGTGAATAATGACGGCGACGGAACCTTGCCGTACGTGTCTTTGTGTCACCAAAAAGTGGAAGGTACTGCTTTAACCACTTATCAAGGTATCGTTTTCACTGGACCAATGAGCCAAGCCTTTGAACAGTGCAGTTTCAGAGACTACAACAAGAGAATTATAGCGATGCGCAAGCAAGCGAGAGTAATGACGAATGCTTGAATTCCTTTACACTATGTCAGCGAGCTTCACGGCGGTTTTTCTCGTCGTGATTGCCGTCGTCGTCATGCTTTGGGCCTCTCACTTTGCTCGAGCACTAAGTAAAAATAGGTCTGGAATCTTCCGGCCTATTTACCTCCCCTATACGCTTTATACCGTGTTTATTTCACTGTGGATTCTTTCTAACGCATACTTTCAATCAGATCTTCTTGTGACCTCTAGTGCCAAAACCACCCTGGTGATGGCGCTACTTGCGAACGCATTTTCTGGCCTTGCATTTGCATTGGCCTATCTTTTCTCGTGCAGATTGATTTCAGAGCGTGAAGGGCTTGAATTGAAACGCCGGCAATGGATATTGTTTGGCACAACTTGCACCATCATCTTATTCACAAATGTACTGCCCGGAATGAATATCACGCATGTTGATGTCTACGATGTCGGTGATTTTATCATTCATTTCGGGCCAGCGAGTGGGTTGTTCTTTGGCATTCTTCTGCTTTTGGTCGTACTTACGCTCGCTAATTTCATCCGCTCGAGCCGAAGTTCTCAGAGGCTTAAGAAAGTAAAAGCCTCCTACATGGTCTTTGGCATGGTCGGGTTTATTCTCTCGACCTTTCTCGCCCACTTCCTGATACCCGTATTATTCAACGACTTTTCGATGGCTTGGGTGCCACCTGCTTTATCAATTATTGAAGCCATCATGGTGGGTTACGCTTTACTTCATAATCGATTTTATAGCAGTCGATACATTGCTATGGTCACCATCAGTTTCATTGCTAACGCAACATTGTACGTGACGCCAATCGTTTTCATTGGCATGCAACAGCTCAAACAAGCTACGCTGCTCATTGTCGCTTGGACATTGCTCACGGGTATATTCTGGCCCCGCTCTCATGCCGCAATTCGAAGAGCGGTAAACCAATTACTTTACCGCAAGAATGGTAACCCCGTTGAAAGCATTTGTAATTTGATTGGGGAGTTTCGTTATTCCACTGACGAAGCCGTCGTTAAACTCAATCACGTACTCAATGCGAGAGATGGACGTATTCAGAAAGTCGGCAATAACGCTGAGACCAACGTTTTTGTATCCTGCTTTCAAGGCGATCGCTCAGTACTCGTCAAGGAAGAACTTGAGTATCAAATTCGGCACGACAAATCTGATGATTGCGAATCTTTGACGAGTCTTGCCAAGGAAATGGGCAACACTGGCACCTCTTTGGTCTTACCAATCACCAACGAAAAAAACGAAGTAACTCACTTATACATGGTGTCAAAACAGAATGAGAACGAGCTATTCGCCAGTGAAGAGATCATGGGCTTGCAGCGTCTTTTTGACGAGGCCAATCGATTCATTATTACCGAAGATAAGGTCCGGAAGTCCCAAGTTTTGGCGGGCTCCATCGCCCATGAAATCCGTAACCCACTGACCAAAATCAAATACCACTTTGAACGTATCGATGCAGACATGTTTAACGTAGAGAGTGGCTCTATCAGCCCATTTGCGTCACACAACATGAAGAAAATCTATCAAGAACTCGCAGAAGGACAGAAAGCAGTTCAACTTGGTACACGCTTTATCGACGCCATTCTTGATGAATTGCGCGGAGAAGGGATCAAAACAGAAGTATTCGAACACTACTCTGTAGCGGAGTTGACTGAGCAGGTTCTCAGTGATTTCAGCTTCTATAGCGACAATTATCGTGATCGCATCAATCTGAGCATAAAAGATGATTTTATTTTTAAAGGTAGTGACACCTTATTCAGCTTCATGCTGTTCAATCTGTTAAAGAATGCGGTGCACTACTTTGAAGCTTACCCAAACAGTCAAGTCAACATCCAGTTCAAAAAGAATGGCGAATACAATGAGCTGCATATCGTAGACACAGGGCCCGGTATTTCTATCGAACATCAGGCTCACATCTTTGATGATTTTTACTCACATGGAAAAGAGCAAGGCAATGGGCTTGGCCTCTCGTATTGTATGCGTGTTATGCAATCGTTCGATGGCAACATCGTTTGCCGCTCATTGCCAGAAAAATACACGGAGTTCGTCCTCTATTTCCCTTCAGTGGACGAACAAACGTATGACGAAGAAACCAAGGGGATTGTTTCTTCTTACCTCGAAACAAAATCCATCATCGTTGTCGGTGACAATCTCGCGAGTAACTGGTTGTCCAGTGAGCTGCAATTATTGACCAATAACATCCAACACGCTGCAGACATCGAAACAGGTATTAGTTATGCGTGCCAACACCCTGTTGACATCATCGCTATCGATAGCGCACTAGTTGTACAAGGGAGCAATTTACTCAAGGCCCTGAGAGCGGGAGATCTTGGACACGACTTACAAGTGACTCCGATTTTGTATTTCAGCAATGACACTACCAATGAACACGATCGGTCATTGAACAGTGTCGATTTGATACAAGGGCGAATAGCAGGCATCAACAACCGCTTCGCACTTCACCGATCGCTAGAATGCCTTATTGACGAAGGCCGCCTAACAAAATTGGGAAGTTTAATTGGAAAACGCGTTCTCGTTGTCGACGACATGCAAGTCAACCGGCTCCTCGTTCAAGCGTATCTAACCAGTGAAGGGGTTATCGTCAATCAAGCAGTCTCTGGAGAAGAAGCAGTTGCGAAAGTCACTGCCGAGACATTTGATCTTGTTCTTATGGATATTCACATGCCGGGGATGGGAGGCATTAAAGCCGCCCAAAAAATACGTGATTTAAATGCCAGCACAATTATTGTCGCACTGTCTGGCGAATACAGTGAGGATACTAGGTCATCGATTGAATGCGCGATGCATGATCACCTTGTTAAGCCCATCACCAAACAGCAACTCATCAAAACACTGACTAAATGGTTAGCCACGAAAAAACACCTCGTCGATAACGCTCAACGTCAGGCGTAATAATCCCTTTCAAAATATCTCTCCCCCAACAATCTAGTCTCTTTAGATTGTTGGGGAATACATGAGACTCGACCTGTCGACTGATGAACCGAACAATACCTATCGATACTAGGACAGCTTGCCTTAGAATTGCTCACAAAGTGCTTTCACATCAGCAAACGGATAATGGCTAAATTGACCAAAACCAGCGGTTCGTCCCACACGAAGCCGTCCCGTCAATGGAGAGGAAATACCACATAAGTACCTCGCAACCGCTTCAGCTGTCACTACTTCCATCTTGGCGGCATCAAACAAGGGCTGGCAAGCTGCCTTAAGTTGATCTAACTCCAACAGGGCTAGCGGTGAACCACCAGGCAATACCGCAATATCACCGCGACACACAGAGCAATGACCACATTGTTCTGGAGCATGCTCATCCGCAAAGTAACTGGCTAAACGATGGCTCAAACAAGTTTGTGTTTCAAACAATGCCAGCATGGCATGAATTCGCTCTACTTCACTCTGCTCCTTGTTTTGAAACATTTGATGGATACGTTCACTAAGATCACTCGCCTCTCGCCCTTGGCACGCCTCAGGACGGCAGATATTAAAAACATCCGTCATCTGTTTGCTTTCTAGTTCAATCCACCCACGTTCTGCAAAGTAATCCAATGCTTTGACCGCACGCTGACGGTCTGCCTGATAACCTTGCCAAAGCGCTTCAAAATCCACGGTATGCCAAGTACGAGATTTGGGGGATGAATCAAATACGGCTTTCACAAACTGCTGACGTTCACCATCGAACTTCGCCAGTATATTGTCGATGCTAACTAAAGCCTTAAATCGATAATCGGCGAAGTAACTAAATTTCGGTTCTATCACCCCTTCTAGTTCTAAGTACACCAACAATGTTTTAAGCGGAAGTTGCCGTATGTTGGTATCTCTAGACAGTCGATTGAGCATCACTTCCCAAGCGCTGCCCAGTGGCGTTGTTCCAATTTCATCGATCACTGCACGAATGGCAGAATGATCCGGCGTATCGCCGTAGACAAAATTTTCCAACACACTTAGGGATTCTCGATTGGCTAACACGGTACATGTAGAGGGTTGACCATCGCGCCCTGCTCGACCGATTTCTTGGCTATAATTTTCTATAGACTTTGGCAAGTCGTAATGGATCACCGAACGAATATCAGACTTGTCGACGCCCATACCAAATGCGATTGTCGCCACAATGCAATTAATACCGCCTTCCATAAAGCGACTCTGAATATTTTGACGTAGTTCATTTGGCAGACCAGCATGATAGGCGTGCGCTGGCACACCGTGTTGCTGAAGAAAGTCAGCGACAGATTGCGCGGTATTTTGCAGTGTCACATAAATAATCGTGGGAGCCGAATCATGACGATGAACTTGCTCTAACAACACCTCAGATTTTGTGTTCTCTGTGCACGCAATAACATTGAGATCTAAATTCTCACGATAAAAGCCCGTAATAACAATATTTTCAGACTCAATGCCAAACTTATTCCCCATATCCTCTATCACTTTCGGCGTCGCCGTTGCCGTTAGCAATAAGACCTGGGGAATATTAAGTTGCCGGCAATAAACTGGCAGCTTTAAATAATCAGGACGGAAGTTATGCCCCCACTCTGAAATACAGTGAGCTTCATCTATTACCATCAATGAAATAGAAACTGATGATATAAACTGTCTAAAGCGTTCGTTTTTTAGACGCTCGACAGAAATCATGAGTATTTTTATCTCTCCCGCCTTTACGCCACGCATGACTTCTCTCGATTCATCATACGTCAGAGAGGAGTCAATCGATGCAGCCGCAATGCCTCGACTTTTTAGAAAGTCGAGCTGGTCTTTCATCAGTGCTAACAGCGGGGATATGACAAGAGTTAGATTTGGGAGGTGTAGAGCAGGCAACTGATAACAGAGAGATTTACCAGACCCAGTTGGAAAAATAGCCGCGGAAGAGTGTCCAGACAGCACATTATCGACAACCTGTTGTTGCCCGCCTCGCAAGCTTTCAAAACCAAAAACCTGATTCAGTGTATGTAAATAGCTGACACTCGTGCTCATTTCCGCCCCGGCAAATCAATTAGATAAAGCAATGCTGGAGTTTACACGTCCCTGAGCCTAACGACGAGCGATTGATAGCAAAAAATATAGGTGCTTATATTTTACAAGCAAGTCTTTTCAACATACAGAAAGTGTTGAGTTTTTCCTAATAAGCATAGAAAAAAATGCATGATTTACAGAAAACCGACATGAGTAATAGAAAACAGAAAATTAAAGTACATCATTCTATTTAAAGCCTCTTTTTACACTCAAAAATTTGCACATTATGTTAAAGAACCAAACCCCATTTTTATTGAAAAACAGCCCACCTACAAACCCACATAAAAAACAAGAGTATTTCTTACTCTAACTAAAACAAATAAAGGCAATCTCTAAATTAGACATTCGTAAGAAGACCATTTTCTAATGTTTGATACAACATTGTAAGCATTATTTCAACTAGCCTTTTAACCAACAAAGTCTGCGTGAATCGAATCAAGGTTATCACGCTAGAAAACAACGACATTATGTAAGAGAAATTAGGCTCAAATAACTAACCATCTCTGTCATTTCAATACAACCAAAAGGATTGTAACTTTGGCCATGTTGAATCAAAATTCTCAGAAAAATAAAAGCGAACCAAGCCAAAAACAAAACAATGAAGTGAATAAAAACAGACAGAGAAGACGACTTATCTCCTTAGGCGTTTTTTTGTTAAGTTCCGCTTTTGTTATCGGTGCTAACCAACCTTTAAACCTCCACACTATTCCAGCTCCGTTAAGCGTTTCAATTTCAAACGCAGCGATACTTGACACAAAATCAAACACTCCAAAAACGAACAAAGTGCCATTTGTTAAACCAATATCAACGATTCCTTTTAAAGAGACCCTTGCAGGAAATGGCATTGATCATGGTGATAACCCTGATCGACCTTGGCTCAAAGCGTCCCTCAGCAATAGACCTTTTAGCGAATACTGGCTCAAGCAGGTCGATGCCCACATTAACCAGGCACGCACACCCGGCTGGTTAAAGTTCGAGCGTTATCATATCAACCAAGGCCGCGACCCCCTTCAGTTACCCACTTTTGCGCGCATGGTTGAATCCAAACACGTTCCAGACGTGTTAACTATTCGATTATTGGATGGTGTTGAAACGACAACTGCATTGGCAGATATCGGTTTCGAGCATAAAACATCTCTAGACCCTACTTCTCCTGACACTCGCGTTCATGTCTATCAAATCCCGGAAGGTATGAGCTTTGAAACGGCGCTAGAAGTGGTCAATGCGCACCCCAACGTGGCATTTGGTGAGCCTGACTATTTGATCGAATGGGCGCTGGCACCAAACGAATCAAACGGCGGTATTAGCAATGGTTCCGCGTGGTGGCTAAACCAATTGAACGCCTATGAAGCATGGGAAACCATCACGGATGCGTCCGCTATTGGCCCTATCGCTGTGTATGACCAAGGTATATTACGAAGCCACGAAGATCTAAAAGACAACTTTTGGGTTAACCCTGATGAAGTCGCCGGTAATGGCGTCGACGATGATAACAATGGCATCGTCGATGATATAAATGGTCGCACAAATACTGTCTTCGGCGGCCATGGTACGCCTGTCGCTGGTACAATCTGTGGACGTGGTGATAATGGAATCGGCTATGTGGGCAGTGCGTGGCGCTGTCAGCTTATGGATACAGGCGGTCCGTTGAGTTTTGCAGCAGCAGTCTCTGATGCAATGGCCTCACTGCGTTATGCCACCGATAAAGGCTCAAGGATTTCAAACCACAGTTGGGGGATCAGCGGAGATTACAGCCAAGCATTCAAAGACTTGATCACTGAGATTGCTGACGACGATCACCTGATGGTCATTGCATCACACAACTTCAATTCCAACATCGACAATAGCCCCGTTTATCCAGCGTCTTATGACAATGACAACATTCTAAGTATCGCTGCATCCAACCAAAGTGAAGGTCGAATCAGCTATTCAAACTATGGTGCAGTTAGCGTTGATATTGCAGCACCGACAGAGTTCAACACGACCAATTCCTCGGGAGGCTACTCTGGTTTTAGTGGCACCTCGCAAGCAACACCAGTTGTCACTGGCGTCGTGGCACTCGCATGGTCAATGGATCCGTCCATGACCTACAGAGAAATTAAACAACTCGTCTTGGATACCGCACGTCCAGTTTCCGCTTGGAATGGACTGACTGTTTCTGAAGGTATTATTGACATGAAAAATCTCGTCGAATCAGTGATTGTGGACACTGACGGCGATGGCATTCTCGATGATGTTGACCCCGATGATGACAATGATGGCGTTCCAGATGAAGAGGACGCCTTTCCAAAAGATGCCACCGAAACAACAGATACGGACAATGACGGTATCGGCAACAATGCCGACAACGATGATGACGGCGACGGCGTAAACGATGAGGACGACTGGAAGCCACTAGACCCCAATGAGCAATATGATACGGACGGTGACGGCATCGGTAACAGCGTTGATGACGACGACGACAATGACGGCGTACTCGATGAGGACGATGCCTTCCCGCTTGACGATTCAGAAACGACCGACACTGATGGCGACGGCGTCGGCGACAACAGTGATGTATTCCCTTCAGATCCGAATGAGTCTAAAGACTCTGATGGCGACGGTGTGGGAGACAACGGAGATATTGACCGCGATAACGATGGATTGGCCGATGATTTAGAGTCTCGTACGAGTGCAGAAATCGTAGATTGGCCGGTGCTAACGGGCGCAACCTACAGCGATGGCATGCTCAGAGCTAACGGCGGTTCGTGGAGCTACCAAGCTAACTCAGCCCGTGCCTCTAACTATGGCTTTAACGACAATTATCGCTTTAGCTTCAAGATTGATGCTCTTGGCACCTACAACATGATTGGTTTGGGTAGCGTTGAAAGTTCGGCAAGCTATACCGACATTGATTATGCACTTTACCTCGTCAATACTTCGCTCAACATCTACGAAAATGGTGCCTCAATCGGTTCGTTTGGTTCTATCGCTGTTGGCGATACGTTATCCATAGAAGTCGCGCAAGGCACAGTCACCTATCGCATCAATGATGACATAGCTCGTGAAGTCACTTACAGCGGTCAAACGCCTGATTTCTATGTTGACTCCAGCTTCTATAGTGGAGAAATTCGACTCAGTGACATGTCTCTAACGCCGCTTTCTGGCGCAGGTTTAACCGCCGATGCTGATAACGATGGCGTGACCAACGATATCGATTTGGACTCGGACAACGACACCATTCCTGATGTCATTGAAGCAGGTTTGGCTGACAGCGATGGCAGCTTGACCGTTGACAGTATCGACCAACAAGCAAGCGTCGATCCTGCCCCAGATTCTGACGGTGATGGCATTCCAGACTTCCTCGATCTCGAAAGCCAGAATGCTGAAAACGACGGCACCGCCTTTGACATGCACGGCTACCACTTCGCGGCATTCGACACCAATGGAGATGGCATGCTTACCCTTCAAGATGGTGAAGGCGGCGGCGATGTGAATGGAAATGGCGTTGATGATCGTGCWGAAGACTCGGACGGCGATGGTATYTCYAACCCGAACGATGAAGACGATGACAACGACGGYACGCTCGATATCTACGATGCCTTCCCGTTCGATCCGAATGAAGAYACGGACACCGATGGTGATGGCGTGGGYGATAACGGCGATGCCTTCCCAACAGATGCCACTGAGACAACCGATACTGACGGCGATGGCGTGGGCGACAATGCCGATGCCTTCCCTGACGATGCGTCTGAGACCACCGACTCTGACGGTGACGGTGTGGGCGATAATGCCGATGCCTTCCCTGACGACGCCACGGAAACGTCGGATTCCGACGGTGACGGTGTCGGCGATAACAGCGACATTGACCGCGATAACGATGGCTTGTCGGATGATCTTGAATCGCGCACCAGTGCCAACATCACCAACTGGCCTACCCTGACTGGCAATGCCGACTTCACTGACGGTACCCTCACAGTCAATGGTGGCAGTTGGTCATGGCAAGCCAACTCTGATCGTTTCTCCGAGTATGGTTACAACGACAACTATCGCTTCTCGTTTGTGGTGGGCTCGTTAGGCAGCAACAACATGATCGGTATCGGCAGTGTCGAAAGTTCGGCCAGCTATAGCGACATCGATCATGCTTTCTACGTAGTAGGCACAACCGTATATCTCTATGAAAACGGCGGATACCCGAGTGGTTACAACAGCACATTCTCTATCGCTGCGGGTGATACTTTAGCACTACAAGTCACTGCGGGTACCGTGACGTACTTGCACAACGACACCACCATTCACACCACCACACGCTCGGGAGAGACACCAGACTTCTACGTTGATTCGAGCTTCTACAACGGCGCATTCCAACTCAGTGACATCGTGCTTTCCCCGCTGTCGGGGGCTGGCTTGTCAGCCGATGCTGATAACGATGGCGTGACCAACGATGTGGATTTGGACTCAGACAACGACACCATCCCTGATGTGGTCGAAGCCGGTCTCATCGACGCTGATGGCGATCTGATGGTCGACAGTATCGACCTACAAGCCAGCGTCGATCCTGCCCCGGATTCTGACGGTGATGGCATTCCAGATTACCTTGATTTGGAAAGTCAGAATGCTGAAAACGACGGCACGGCCTTCGACATGCACGGCTATCACTTCGCGGCCTTCGACACCAACGGTGATGGCATGCTTACCCTTCAAGACGGTGAAGGGGGTAGCGATGTGAATGGCAATGGCGTTGACGATCGTGCCGAAGACTCGGACGGTGATGGTATCTCCAACCCGAACGATGAAGACGACGATAACGACGGTACGCTCGATATCTACGATGCCTTCCCGTTCGATCCGAATGAAGACACGGACACCGATGGTGATGGCGTGGGCGATAACGGCGATGCCTTCCCAACAGATGCCACTGAGACAACCGATACTGACGGCGATGGCGTGGGCGACAATGCCGATGCCTTCCCT